>NZ_CP149798.1:5040599-5345799 GCF_037940415.1 Streptomyces sp. f51 | reverse complement strand
GAGATCCCGTCCGAGGGCTGGCGGACCGAGTACGTCGTCTCGGTCCTGGTCGGCCTGGTCTTCGCCGCCCTGTTCGTGCACCGCCAGCGCACCGCGAAGTCCCCGCTGATCTCCCCCGCGCTCTTCCACGGCCGCGGCTTCGCCCCCGCCGTCGTCCTCAACCTGATCTCCTCCTTCGGCATGATGGGCTCGGCGTACTTCACCACCCAGTACCTCCAGTCGGTGCTCGGCAAGAGCTCCATGGCCGCCGCCCTGTGGGCCCTGCTCCCCACGGTCCTGGTCGGTGTGGCCGCGCCCGTCTCGGCGCTGCTCGTGCAGAAGGGCGTCCACCGGGCCCACGTCGTCTCCGGCGGATTCGTCCTCGCCGCCTGCGGCTACGGCCTGCTCGCCCTCGCCGGCACCGACTCCCTGTGGCTCGTGCTGGCCGGAGCGGGCGTCCTCGCCTCCGGGATCGTCACCGTGATGTCGCAGATGATGGACCTGGCTCTCGGCACGGTCCCCGTCGGCAACGCGGGCGCCGCCTCCTCCCTGCTGGAGACCGGGGCCGAGTTCGGCGGCGCCCTCGGGATGGCGGTCCTCGGCTCCATCGGCACCGCGGTCTACCGCCACGACATCCCGGCCGGCGTCCCGGCCGCGGCCCACGAGACCCTGGGCGGCGCCCTGGCCGTGGCCGCGCGGCTGCCGGGCCACGCCGGGACGGCCCTGGCCGACGCCGCCCGCGAGGCGTTCACCCACGGCATGCAGGCGGCGGCCGCCGGCGGCGCGGTCCTCGTGCTGGGCGCCGCCGTCCTCGCCACCGCGAGTCTGCGCAGGGTGACGGTGCGCGAGAACGGCGACCTCCTCGGCACCGGGACGGACACCGGCACCGGCACCGGCGAGCCGCTCCCCGCGGCGGCGACCGCGCAGGGCGACGGCCCGGCACCCGCCTGACCTCCGCCCGTCCGACCTCCGACCGCCGGCCCGACACCTGCCGGCCCCGCCCGCCGGGCGGTCCGGAGCACTCCGGACCGCCCGGCGTCGCCATGCCCGCGGAAGGATCCCCGCGAGCACGGGGCACCCTTGGAACCGGTGCCCGTGGCCGGTTCCCGATCAGGGCGGCGACGCCGGGGAGTTGTCGGCGGAGCGTGCCAGGATGGGCGTGTGACACAGACATTCGGCACGCCGTTCATCGGCCGCGGGGACGAACTCTCCCGGCTCACCGGCGTGCTGGACCGCGCCAGGGACGGCGAACCCCGCGCGGTCCTGGTGGCCGGGGACGCCGGTGTCGGCAAGACCCGCACGCTGACGGAGGCCGCGGCGCACGCGGCCGCCTCCGGGACGACGGTCCTGACCGGGCACTGCGTGGACCTCGGCGACGTGGGCCTGCCCTACCTCCCGTTCACGGAGATCCTCGGCGCGGCGGCGGCCGACGACCGTCTCGCCCCGGCGTTCGCCGCCCACCCGGCGGTGGACCGGCTGACCGGCGCGGGCCAGGGGGCCGACGGCGCACCCGACCCCGGCGGCCGGCTCCGGCTCTTCGAGGCCGTCGCGGGACTCCTCGCCGACCTGGCCGGCATCGCCCCGCTCCTGTTGATCATCGAGGACCTCCACTGGGCCGACCAGTCCTCCCGCGACCTGCTGCGCTTCCTGCTCAGCCGGGGCGTCCTCCAGCGGCCCCCGGCCGGCGGCCCCGCCCGGGGACTGGCGGTCTTCGCCTCGTACCGCGCGGACGACCTGCACCGCCGCCATCCGCTGCGCCCCCTGCTCGCCGAGCTGATCCGGCTGCCGGCCGTCGACCGGCTGGAGCTGCGGCCCATGGCCGACGCGGACGTGGCCCGGCTCGTCCGCGCACTGCGCACCGGCCCCGTCTCCGACAGCACCGTCCGCGGCATCGTCGAGCGCGCCGAGGGAAACGCCTTCTACGCCGAGGAGTTGCTCGCCGCACTGCCCGGTGACGACGACCCCGCCCCGCCCTCCATGCCCAGCGGACTGGCCGACGTCCTGCTCATCCGCATCGAGCAACTCTCCGACACCGCCCAGCAGGTGCTGCGCACGGCGGCCGTGGCGGGGCGCCGCGTCGAGCACGAACTGCTGCGTGACGCCGTGCAACTCCCCGAGGAGGAACTGGAGTCGGCGCTGCGCGAGGCCGTCGGGCGCCAACTGCTGCTTCCGGGGGACGACTCGACGTACTCGTTCCGCCACGCGCTCACCCGCGAGGCCGTGTACGCGGACCTGCTGCCCGGTGAACGGGTGCGGCTGCACAGCCGGTTCGCCGCACTGCTGGCGGGGCGGGACCGTTCGGCGAAGAACGCGGCCGAGCGCGCCCATCACTCACGCGAGAGCCACGACCTGCCCGACGCGCTCACCGCCAGCCTCGAAGCGGCCGATCACGCCCAGCGCGTCGGCGCGCCCGCCGAGGAGCTGCGCCATCTGGAGGCGGCACTCGAACTGTGGCCCGCGGTGGACGCGGGCGCCCGCCCCGACGGGGGCACGGTCGCCCTCACCCTGCGCGCCTCGGCGGCGGCCGCCAGGGCCGGGGAGATGCATCGCGCGGTCCACCTCACCAGGGACGCCCTGGCCAGGGTCGGCTCGGACGCCGACTCCGAGCTCGCGGCCCGGGTCCGGTACACCCTCGCGGGCAATCTGATGCGGATCGACAGCCTGAAGGACGCGTTCACGTACAGCAGCGAGGCACTCGCGCTGATCCCCGCCGAACCGCCCTCGTACACCTGGGTGTGGGCGGCCGCGACGCATGTCATGGCGGCCCGCCACGTGGGCCGGGCCGAGGACGCGGAGCGGGTCGCCCGGCAGGCGCTCGCCACCGCCCAGCACCTCCGGCTGGCCGACGCCCAGGCCGACCTGACGATCTCCCTGGTCGGCATGGAGGCGGACGACCGGCGCACCCCGAAGGGCCGCGAGCGCCTGCGCCGGGCCCGTGAACTGGCCCACGGCGCGGGGAACTTCCCCGTCGAGATGCGGGCCCTGTTCGCCCTGGCCATCGGGTGCTACGAATCCGGTGACCTGGAGGAGTGCCTGACCTGGCTCGGCGACGGCGTGGACCGCGCCCGCCGCTCCGGTCTGCTCTCCTCCCCGTACGCCCTGGAGCTGCGCTACCTCCAGTCGCTGGTGCTCTACACGCTGGGCCGCTGGGACGCGTGCGCCCGCGCGGCCGCCGACGACGCCGACGTGCTCCCGGCGGCGGCCGGCTTCGCGACGGGCCCCGCCCTGTACGTCGCCCTGGCCCGCGGCCGGCGCGAGGCCGCCGTCGGCGGAGCCCGCGCCCTGCTGGACCGGCCCTTCGACTGGATGTCGACGCTCGTCGCGAGCATCGTGCTGACCGACGCGGCGGCCCTGGACGGCGACGCGGAAGAGGCCGTACGACGGCTGCGCACCGCGGCCGGCGCCCTCACGGACGCCTCCGGGACCGGCCCGCCCCCCGTCGTGGTGCGCCTCGCCGCGCTCGCGCTGGCGGCGGTCGCGGACGCAGCCGGGGAGGCCCGCCGAACCGGTGACCCGGCCGCCGCCGACCGCTGGGCGGACACCGCGGGCGAGCTGGTGGAACTCGCCAGGACCACGGCGGCCGCGGGCGGTAAGGGCGGCGCGCAGGGACCCGAGGGCCTGGCCTGGCTCGCCCGCGCCGAGGCGGAGTGGCTGCGTGCTCGCAGCGGTCCCGACGTCGACGCCTGGGAGCGGGCCGTGACGGCCTTCGGCTACGGCGACCCGTACGAACTGGCCAGGAGCAGAAGGCGGTTCGCGGAGGCCCTGCTCGCGAAGGGCCGCCGCGAGGAGGCCGCCGAGCAGGCCCGTGCCGCCCACGACACCGCCGTGCGTCTCGGCGCGGCGCCGCTGCGCGAGGCGCTGGAGGCGCTGCTGCGGCGCGGGCGCCTGGCCGAGTCCCCGGACGCCGGGGAGCGCATCGCCGCGCTGACCGCGCGGGAGAGCGATGTCCTGCGGCTGCTCGGACACGGACGCACCAACCGCCAGATCGGCGAGGAGCTGTTCATCAGCGGCAAGACGGCCAGCGTCCATGTCTCCAACATCCTCGCCAAGCTGGGTGCCGCGAGCCGTACGGAGGCGGTGGCCATCGCCTACCGCGAGGGGCTGATCGAACCGGAGACGACACCGTCCGCGTGAGGGTACGAAAAGGCCCGGGGGCCGGGACACCAGCTGGTGTCCCGGCCCCGGGCCGTCGTACGGGAAGCCGTCGTGAACGGCTCTCAGACCAGGTTGACCGACCGCGCCGAGGTCGCGCCGATCTCGGCGGAGAGCTCGGTGAGGACGTTCGGCGGCACCGTGTCGTCGACGGTGAGCACCGCGAGGGCCTCGCCGCCGGCGTTCGCGCGGGCGACCTGCATGCCGGCGATGTTGATGCCGGACTCGCCGAGGATGCGGCCGACGGTGCCGACGACACCGGGACGGTCCTCGTAGCGCAGGACGAGCATGTGGTCGGCGAGCGCCAGGTCCACGTCGTACTCGCCGACGGCGACGATCTTCTGGAGGTGCTTCGGGCCGGCCAGCGTGCCGGAGACCGCGACCTCCTGGCCGTCGCCGAGCGTGCCGCGCACGGTGACCACGTTGCGGTGGTCGGGGGACTCCGAGCTCGTGGTCAGCCGGACCTCGACGCCGCGCTCCTGCGCGAACAGCGGGGCGTTGACGTAGCTCACGGTCTCGTCGACGACGTCCTCGAACACGCCCTTGAGCGCGGAGAGTTCGAGCACCTTGACGTCGTGCTGGGTGATCTCGCCGTACACCTCGACGTCGAGGCGGACCGCGACCTCGCCCGCGAGGGCGGTGAAGATGCGGCCGAGCTTCTCGGCGAGCGGCAGACCCGGCTTGACGTCCTCGGCGATCACGCCGCCCTGGACGTTGACCGCGTCGGGGACGAGCTCACCGGCGAGGGCGAGGCGCACGGAGCGGGCGACGGAGATGCCGGCCTTCTCCTGGGCCTCGTCCGTGGACGCGCCGAGGTGCGGGGTGCAGACGACCTCGTCGAGCTCGAAGAGCGGGGAGTCCGTGCAGGGCTCCTTCGCGTACACGTCGAGGCCGGCGCCGGCGACGCGGCCCTCCTTGAGCGCCGAGTACAGCGCCTCCTCGTCGACGATCCCGCCGCGCGCGGCGTTGACGATGCGCACGGTCGGCTTGACCTTGTGCAGGGCCTCGTCGCCGATGAGACCGAGGGTCTCGGGGGTCTTGGGCAGGTGCACGGTGATGAAGTCCGCGACCTCGAGCAGCTCGTCGAGGGTGAGGACCTTCACGCCCATCTGCGCGGCCCGCGCGGGCTGGACGTAGGGGTCGTAGGCGACGACCTTCATGCCGAACGCCGACATGCGCTGCGCGACGAGCGCGCCGATGCGGCCGAGGCCGACGACGCCGAGGGTCTTCTCGGCGAGCTCGACACCGGTGTACTTGCTGCGCTTCCACTCGCCGTTCTTCAGGGCCGTGTTGGCCTGCGGGATGTGGCGCGCGGTGGCGAGGAGGAGACCGCAGGCCAGCTCGGCCGCGGTCACGATGTTCGAGGTGGGGGCGTTGACGACCATCACGCCTGCCTTGGTGGCGGCGGAGACGTCGACGTTGTCCAGGCCGACGCCGGCTCGTGCGACGACCTTCAGCTTCCTTGCGGCGGCGACGGCCTCGGCGTCGACCTTGGTGGCCGAGCGGATGAGGATGGCGTCGACGTCGGCGATGGCGGGCAGCAGCTCGGCGCGGTCCGCGCCGTTGCAGTGCCGGATCTCGAAGTCCGGGCCCAGGGCGTCTACGGTCGCGGGCGACAGCTCTTCAGCGATGAGTACGACAGGTTTCGAGCTCACGTGAGTCCTCACAAGTCCAATGCGGACGGCCGTCCCGACGGCCGCAGGCGGTGGAGGGTTTTAGCGGCCCCGGAATGTACCTGCACTTCTGGGGGGGTCGCTCGAGCCGCGTGGAAGACGCACGACGCTGTGGGCCTGACGCGTTGGTGATGTGGAGCAGTGTAGTGGCGCCGCGGAGGTCGTCCTGCGCCTCTGCGGAAGGATCACCCGTCCGTGGCTGGACGGGATGTCCAACACCGTGTCCACGGGTGTTACCCGGGGTTCGACGAAGGGCCGGGGCATGCCGCCCCGGCCCTTCGTCGTACGGCTCACGCCTCGTCGTCGTTGACCCACGACATGAGCTTGCGCAGCTCCTTGCCGGTGGTCTCCAGGAGGTGGTTCTCGTCCTGGGTCTTGTACTCGTTGTACTTCTTCAGGCCCGAGTGGTACTCGTCCATCCAGTTGCGGGCGAACGTGCCGTCCTGGATCTCGGCGAGGATCTGCTTCATCTCGGCCTTGGTGGCGTCCGTGATGATGCGCGGGCCGGTGATGTAGTCGCCCCACTCGGCGGTCTCGGAGACCGACCAGCGCATCTTCTCCAGGCCGCCCTCGTACATGAGGTCGACGATGAGCTTCAGCTCGTGGAGGCACTCGAAGTACGCGATCTCCGGCTGGTAGCCGGCCTCGGTCAGCGTCTCGAAACCGGCCTTGACCAGGGCGGCGGTGCCACCGCAGAGGACGGCCTGCTCACCGAACAGGTCGGTCTCGGTCTCCTCGGTGAAGGTAGTCTTGATGACGCCGGCGCGGGTGCCGCCGATGCCCTTGGCGTACGAGAGGGCGAGCTCGAAGCCGTTGCCGGTCGCGTCCTGCTCGACGGCCGCGATACAGGGAACGCCGCGGCCCTCCTCGTACTGGCGGCGCACGAGGTGGCCCGGGCCCTTGGGGGCGACCATGCAGACGTCGATGCCGGCCGGGGGCTTGATGAAGCCGTAGCGGATGTTCAGGCCGTGGCCGAAGAACAGCGCGTCGCCGTCCTTCAGGTTGTCCTTGATGGACTCCTCGTAGACCTGGGCCTGGATCGGGTCCGGCACCAGGATCATGATGACGTCGGCCTCGGCCGCGGCCTCCGACGGGGTCACCACGCGCAGGCCCTGCTCCTCGGCCTTCGCCTTGGACTTGGAGCCCTCGTGGAGACCGACGCGGACGTCGACACCCGAGTCGCGCAGGGACAGCGCGTGCGCGTGGCCCTGGCTGCCGTAGCCGATGACCGCGACCTTGCGGCCCTGGATGATGGACAGGTCAGCGTCGTCGTCGTAGAACAGCTCGGCCACTGGGGTTCTCCTTGTTTTCCGGTATTTCCGGTGTTGCGTCCCACCGTACGGCGGGCGGGGGAAGGGAAGTTCTCTGGTCTCGGCATACGGGCGGGCCGGGTGGGCGGCCCGCCCGTACGACCGGGGTTCTCCTGGCTCAGGCCGACCGGTCGAGCGCGCGCAGCGACCGGTCGGTGATCGAACGCGCCCCGCGTCCGATCGCGATCGTGCCGGACTGGACGAGCTCCTTGATGCCGAAGGGCTCCAGCATCTTGAGCATGGCCTCCAGCTTGTCGGCGCCGCCGGTGGCCTCGATGGTGACGGCCTCCGGGGAGACGTCGACGGTCTTGGCACGGAACAGCTGCACGATCTCGACGATCTGGGAGCGCGTCTCGTTGTCGGCGCGCACCTTCACCAGAACGAGTTCCCGCTGAACGGCCGAACCGGGTTCCAGTTCGACGATCTTCAGGACGTTGACGAGCTTGTTGAGCTGCTTGGTGACCTGTTCGAGCGGGAGTTCCTCGATCACGTTCACCACGATGGTGATGCGGGAGATCTCGGGGTGCTCGGTGACACCGACGGCGAGGGAGTCGATGTTGAAGCCGCGCCGGGAGAACAGGGCGGTGATCCGGGCGAGGACACCGGGCTTGTTCTCGACGAGGACGGAGAGGGTGTGCTTGCTCATGGGTCTGACTCGGCTCTCTCTCAGTCGTCTTCGTTGTCGCCGAAGTCGGGGCGGACGTCCCGGGCGAACATGACCTCGTCGTTGGAGGTGCCTGCGGCGACCATCGGCCACACCATCGCGTCCTCGTGGACGATGAAGTCGACCACGACGGGGCGGTCGTTGATCGAGTTCGCCTCCTCGATCACCTTGTCGAGGTCGTCCGGGGACTCGCAGCGGATGGCGTGGCAGCCCATCGCCTCCGACAGCTTCACGAAGTCGGGGACGCGGGTGCCGGCGCTCGGCTGCTTGCCGTCCGCGTCCGGGCCGCTGTGCAGCACGGTGTTGGAGTAGCGCTGGTTGTAGAAGAGGGTCTGCCACTGGCGGACCATCCCGAGTGCGCCGTTGTTGATGATGGCGACCTTGATCGGGATGTTGTTCAGGGCGCAGGTGGTGAGTTCCTGGTTGGTCATCTGGAAGCAGCCGTCGCCGTCGACCGCCCAGACCGTGCGGTCCGGCTGTCCGGCCTTGGCGCCCATCGCGGCCGGGACCGCGTAGCCCATCGTCCCGGCGCCGCCCGAGTTCAGCCAGGTCGAGGGCTGCTCGTACTGGATGTAGTGCGCGGCCCACATCTGGTGCTGGCCGACGCCGGCCGCGAAGATCGTGCCCTCCGGGGCGAGCTGTCCGATGCGCTCGATGACCTGCTGCGGGGACAGCTGGCCGTTTTCGGGCTGCTCGTAGCCGAGCGGGTAGGTCTCGCGCCAGCGGTTGAGGTCGCTCCACCAGGCGGTGTAGTCGCCGGCGTTGCCCTCGCTGTGCTCCTTCTGGACCGCCTGGACCAGGTCGGCGATGACCTCGCGGGCGTCTCCGACGATCGGCACGTCGGCGGCGCGGTTCTTGCCGATCTCGGCCGGGTCGATGTCGGCGTGGACGATCTTGGCGAAGGGGGCGAAGCTGTCCAGCTTGCCGGTGACGCGGTCGTCGAAGCGGGCGCCGAGGGCGACGATCAGGTCGGCCTTCTGGAGCGCGGTGACGGCGGTGACCGAACCGTGCATGCCCGGCATCCCCACGTGCAGCGGGTGGCTGTCGGGGAAGGCGCCCAGTGCCATCAGGGTGGTGGTGACGGGCGCTCCGGTGAGTTCCGCGAGGACCTTCAGCTCGGCGGTGGCGTGTGCCTTGAGGACGCCGCCGCCGACGTACAGCACGGGCCGCTTGGCCTGGGACAGCAGCTTGGCGGCCTCGCGGATCTGCTTGGCGTGCGGCTTGGTCACCGGGCGGTAGCCGGGCAGGTCCTGGGTGGGCGGCCACTGGAAGGTGGTCTTGGCCTGGAGGGCGTCCTTGGCGATGTCGACGAGGACCGGGCCCGGGCGGCCGGTGGAGGCGATGTGGAAGGCCTCCGCGATCGTCCGCGGGATGTCCTCGGCCTTGGTGACCAGGAAGTTGTGCTTGGTGACCGGCATGGTGATGCCGACGATGTCCGCCTCCTGGAAGGCGTCCGTGCCGATCGCCTTGGACGCGACCTGTCCGGTGATCGCCACGAGCGGCACCGAGTCCATGTGGGCGTCGGCGATCGGGGTGACCAGGTTGGTCGCGCCGGGGCCGCTGGTCGCCATGCAGACGCCGACCTTGCCGGTGGCCTGCGCGTAGCCGGTGGCCGCGTGGCCGGCGCCCTGCTCGTGGCGCACGAGCACGTGCCGCACCCTGCGGGAGTCCATCAGCGGGTCGTACGCCGGAAGGATCGCACCGCCGGGAATGCCGAATACGGTCTCGGCCCCGACCTCCTCGAGCGAGCGGATGAGGGACTGCGCACCCGTGACGTGCTCGGGGGCGGACTGCTGTCCTCCGGAACGGGGCCGCGGCTGCGGATGGTGGGCCCCGGTGGCCTGCTCGGTCATCGGCATTCTCTTCTCGATGCTGAGGGTTTTTGCGACTTTTGTGCGGTGTACGACTGGTGCCTGTGCAACAAAAAACCCCTCGTGCCGTGAGGCAAGCGAGGGGAGCGCGCCGGGTGCGGTCGCCGGGTGTTCCGGATCGATCCGGTGTCCACCTGGCTTCAGCCGACGCGCTTTCCAAGTACGAGAATTCGGGTGCGCATGGCATTGACCCTCCCCCCGGCACGCACCGACTGTCAAGTGGGTGGGACGGGAGTCTCATTATGTGAGCGGAGGGCCGTTCCGCCCCCCAGGACCATGGGCACACCACTCGTATACACCCCGGCGCCGCCTCCGCCCGCGAACACCGGCTCGGCGGGGCCGTTGGGCACCGGATAATGACCGGAAGACAGCGCTCTGCGCAGCCGGTACTCGTCCAGCGGCCCGGAGAACGCCATGCCCTGCCCATGGGTGCATCCCATCGCGCGCAGGGCGACCACCTGCTCGGGAAGATCCACCCCGTCGGCGACGGACTGCATCCCCAGATCGGCGGCGATCCGCAGCAGCCCGCTGGTGATCTTGTGCAGCCGGGCGGACTCGACGACCCCCTCGACCAGACTCCGGTCGAGGCGCAGGACGTCGACGGGAAGCCGCCGCAGCGCCGTGATCGCCGCGTAGCCGCTGCCGAAGCCGTCCAGGGCGATCCGCACGCCGAGCCGCCGCAGGGCGTTCAGCCGGCGCTCCAGCTCGTCCAGGGGGACTCTCGGATCGGTGTCGGACAGCTCGATGATCAGGCCGCCCGAGGCGAGCCCGTGCCGGGTGAGCAGGGACTCCACGGAGCCCAGCGGCATCGAGCGGTCCACCAGGCGCCGGGCGGTCATCCGGACCGTGACGGGCACGGCGACCCCCGCGGCGGTGCGCTCGGCGGCCTGCTCGACGGCCTCGTCGAGCATCCAGCGGCCGAGTTCGGCGGTCCGCTCGCTGTCCTCGGCGACGCGCAGGAACTCGGCGGGCGTGAAGAGCACCCCCTGGGAGGAACGCCAGCGCGCCTGCGCGGTGACCGACGCGATCCGGCCGTTCTCCAGCGACACCACGGGCTGGTGCAGCAGGGCGAACTCGCCGTCCTGGAGGGCGGAGCGCAGCCGGGTCGCCAGTTCCGCCCTGCGGACGACGTCCTGCTGCATCTGGGGGGCGTACAGCTCGACGCGGCCCTTGCCCGCCGCCTTCGCGCGGTACATGGCGAGGTCGGCGTTGCGCAGCAACTCACCGGCGCCGAGGCCCGGTTCGGCGAAGCCGACGCCGATGGAGGCGGCAACCCGGACATCGTTGCCGTCGATACAGTAGGGCTGGGAGAGCCTGATCCGCAGACGGTCGGCGAGTTCCCGTACCTGCTGCTCACGGGCGGTGCGGTCGCGGCCTCCGTCGCCGACGATGAGGGCCGCGAACTCGTCCCCGCCGAGCCGGGCGGCGGTGTCGCCGTGCCGGACGGAGTCCTGGAGTCTGCGGGCGGCCTGGACGAGCAGCTCGTCCCCGGCCTGGTGCCCGATGGTGTCGTTGACGGCCTTGAAGCCGTCGAGGTCGATGAACAGGACGGCGGTGCCCCGGTCGCTGGAGCGGCGCCCGGACAGGGCCTGCTGGACGCGCCGGGTGAACAGCGCGCGGTTGGGCAGGTCGGTGAGCGGGTCGTGCTCGGCGTTGTGCTGCAACTGCGCCTGGAGCCGCACGCGTTCGGTGACGTCCCGGCTGTTGAAGATGAGGCCGCCGTGGTGCCGGTTGACGGTGGACTCCACGTTGAGCCAGCCGCCGTCGCCGGAGCGGAACCGGCACTCGATCCGGGTGGTGGGCTCCTCGGCGTGGCTGGCGGCGAGGAAGCGCCGCACCTCGTGGACCACGCAGCCGAGGTCCTCGGGGTGGATGAGGGAGGCGAGTTCGGAGCCGACGAGTTCCTCGGCGTCACGGCCGTAGACCCCGGCGGCGGCCGGGCTGACGTATCTCAGGATGCCGTTCGGGGCGGCGATCATGATGACGTCGCTGGAGCCCTGCACCAGGGAGCGGAAGTGGTTCTCCTTCTGGGCCAGTTCCTGGGTGAGGGTGATGTTGTCGAGCAGCATGATGCCCTGGCGCACCACGAGGGCGAGCACGACGAGTCCGGCGGTGACGAGCACCACGCGGTCCACCCGACGGCCGTTCAGGATGTTGTAGAGGATCCCCAGCGTGCAGACGGCTGCGGCCAGGTAGGGCGTCAGCGCGGCCAGTGATCCGGTGATCGGCCGTGCCGCCGCCGAGCGGCCCGGCCCCGGGTCCTGGGCGTCCTCGTGCCCGGGCTCGTCCTGCCGGGGTCCGCCGGGCGGGTCCGGCTCCGTCCGCCGTCCCGGGCCCTCGTGGGAGCCGGCGCCCCGGCGCGGGGCGCCGTGGCCGTACCCCGGAGGGATCTCCCGGGGTCCGGGCGAGGCGTGGCTTCCCGGGGGGCCGTGCTGCCCTTCCCTGCGCTGCCCCGGGATGCCCTCGTGCACCAGGCGCGCGTGCTCCCGCGAGCCCTGGTCTTCCGGTCCTCGCGGGTCGGGCCCGTGCGGGTCCGGGCCGTACGCGTCGATGTCGTGCTCGCCGGTGCCGTGCTCCTCGCCCTCGCCGCCGTGCCGGGTGACGACCCAGGGGGCGTAGGCGAGGAGCAGCGAGCCGGCGAACCAGCCCGCGTCCAGGAGCTGGCCCGAGTGGTAGCTGTTGTGCAGCAGGGGCGAGGTGAACAGCGCGTCGCACATCACGGTCAGGGCGAGCGCCCCGATGGCCGTGTTCACCGCCGACCTGTTCACCGACGAGCGCCTGAAGTGCAGCGCGAGCACCATGCTGACCAGCGCGATGTCCAGCAGGGGGTAGGCGAGGGACAGCGCGGTGTGCGCGACGCTCGGCCCGTCGAACTTGGCCGCCTGGGCGAGCGCCAGACTCCAGGACAGGGTGAGCAGCGATCCGCCGATCAGCCAGGCGTCCAGTGCGAGACACACCCAGCCCGCCTTGGTGACGGGCCGCTTGGCGAGCACCAGCAGTCCCACGATGGCGGGCGGGGCGAAGCAGAGGAAGAAGAGATCGGCGTAACTCGGTGTGGGCACCGGGCGGTCGAGGACCACCTCGTACCACCCCCAGACCAGGTTTCCGAGCGAGGCCATCGCCGAGGAGAGCGCGAACAGCAGCCACGCGGGCCGAAAGCGGCTGCGGCGGCCACGGGCGTAGAGCAGGCAGGAGACCGCCGCGGTGCCCGCGGCGACGCTCAGCCCGAAGTCGCCCATGACCAGCGCGAGACTCGTGGAACCCCAGCCGAGCGCGGAACCGACGGCGTAGGCCGCGCACAGCAGGGCCAGCACGAGTTGCGAGAGCAGGCCCGTCCCGCCGTCGAAGACCGTCCGACGGGTCAGCAGCACCCCTGGGGAGCTCACCGGGCCCACCGGGTCCGTGCTCCGGGGTCCCGCTGGTCCCGGTGCGCCGGATGCCCGTGCCTGCGGCGGCCCGGGTGCCTGCGCTGGTGATGGCCGGCGTGACCGCGGCTGTGCGTGGCCGCGCGCCAGGGTCGTCGTCGGCGGCCCCGCCGCGTCGGATCGTTGGTCCATAGGCCGTGCATCGCCCGTCGCCCCCCTCGCAGTCTCATGTCCGTCCCCGGCGCCGAACGGTGCGCGGCGCAGCCCCTGTCGGGACGATACACCAGTCTCGTCACTCAGGGACATAGTTCCTCTACGCTCCGTGACGACCAGGGACTATGCCGACACGGCCCGCATCCGGAGGACTGCGGAGGGTGTCCGAGGGGACGCGGGGCGGGCGGCGGCCGCTCAGGTGCCGGTGGTAAGGACCACGTTGCGCAGCGGCTCCCGGTTCACGAAACGGGTCAGCTGATCCGCGAGGAGCCGGGTGGCGCGCGGCCGGAACGCCGAGGTCGGTCCCCCGACGTGGGGGCTGAGGAGCAGGCCGGGCGCGTGCCACAACGGGTGGCCCGGGGGCAGCGGTTCGGGGTCGGTGACGTCGAGGGCCGCGGTGATGCGCCCGCTCCCCAGCTCGGCGAGCAGCGCGTCCGTGTCGACGACGGGGCCGCGGGCCACGTTCACCAGGAGCGCGCCGTCCCTCATCCGCGACAGGAAGCCGGCGTCCACCAGGCCGTGGGTGCTGTCGGTGAGCGGCACGGACAGGATGACGACGTCGAACTCGGGCAGCAGGGACGGCAGTTCGGTGAGGGGGCGCACGGGACCGCGCGCCGTGGCACGGGCGGAGCGTGCGACGCGCTCGACCCGCGCGAGCTCGAACGGCGTGAGCCTGTCCTCGATGGCGGACCCGATCGACCCGTATCCCACGATGAGCACGGACCTGTCGGCGAGCGAGGGGCGGAAGCCCGAGCGCCACGCCTGCCTGTCCTGGCCGCGCACGAAGTCGGGGATCCCGCGCAGCGAGGCGAGGACCAGGGCGAGGGTGAGTTCCGCGGTGCTCGCCTCGTGCACCCCGCGGGCGTTGCACAACACCACCCCGGGCGGAAGGGACGTGACGCCCGGCAGGACGTGGTCGACGCCGGCGGAGAGCGTCTGCACCACCCGGAGCGACGTCATTTCGGCCATCGGCCGCAGGGAGACGGCGGGGGGCTTCATGTACGGCACGACGTAGAACGCGCAGTCGGCGGGATCCGCGGGGAACTCCTCGCCCCCGTCCCAGAAGCGGTAGTCGGGGCCCTCGGGCAGTCCGTCGATCTCGTCCGCGTGGAAGGGGAGCCAGAC
Organism: Streptomyces sp. f51; assembly: GCF_037940415.1. Taxonomy (NCBI): domain Bacteria; kingdom Bacillati; phylum Actinomycetota; class Actinomycetes; order Kitasatosporales; family Streptomycetaceae; genus Streptomyces; species Streptomyces sp. f51. The sequence goes on along the minus strand of NZ_CP149798.1, from coordinate 5,331,447 downwards.
ATCGGAAGTCATGGTCAGGAGGTTATGCCAGGCGCTCATGCGCGCAGAGGTTAGGTTGGGGGCCGGCAGAAGGAGGATCACGGCCAGGTGGAGCGCAGAACGATCGGGGCCGCGGCGCTCGATGTGGGGGCGGTCGGACTCGGATGCATGCCGATGAACTGGGCCTACACCGGGTCGCAACAGCGCGGCGAGGAGTCGCTGCGCGCGGTGAACGCGGCACTGGACCGGGGGTCGACGCTGCTCGACACGGCCGACATGTACGGGCCCTTCACCAATGAGCTGCTGCTCGGGCGCGTCCTGAGGGAGCGGCGCTCCGAGGCCTTCGTGTCGACCAAGGTCGGCCTGCTGGTGGGTGATCAGCACCTGGTGGCCAACGGCCGCCCCGGCTATGTGAGACGGGCGTGCGACGCCTCGCTGCGCCGGCTCCAGACGGATGTGATCGACCTCTACCAGTTGCACCGCGCCGACCCGGAAGTGCCGGTCGAGGAGACCTGGGGCGCGATGGCCGAGCTGGTCGCGGCCGGAAAGGTCCGCTCGCTCGGGCTGTGCGCGGTGGGTGCCGGGTCCGGCCGCCGGACGGACGCGCGGCCGCACGACGGAACGATCCGCCTGCTGGAGCGGGTGCAGCAGGTCTTCCCGGTGAGCACCGTGCAGGCCGAGCTGTCGGTGTGGTCGACGGAGGCGCTGGAGGCGCTGCTGCCGTGGTGCGTGGCCCGCGGCGTCGGGTTCCTGGCAGCGATGCCGCTCGGCAACGGCTTCCTGACCGGCACGCTGACCCCGGGCGAGGGCTTCGAGCCCGACGATCCGCGGGCCCGGCATCCTCGCTTCACCGCCGAGATGATGGCCGCGAACCAGCCCATAGTCGTCGGTCTGCGGCGGGTCGCGCGTCGGCACGGGGGCGGTGACCTTCCGGTCACGCCCGCGCAGGTGGCGCTGGCGTGGGTGCTGGCGCAGGGGCCGCACGTGGTCCCGGTGCCGGGGGCCAAGCGGGAGCGCTGGGTCACCGAGAACGCGGGGGCGGCCGGGCTGCGGCTGACGGCCGAGGATCTCTCCGAGGTGGCGCGGCTGCCGGGGGCCCTGGGATCCTGGGACTGAGCAGCGCTTCCGGATCCGGGCGCGGATCTCGTGCCCGGGACCGGGAACCCGTGGAACGCGAGCGGTGTATGAACAGGAGGACCGCCGCTTCGAAGGGACACTGATGGTGCAAGTCCGAACAGTGACAGTCGTGTTGGCTGCGAGCGCGCTTCTGCTGACGGCCGGATGCTCCTCCGGCGGTCCGGGCCCGGCGGGTCCGGACACCTCCGCCGGTACGGGGAGCACGTCGTCGTCGCACGCGTCGTCCGCCCCGAGCGCCTCTGCCCGGCAGACGCCGCCGGCGAAGGGCTCGGTGAAGGTCCTGCGCACCGTCACCGAGGACCTCAACACCCCCTGGGGCCTGGCGCCGCTGCCCGGGGACGGCCTGCTGGTGGCCTCGCGGGACAAGGGGACGATCACCCGGATCGACGAGAAGACCGGCCGCAAGACGCTGCTCGGGGACGTTCCCGGGGTGGCCCCCGCGGGCGAGGGCGGTCTCCTGGGCCTGGCGCTCTCGCCGGACTACGCCTCCGACCACCTGATCTACGCGTATCTGACGACGGCCTCCGACAACCGCATCGTCCGCATGCTCTACGACGGGCGGAAGCCGTCCGGCGAGCAACTGGGCGCGCCGGACACGATCTTCAGGGGCATCCCCAAGGGAGTGATCCACAACGGCGGCCGGATCGCCTTCGGGCCCGACAGGATGCTGTACGCGGGCACGGGCGAAACGGGTGACCGGGGGCTGGCCCAGGACACGAAGTCGTTCGGCGGGAAGATCCTGCGCATGACGCCGGAGGGCGAGCCCGCGCCGGGCAATCCGTTCCCCGACTCGGTGGTGTACTCGTACGGCCACCGCAACGTCCAGGGTCTCGCCTGGGACGACCGACAGCGGCTGTGGGCCTCGGAGTTCGGCCAGGACACCTGGGACGAGCTGAACCAGATCAAGCCCGGCGACGACTACGGCTGGCCCGTGGTGGAGGGCATCGGCCACAACCCCAAGTACCACGATCCCGTGGTCCAGTGGCACACCGACGAGGCCTCCCCCAGCGGGATCGCGTACGCCCAGGGATCCATATGGATGGCGGCGCTCAAGGGGCGGCGGCTGTGGCGCATCCCGTTGGACGGCACCAAGGCGTCCGCGGCTCCCGAGGCCTTCCTGACGGACACGCACGGCCGGCTCCGCACGGTCGTCTCCGCGGGCGGCGACAGGCTCTGGCTGACCACGAGCAACACCGACGGCCGCGGCAGCCCGGTGAAGGGCGACGACCGGATCCTGGAGCTGAAGGTGACGTAGAGGGACGGAGGGGCGGGCAGGACGGAGGGGCGGGCTCTCAGCCCGCCGCCCTGGCGGACGGGCCGCCCGGGGTGATCGTGGCGTCCGGGCGGTCCTCGCCGTCCGGGAAGAGCCGCAGCCTGTGGGCCAGGGCCGCCGCCTCCCCCCGTCCCGAGACGTCCAGCTTGGCCAGGATGTTCGAGACGTGGACGCTGGCCGTCTTCGGCGAGATGAACAGTTCCCCGGCGATCTGGCGGTTGCTGCGGCCCGCGGCGACCAGACGCAGGACATCGCGCTCGCGGCTGGTCAGACCGAACGCGGCCGCGGGGTCGGCGGGGGCGGTACGGGACCGGGCCGGGGCGTGCTCCAGGGTGAGTCGGGCCCGCTGGGCGAGCAGGGCGACGGCCTCGGCGAGCGGACGGGCGCCGAGGTGCCCGGCCGCGGCACCCGCCAGCCTCAGGAGTTCGGCGGCGCGGGCGCGCCTTTCGTCGTCCGCGCCCGAGAGCAGCAGCGCCTCGGCCAGCCGGAGCCTGACCCGGGCGAGGTCGTAGGGGCGCTCCAGCGGTTCGAGGGCCTCGACCACCTCGGACCACTGCTCCGGGCCGCCCGCCCCGTCGGCCCGGCGGAGTTCGGCGCGCAGCCATTCGGCGTGGGCCAGCCAGACGGGCGCTCCGGTGGCCAGGTTCCTCGCGGCCGCCCGGATGCGTGCCATGGTCGGGGCGCGGCCCGGGACGGCGACGGGCAGTCCGCGGGCGTCGGCCTCGGCGGTGACGGCGGCCAGCAGCAGGGGCCAGGCGTAGCGCTGGGTGCCGGGCGGGAAGCCCGCGGCCAGGGCTTCCTCCAGCGCCGCGCGCGCGTCGAGGAAGCGGCCCTCGCCCGCGGCGATGGAGACGGTGGCGCACAGCAGCGGCAGGGAGTGCTGGGGCATCGGGTCATGGGTGCCGAAGTGGCCTCGGGCAGCGGCCAGTTGACGTCCGGCCTCGATGAGGTCGCCGCGGGCCAGGGCGACGAACGCGAGACGGGAGGCGCCCACGCCCGAGGCCTTGCCGCCGAGTCCGATGGCCAGGGCGCTGCGGGCGGCCTCGGCCGCCTCGTCCCAGCGGCCGAGCGCGTACAGCGATTCGGAGAGATTGCCCCAGACCCAGGCCTGGGTGTCCAACAGGCCGTTGCGGAGCGCGAGTTCGATGCCCTCGCGGAGGATGGCGACGGCCTCGCGGGAGCGGCCGACGGACTCCAGATGGGAGGGCAGATTGATGTGCAGCCTGCCCACGACGTACGCGGCGCCCTGGCGGTTGGCCCGCTCCCTGACCCGGTACATCTCCGCGAGCCCGTCCTCGATCTGTCCCGCGTCGACCATCAGGCCGCCGAGGGTGAGCCGGGCGTTCAGCTCGGTGTCCCTGGCGCCCACCATCCGCGCGTACTCCACGGCCCGTTCGGCCGCGGACAGGGCACCGTGGCCCGGCTGGTGCACCATGCACCAGGCGGCGACCATCGACAGGACCTCGGCGTGCACCTCGGAGGGCGGCAGACCGCGCACCAGGTCCTGGGCGGTGGCGAGTTCCTTCCAGCCGTCGCCGCGGACCTGGGCCTGGACGAGCCGGGACCGCTGGACCCAGAACCAGGCGGCGCGCAGCGGGTCGCCCTCGTCCTGAAGGAGGTGCAGCGCCCGCTTGGTCGTCCTCAGGGCGCGTTCGCGTTCCCCGCACAGCCGGCCCGCGACGGCGGCCTCGGCCATCAGGTCGAGGTAACGCAGGGGCTTGGCCGCGGAGTCGCGGCCGTCCGGGTCCTGCCCGCACTCCTGCGGCGGCGGGGGCGGGTATGCCTCCACGTAGTCGATGGGGCGCAGTCCGGCCCTTACGGTGTCGGGGACCGCCTCCCAGAGCTCCATCGCCCGTTCCAGGAGCCGCAGTTGCTCGGCGTGGGCGTGCCGGCGGCGGGCCTCGACCGAGGCGTCGAGGACGGCGGGCAGGGCCTTGGCGGCGTCATGGGCGTGGTACCAGTAGCTGGCCAGCCGGGTCACGCGCTCGTCGGCCGGCACGAGCGCCGGGTCGGCCTCAAGGGCCTCGGCGTAGCGGCGGTTGAACCGGGAGCGCTCGCCGGGCAGCAGATCGTCGCTGACGGCCTCGCGCACCAGGGAGTGGCGGAAGCGGTAGCCGTCGCCGCCGGGCGTCGCGATGAGGATGTTGGCGCCGACGCAGGCGCGCAGGGCCTCGATGAGGTCGTCCTCGGCGAGCAGGGCCACGGCGGCGAGCAGGGAGTACTCGACGGTGCTGCCGCCCTCGGCGACGGTCCGGGCGACGCGCTGGGCGCTCTCGGGCAGCCCTTCGACGCGGACGAGGAGCAGGTCGCGCAGGGTGTCCGTGAGTCCGGTGGGACAGCCCTCGCGTGCGGCGACGGCCAGTTCCTCGACGAAGAACGCGTTGCCGTCGGAGCGGGCGAAGATCTCGTCGGCCTGGGCGGTGTCGGGTTCGCGGGCGAGGATGCCGGCGATCTGGCGGCCGACCTCGGCCCGGTTGAAGCGGCCCAGTTCGATGCGGCGGACGGTACGGAGCCGGTCGAGCTCGGCGAGCAGGGGGCGCAGCGGGTGGCGGCGGTGGATGTCGTCGGCGCGGTAGGTGGCGATCACGACGAGGCGGCCGGCGCGCAGCGTGCGGAAGAGGTAGGCGAGCAGATGGCGGGTCGAGGCGTCGGCCCAGTGCAGGTCCTCCAGCACGAGCACGACCGTGCGGTCCGCGGCGACCCGTTCCAGCAGGCGGGCGGTGAGCTCGAAGAGGCGGGCCGTGCCGTCCTCCTCGTACTGCCTGCCCCTGCTGGTCTGCGCGAGTTCGGGGAGCAGACGGGCGAGTTCCTCCTCCTGTCCGGCGGCCGCGGCGGCGAACTCGTCGGGCAGGGTGCGGCGCAGGGCGCGCAGGGCGGTGGAGAAGGGGGCGAAGGGCAGGCAGTCGGCGCCGATCTCGACGCAGCCGCCGCAGGCCACGACGGCACCCTCGCGGGTGGCGGTCGCGGCGAACTCCTCCAGGAAGCGGGTCTTGCCGACGCCGGCCTCGCCGCCGAGCAGGAACGCCTGGGGCTCTCCCCCGGTGCCGGGCGCCTCGGAGGCGCCGCCCGCGGCGGCGCGGGTGAGCGCGTCGCGCAACACCTCCAGTTCGTCGGCGCGTCCGACGAACACCGGGCTGACGGACCTGGTCTCCACGGGCCCGAGCATGGCACAGGCGTCCGGCGGGGCGGCAGCGCTTATCGGGACGACGGGCGGCACCGGCCCGACCGCCAGAACCCCGCTACGCCTGCCCTCCCGGCCGCCGCTACGCCTGCCGTCCCGGCCTCCGCCGCCGGCGAGCCGGTCGACGGCGTCCGTGCGTCCCTCGGTTCCGCCCGCCGTCCGGCTGCCCTCCTCGGCCGTCCGGAGCGTGGCGGGTGGGAGGCGGACGACCGCCTTGGGAGCGGCGTCCCCCGCACCCCGTGGAGGGCCGGACGGTGTCCGGCCCTCCACGGGTGCCCCGGCGCTCACGCGGTGCGGGCGAACCGGTGCCGACGGGGACGGCCGCCATGGGCCCGTTCCTCGGCGTCTTCCTGTGCGGTCCTGCGGGCGGCGCGGCGCGCGGCCCGGCGGCCGGACACGGCCTCCCTGGCGAGCCGGTGGCTCCGGGCCTGGCGGATCAGTTCCTCGGACCGCATGCGGTGCAGCTCGTACTCGAACATCTCGTACCCCTGGTGGAGAGTCGGTTTCGGTCTCGCCCTTCGGCGATGCCTCAACCTTCGTCTCCCAGGGGGGTGCCTCACATCGGGAGAGTTCCGCATCTTGGGAACGCGAAGGGCCTTAGGGCGGCGGCCGTTTTCCGGCGCCGGCCCTAAGGCCCCTCAGAGTCGTCCCGGTTTCCGGGGTGGGGTCAGCTGGTGGACGGCAGTCCGAGGAGGACGTCCGAGTACTTGGCGACCGCGAGCACCAGCCCGACGACGCCGAGCGACACGCCCGCCCAGGCGACGGACTTGATCCAGGCGGCCTGCGGCCTGCCGGGGGCGCCGAACGCGGGCCGGACCAGCACGAAGACGCCGACGATCAGCGCGGCCAGGGCGAACAGGCCGCCGATCAGCGCGGTAGTCGCCCAGGCGTCGCCGTAGACCGCCTTGACCTGCGCGGCGACGCTCGCGGTGGAGGAGGTACGGAGCTGGCCGACCAGGGTCTCGCGGGCGGCGGCCACGGTGGCGACCCAACTGCCGGTCAGCGACACCACGCCGAGCCCGGCGGACACGACGGCCGCGGCCCCCTGGCCGACACCGGCGTCCCGTCCCTCGGCGCCGACGGGGTTCTCGTCCCGCTCGCCCTGCCCGTCGAGGTCCTCGACGGCCTCGTCCCGCTCCTCGGTCGCGGTCTCCTCGCCGGTCACCGCGGCCGGGCCGGCCTCGGTGACGTCCACGGTCCGCTCGTCGCGCTTCGCCTCGGTACCGGTCTCGGCCCCGGTCTCGTCAACTGTCTTGGTTCCCATGCGCGCACCGTACGGACGCTGTCTGAGAGGTTCCTTAATGATCGTCGCGGGCCGTGTCCCCGCGGGCGGCACGCCACTCGGGGGCGAGCACGGACCACACCTCCACGTCGTGCCGCACGCCGTGGTGGAGGTGCTTCTGGCGCAGCACGCCGTCCCGCCTCATGCCGAGGCGGCGGGCCACGTTCAGGCTCGGGACGTTGCCCGCCGCGGCGACCCACTCCACCCGGTTGATCCCGCGCTCCTCGACGGCCCAGTCGACGAGGATCCGCATCGCGCGGGTCACCAGACCGCGTCCGGAGGCGGCGGGTTCCAGCCAGCAGCCGACCTCGCAGTTGCCCTGATCGGCGTCGAAGTTCAGGAAGAGGACACCGCCGACGAGCTTCCCGTCCAGCCAGAGGCCGTGCAGGGACCCCGTGCCGGCGGCGCGCATGTCGGCGTACCTCTGGAGCTGCGCCCGCGCGGACGGCACGTCCGTGGACCGGGCGCCGAAGGGGATGAACCGCCCGATGAACTCGCGTCCGCGGTCCAGGTGTGCGAGGAACTCCTCGGCGTGCCAGGGCTCCAGGGGCCGCAGCTCCGCTCCGTCGTCGCCCAGGGATATGGCGTACATCCCGTCACCGCTCCTTCGTCGTCACATCCGTCGCCCCGGAGTCGGTCGCCCCGGCGTCCCGCGCCTTTGCGTCCACGGCTCCGGCGTCCGCCGCCGCGCGGCCCAGTACGTCGGCCGCCTCGGCGTCCGTGGCCTCGGCCAGCCTCTCATGCGCGGCCCGGCACTCGGGCGGCTCGATGCTGATGCGCGGCAGCCTCTTGTCGAGTGCGCGGGGCAGCCACCAGTTGGCGTCGCCGAGCAGGTGCATGAGGGCGGGGACCAGGAGCGTGCGCAGGACGAAGGCGTCCAGGGCGACGGCCGAGGCGAGGGCGATGCCGAACATCGCGATGACGCGGTCCCCGCTGAGCACGAAGGCGAGGAAGACCGAGATCATGATGACGGCGGCGGAGTTGATCACGCGGCTGGTCTCGGCGAGGCCGACCCGGACGGCGCGCCGGTTGTCACCGGTCTCCAGCCACTCCTCGTACATCCGGCTGACCAGGAAGACCTGGTAGTCCATGGAGAGCCCGAAGAGCACCGACACCATGATCACGGGCAGGAACGGCTCGATCGGGCCGGCGCGGCCGAGGCCGAGCAGTTCGCTCCCCCAGCCCCACTGGAAGATCGCGACGACGACCCCGAAGGCGGCGGCGACGGCGGCGATGTTCATGACCGCCGCCTTGAGCGGGATGCCGATGGAACGGAACGCGAGCAGCAGCAGGACACAGCCGAGGCTGATCACCACGCCGACGAAGAGCGGGAGCTTGCCGATGATGACACCGGCGAAGTCGTCGTAGCTCGCCGTCACACCGCCGACCTGTACGTCGAGACCGGTGCCCGACTCGGCGCGCGGCAGCACCTCGGTGCGCAGCCGGTCGACGAGGTCGCTGGTCTTCTGGGACTGCGGGGCGGAGTCCGGGACGACGGTGAGGAAGGCGGTGTCGCCGGAGCTGTCGTACGTCACCGGGGTCGCCGAGGCGACACCCTGGGTGGACCGCAGAGTGGTGTCCAGGTTGTCCAGGGCGAGCCTGTCCTCGGCGCCGCCGACCTTGGTGACGAGGGTCAGGGGTCCGTTCAGGCCGGGTCCGAAGCCCTCCGAGATCCGGTCGTAGGCCTGCCGGGTCGTCGTGCCCTTCGGGTCGTTGCCCTGGTCGGAGGTGCCCAGGTGGAGGGAGAACGTGGGGAGGGCGAGCACGGCCATGACGACGACGGCGACGACGCCGAGCAGCTTGGGGTGGCGCTCCACGAAGGCGGACCAGCGGGCGGCGAACCCGGTGGCCATCTCGGGCTCGGGACCGTGCTCCTCGAGCCGCCGGCGCTCGCGGCGGCTGAGCGCGCGCGGTCCGATGAACGACAGCAGCGCGGGCAGCAGGGTCACGGAGGCCGCGACGGTGAGGACGACGGTCAGGGAGGCGGCGATCGCCACGCCGTTGAGGAAGCTGAGCCGCAGGATGAGCATGCCGAGCAGGGCGATGCAGACGGTGGCCCCGGCGAAGACGACCGCGCGGCCGGTGGTGGCCACGGCGTTCTGCGCCGCCTCGGCCACCGACAGCCCGCGTTTGAGGCCACGCCGGTGTCTGGTCACGATGAACAGCGCGTAGTCGATCCCGACGCCGAGGCCGACCAGCATGCCGAGCATGGGGGCGAAGTCGGCGACGGTCATGGCGTGCCCGAGGAGCTCGATGCCGAAGTACGCCGTGCCGACGCCGATCAGGGCGGTGGCGATGGGCAGCATGGAGGCGGCGAGCGAGCCGAAGGCGAGGAAGAGGACCACGGCGGCCACGGCCACGCCGACGATCTCGGCGGTGTGCCCGCCGGAGGGCTTCGTCAGAGCGATGGCGGTGCCGCCCAGCTCGACGTCGAGCCCCTTGGCCTCGGCGGCCTTCGCGGTGCTGACGACGGCCTGGACCTCGCCCTTGTCGAGGTTCTCGGCCCGGTCGGCGAAGGTGACGGTCGCGTACGCCGTCCGGCCGTCCTGGCTGATCCGCCCCGCCGCGTCGGTCCGGCCCGAACCCTGGTGGCTGTACGGGCTGTCGACCGAGGCCACTCCGGGCAGCTTCTCGACCTTGTCGAGGGTCTGGGTCATGGTCTGTTCGACGTCGGCCGAGCGCACGGTGCCCGAGCCGGTGTGCCAGACGATCGTGTCGCTGTCGCCGCCGAGGCCGGGGAAGCCCTTGTTCAGGAGCTGCGTCGCGTGGCCCGACTCGGTGCCGGGGACCTCGTAGTCGTTGGAGTACGCGGAGCCCGTCACGGCAGCGGCGGCGGTGACGCCGCCGAAGGCCAGAAGCCAGAGCAGAACGGCGACGAGGCGATGCTGAACGCACCACCGTGCAAGGGCTGCCACGAGCGAGCTCCCTGGGGGGATTTGTGGATCTTTATCGGGAACTGCCCGCAAAGAACGCATGACTAATGCGTCATCACTCTTGCAGTCGGAAATGATCCTTTGTCGCATTCGTGGGCTTACTCACAGGACTGCGACCGAGGTCACAGCGGTTTCACGTGGCCTCTGTCACCCCATCGGCCGCACCTCAGTCCAGCTGGTCACCCACAGCCATGACCATCACACCGGCGATCATCAGAAACAGCGCCCGCCCGGTGCGGCCCTTGGCGCCGAGCACCGACGCTCCCGCACACAGGACGGCGCCCGAGGCATAGGAGAGGGGTACGAGAACCGTTCCGGAGACGGAGGTGCGCATCACCGACGCGGCGAGTCCGGCGACGGTGAGCAGGGCTCCCGTCCCGGCGGCGATCCAGCGGGCCCGGCGCGCCTCGGGGTCGCGATCCTCGTCACCCGGGTCGTCGTCGCTCTCTTCCTCGCCGCTCCCTTCCTCGCCGCCCGTTCCCTCGGCGTCGGGACCGACCGGGGTCGGGTCCTCGGCATCGGGGTCGGCGGGGGTGGGGTCCTCGGCGTCGGGGGCGGCTGGGGTGAGGGTGGGGGTGGGGGTGGGGGTCTCGGCGTCGGGCTCCGGTGGGGTCCGGGTCTCGCTGTCGCGGGTCTCGCCGTCTCGGATCTCGCTGTCGCGGGTCTCGCGATCGCCGGTCTCGCGGTCCCGCGTCGTACGGTCGTGCGTCGTACGGTCGTGCGGCTTGGAGTCGGTGCTTCCACTCATGGCGCGGGAGCGTAGCGCGTTGACCTGAGCACGCCGACACAGACCCCGGGGGGTGCACCGGTCGCGGCGCACCCCCCGGGGTGTGGGAAAACCCGGACCTCAGCCCTCGGAGACGCCCAGCTTCTCCAGGATGAGCTCCTTGACGCGAGCCGCGTCGGCCTGACCGCGGGTGGCCTTCATGACCGCGCCGACCAGCGCGCCGACGGCCTGGACCTTGCCGCCGCGGATCTTGTCGGCGATGCCGGCGTTCCCCGCGATGGCCTCGTCGACGGCGACGGTGAGCGCGCCCTCGTCCGAGACGACCTTCAGACCGCGCTTGTCGACGACCTCGTCCGGGGTGCCCTCGCCGGCGAGGACGCCCTCGATGACCTGACGGGCCAGCTTGTCGTTCAGGTCACCGGCGGTGACCAGCTCGGACACCCGGGCGACCTGGGCCGGGGTGATCGGCAGGTCCTCCAGGGCCTTGCCCGACTCGTTGGCGCTGCGGGCCAGCTCGCCCATCCACCACTTGCGGGCGGAGGTGGAGTCGGCACCGGCCTCGATCGTCGCGACGATCGAGTCGATCGCGCCGGCGTTGAGCATCGACTGCATGTCGTGGGCGTTGACGTCCCACTCCTCGCGCAGCCGGTTGCGGCGGGCCAGCGGCTGCTCGGGCAGCCCGGCGCGCAGCTCCTCGACCCAGTCGCGGGACGGAGCGACGGGGACGAGGTCGGGCTCCGGGAAGTACCGGTAGTCCTCCGCCTCCTCCTTCACGCGGCCCGAGGTCGTGGACCCGGTGTCCTCGTGGAAGTGGCGGGTCTCCTGGATGATCGTGCCGCCGGAGTTCAGCACCGCGGCGTGGCGCATGATCTCGAAGCGGGCGGCACGCTCGACGGAACGCAGCGAGTTGACGTTCTTCGTCTCGGAGCGCGTACCGAACTTCTCCCGCCCGTGCGGACGCAGCGACAGGTTCACGTCGCAGCGCATCTGGCCCATCTCCATGCGGGCGTCCGACACGCCGAGCGCCCGGATGAGCTCGCGCAGTTCGGCGACGTACGCCTTGGCGACCTCGGGGGCCCGCTCGCCCGCGCCCTCGATCGGCTTGGTGACGATCTCGATGAGGGGGATGCCCGCGCGGTTGTAGTCGAGCAGGGAGTGCGAGGCGCCGTGGATGCGGCCGGTGGCACCGCCGACGTGCGTCGACTTGCCGGTGTCCTCCTCCATGTGGGCGCGCTCGATCTGGACGCGGAAGACCTCGCCGTCCTCCAGCTGGACGTCCAGATAGCCGTTGAAGGCGATCGGCTCGTCGTACTGGGAGGTCTGGAAGTTCTTCGGCATGTCCGGATAGAAGTAGTTCTTCCGGGCGAAGCGGCACCATTCGGCGATCTCGCAGTGCAGCGCGAGGCCGATCTTGATGGCGGACTCGACGCCGGTCGCGTTGACGACCGGGAGGGCGCCGGGCATGCCGAGGCAGGTCGGGCAGGTCTGCGAGTTGGGCTCGGCGCCCAGCTCGGTCGAACAGCCGCAGAACATCTTCGTCTTGGTGCCGAGTTCGACATGGACTTCGAGGCCCATGACGGGGTCGTACGACGCGAGCGCGTCCTCGTACGACACCAGGTCGGTCGTGGTGGTCACGGTGAAAACTTCCCTCTCAGCCCAGCAGGACGTCGTCGTCGCCCAGGCGCTTGAGCTCCCGGTAGAGGATGGCGAGGCCTGTGACGATGGCGGCGGCGGACACGGCCGCGTCGATGAGGCGCAGCGTGTCGTGTTCCTTGCGGGCCTTCTTGACCTGCTTGGCGACACCGAAGGCACCGAACGCCGTGCCGGCGATGGACAGATACGTGCCGGACTTGGACTTCTTGAAGCCCTTGGCCTTGGACATTGCCTTGCTCACAGCGACGGAGCCTCCTCAAGCAGCGGGTGCCCCCACTTTTCCACGAAGGCGGCCTCGACGGCGGCTCCGACCTTGTACAGACGGTCGTCCTTCAGCGCCGGGGCGATGATCTGGAGTCCGACCGGGAGGTTGTCCTCCGGGGCGAGACCGCAGGGCAGCGACATCGCGGAGTTGCCGGCCAGGTTGGTCGGGATGGTGCACAGGTCCGCGAGGTACATCGCCATCGGGTCGTCGGCGCGCTCGCCGATCGGGAAGGCGGTGGTGGGCGTGGTCGGGGAGACGATCACGTCGACCTGCTCGAACGCCTTGTCGAAGTCGCGCGAGATGAGCGTACGGACCTTCTGGGCGCTGCCGTAGTACGCGTCGTAGTAGCCGGAGCTGAGCGCGTACGTGCCGAGCATGACGCGGCGCTTGACCTCGGGGCCGAAGCCGGCCTCGCGGGTGAGGGCGGTGACGTCCTCGGCGGAGCGCGTGCCGTCGTCGCCCGACCGCAGGCCGTAGCGCAGGCCGTCGAAGCGGGCGAGGTTGCTGGAGCACTCGGACGGGGCGATCAGGTAGTACGCGGAGAGCGCCAGGTCGAAGGACGGGCAGTCCAGCTCGACGATCTCGGCGCCCAGTTCCTTCAGCAGCTCGACGGACTCGTCGAAGCGCTGGATGACACCGGCCTGGTAGCCCTCGCCGCGGAACTGCTTGACGACACCGACGCGCATTCCCGCGACGCTGCCGTTGCGGGCGGCCTCGACGACCGGCGGGACCGGGGCGTCGATGGAGGTGGAGTCGAGCGGGTCGTGCCCGGCGATGACCTCGTGCAGGAGGGCGGCGTCGAGGACCGTACGGGCGCAGGGGCCGCCCTGGTCGAGGGAGCTGGAGAACGCCACCATGCCGTAGCGGGAGACCGCGCCGTACGTCGGCTTGACGCCGACCGTGCCGGTGACGGCGGCCGGCTGGCGGATGGAGCCGCCGGTGTCGGTGCCGATGGCGAGGGGCGCCTGGTACGAGGCGAGGGCCGCGGAGGAGCCGCCGCCCGAGCCGCCGGGGATCCGGGTGAGGTCCCAGGGGTTGCCGGTCGGACCGTACGCGCTGTTCTCGGTCGAGGACCCCATGGCGAACTCGTCCATGTTGGTCTTGCCGAGGATGACGACGTCGGCGGCCTTGAGCCGCTTGGTGAGGGTCGCGTCGTACGGCGGGATCCAGCCTTCGAGGATCTTGGAGCCGACGGTGGTCGGGATGCCCTCGGTGGTGAAGATGTCCTTGAGCGCGAGCGGGACGCCGGCGAGCGGGCCGAGCTTCTGGCCGGCCTCCCGCTTGGCGTCCACGGCGCGCGCCTGGGCGAGGGCGCCCTCGCGGTCGACGTGCAGGAAGGCGTGCACCTTCTCGTCGACGGCCTCGATCCGCGCGAGGTGGGCCTCGGTGACCTCGACCGCCGTCAGCTCGCCCGCGGCGATCTTCTCGGCGGTCTCGGCGGCGGTGAGCTTGATGATGTTGACGTTGGTGTCCGTCATGGTGATTAGTCCTCCCCCAGGATCTGCGGCACCTTGAAACGCTGCTGCTCCTGGGCCGGGGCGCCGGAGAGCGCCTGCTCGGGGGTGAGCGACGGACGGACCTCGTCCACGCGCATGACGTTCGTCAGCGGCAGCGGATGAGAGGTCGGCGGTACGTCTTGGTCGGCGACCTCGCTGACGCGGGCGACCGCGCCGATGATGTCGTCCAGCTGGCCTGCGAAGTGGTCGAGCTCTTCGCCCTTCAGCTCCAGACGCGCCAGCCGTGCGAGGTGGGCGACCTCCTCGCGCGTGATGCCAGGCATGCAGCGATCCTCTGGGGTGAGTGCGGTGTGGTTTGGCCCAATCCTATGGGGCCCGGCCCCATGCCCGCGCCCGGGTTTGCCGCCGCCCGCCCCGGCCCCGCCCAAACCGACGTCTCCGGCACGACCGTCCCGCCGCTACGGCGTCCCGGCGCCGGGGACGTACCGCGGGTCGACTCGGCCTGCGGCCGGAGGTCTCCCACCCACGCACCACCCGTGACCCCCGACGCCCAGCCGAGCTCTCCCCAGGAGGGTCCCCCACCATCGGCGGCCACCGGGCCCGTGCGACGAACCGGTCCGCCGCCGACGGCGAGACGCCCGAACGGGCGACGCCGGCTTCTCGGGAGGGGTTGAACGGGCGGTGCGCGGGCGGGAAACGCCCGGCCGCAGGCCGGAAAGACCACCCGCCGCCAACGGCGCGACACCCGAACGCGAGAGCCCGACTTCCCGGCGAACGGCGAACGGGCGGAGCGCGGGCGGGAAACGCCCGGCCGAAAGCCGGAAAGACCACCCGCCGCCAACGGCGCGACACCCGAACGCGAGAGCCCGACTTCCCGGCGAACGGGCGTTGCGCGGGCGGGAGACGGCCGGCCGCAGGCCGGGAAGTGGGCTGGCGGCCGCAGGCCGGGAAACCGGGGCCGACCCGGGCGAGGGTTACTCGGCGGCCGGGAGCGCGGCTCGGGGGCGCTGCCAGCCACGGACACCCCGGGCGAGCAGCCACGCCGTGGCCTCCTCCGGCGGCATCGCCGCGGCGACGAGCCACCCCTGGACGGCGTCACACCCCAGATCCCGCAGCCGCTCCCACGTCTCGTCGTCCTCGACCCCCTCCGCCACGACGAGAAGCCCCAGCGAATGGGCGAGATCGAGAGTGCACCGCACGATCTCGGCGTCCTCGGCGTCCACGGCGAGCCGCGCCACGAACGAGCGGTCGATCTTCAGCTCGCTGACCGGCAGCCGGCGCAGATGGACCAGGGAGGAGTACCCGGTGCCGAAGTCGTCCAGCGACATCTTCACTCCGTGCCCGGTCAGCGCCGCGAGGGTGTCGGCGGCACGCTGCGGGTCCTCCAGCAGCACATGCTCCGTTATCTCCAGTTGGAGCGCTCCCGCGGGAACTCCGTGCCGGGCCAGACGGGCGGCGACGGCGCCGGCGAACCCCGGCGTGTGGACGTCACGCGGCGACACGTTGACCGCGACGGGAACGTACAGCCCCTGCGCCCGCCAGCGGGCGACCTGCCCGAGCGCCGTCTCCAGGACGTACTCGGTGAGGTGGGGCATCAGCCCGGACGACTCGGCGATGGCGATGAACTCGTCCGGCGGGACCTTGCCGCGCTCGGGATGCACCCACCGCACCAGCGCCTCGAGACCCGCCACCTGCCCGTCGAAGCGGACCTTGGGCTGGTAGTGCAGTTCGACGTCACCGGTGTCCAGGGCCCGGCGCAGATCGCCGAGCAGACCGAGCCGGTCGGGCGTGTTGGAGTCCCGCTTGGACTCGTACACCTCGACGCCCGTACGGTCACGCTTCGCCTGGTACATCGCGATGTCGGCGAGACGGAGCAGCCCCTCCGCGTCGAGCGCGTGGTCGGGGAAGACGGCGAGCCCGGCGCTGGCCTCCAGGACGAGGGTGAGTCCGTCCAGGTCGAGCGGCGAGCCGAGGGTGGCGACCAGATTGCGGGCGACCCGGGTGGCCGAGGTGGTGGAGTCGACGACCGGCAGTAACACGGCGAACTCGTCACCTCCGAGCCGCGCGGCCTCCGCCCCGCGCGGCAGGGCCAGCCGCAGCCGCTCGGCTATCTGGAGGAGCAGCCGGTCCCCGGCGAGGTGTCCCAGCGTGTCGTTCACCGAACGGAAGCGGTCGAGGTCGATGAGCATGAGGGCGGAGCGGGCGCCGATACGCTCGGCGTCGTCCAGTGCCGTCCACGTCCGCTCCAGCAGCCACTGACGGTTCGGCAGTCCGGTCAGGGGGTCGCGCAGTTGTTCCTCGGCCCGTGCCCGGGCTATCCACAGGGTGGAGTCGAGGGCGATCAGCGGGATCGAGAACAGCGGCAGCAGGGTCGGCTGGGCCATCGCGACGACACAGACCAGCGGGGCGATGCCGAGCAGTGCCACGGCCACCAGACCGTGCCGGACCAGGGCAGTACGGGCGACGGTCGGCAGGCCGCCGCCCGGGGTGTTGAGGTACCAGAGCAGGACGCGGGTGACGGCGAGATAGGCGCCGGCGACCAGCACCAGCTGGGGGGCGGTGTAGAAGGTCCAGGTGGCGGGGGCCCAGGGCGTCTCGACGCTCGGGAACCGCCCGAACGCGGCGAGGACCAGGGCTCCGGCGCCGATGCCGAGGATGTCGGCGGCGCCGTGCAGGATGCCCTGGCGCCAGCGGTTGCGGCGGGCCATGCCCACCAGGACCACGACGGTGAGGCTGACCATGCCGGCCGGGACCCAGCCGTACAGCAGCAGGACCGCGAGGGTGAGCGCGGCGCCGGAACCGGTGCCGCCCCACCAGCGGGCCCGGCCGAGCGCGACCAGGTGACCGACGATGACACCGGTCAGCAGCGCCAGGGCCCAGCCGACGGTGCCGCACGGGAAGAGCGCGTGGTGACCGCTGAACGCGCGGTAGAAGCCGGCGCCCAGGACGAACGCGGCGGTGGCCACGACCGCCGACGGCAGTGCGGGCCAGGACGGTTGCCGTTCGGGGTCCTGGCCCGGCAGGCCGGTGTCGCGTGCGGCGGTGAGGGTGCCGGGGACGGCGGTCGGGGCGAACGGTGCGGCGCCGGGCCCGGTCCGGGCCTGGCGTTCCGAAGGCCGTCCCGTCCGCAGGCCGGTCAGCCATGCGCCGGTCGTCCGGCGCAGGCGCAGCCGTGAGTCGGGAGCGGCGCTCTCGGTCGGTTCCATTCCCGTCCCTCTCACTGCCGGCGGTGCCCACGCGACACGATCCGTTGCCGGCGACGACTGCCAGCGGTGTCGCGTCGGAAAACCCTTCCTGCCGGCTCGCGCCGAGCGGAAGGATGCGCCGACCGCGGCCGGGCACGGGGGGCGCACACGTCAACAGTAGGCCGCGGAAGGCTTCCACGGGCAGCGGTCGCCGACGGTTGCCCGAATGCGCCCTGGTCACCCGTATGGAGACGATTTGCGCCGAACGGGTGGACCTGTGCCCCTATTCCTCGATCGGAAGCGCGGCCTCCGCCGCCGCGTCCGGACCCTGCTCCAACAGGACGGCGAAGCCCTCCTCGTTCAGGACAGGAACCTTCAACTGCATCGCCTTGTCATACTTCGAGCCGGGATTGTCGCCCACCACAACGAAGGATGTCTTCTTCGAAACAGATCCGGTCACCTTTGCTCCACGGCTCTGGAGCTCCTCCTTCGCCCCGTCCCGTGTGTGGTGTTCGAGCGTGCCCGTGACCACGACGGTGAGGCCTTCGAGCGGACGCGGTCCCTCGTCCTCGCCCGCGCCCTCGTCCTCCATCCGGACGCCGGCCGCCTTCCACTTGCGGACGATCTCGCGGTGCCAGTCCTCGGCGAACCATTCCTTGACCGAGGTCGCGATGATCCCGCCGACCCCGTCGACCGCGGCGAGTTCCTCCTCGGTGGCCTGCTCGATGCGGTCGACGGAACGGAACTCGCGGGCCAGCGCCTCGGCGGCCACCGGGCCCACGTGGCGGATCGAGAGCCCGTTGAGGAACCGGGCGAGCGGTCGCGTCCGCGCCTCGGCGATCTTCTCCAGCAGGGCAAGCGTGTTCTTCTTCGGCTCACCTTTCTGGTTGGCGAAGACCGTGACGACCTTCTCCTCACCGGTCTTCGGGTCCCGCTTGGGCAGGCCGCTGACCTGGTCGAGGACGTACGCCTTGATCGGGAGCAACTGCTCGACGGTGAGGTCGAAGAGGTCGCCCTCGTCGACCAGCGGCGGGGCCACGGGCTCCAGCGGGCGGGTCAGCGCCGCGGCGGCCACGTCACCGAAGTGGTCGATGTCCAGGCACTCCCTGCCCGCGAGATAGGAGACGCGCTCTCTCAACTGGGCCGGGCAGGAACGGCCGTTGGGGCAGCGCAGATCGATGTCGCCTTCCTTCATGGCGCGCAGCGGCGTACCGCACTCGGGGCACTCGGCCGGCATCACGAACTCCCGCTCGCTGCCGTCGCGCAGGTCGGCGACCGGTCCGAGGATCTCGGGGATGACGTCACCGGCCTTGCGCAGCACCACGGTGTCCCCGATGAGGACGCCCTTGGCCTTCACCACCTCCTGGTTGTGCAGGGTGGCGAACTCGACCTCGGAGCCCGCGACCGTCACCGGCTCGACCTGCGCGTACGGGGTGACCCGGCCCGTACGGCCCACGCCGACGCGGATGTTGACCAGCTTGGTGTTGACCTCCTCGGGCGCGTACTTCCAGGCGATCGCCCAGCGGGGTGCGCGCGCGGTGGAGCCGAGCCTGCCCTGGAGGGGGATCTCGTCGAGCTTGACGACCACGCCGTCGATCTCGTGCTCCACGGAGTGGCGGTTCTCGCCGTAGAACGCGATGAACTCCCGTACGCCGTCGAGGTCGTCGACCACCTTGGCGTACCGGGTGGTCGGCAGTCCCCAGGAGTGCAGCAGGCCGTAGGCCTCGGAGAGCCGGCCCAGACCCTCGAACCCCTCCAGGGCGCCGATGCCGTGGACGACCATGTGGAGCGGCAGCGTCGCGGTGACCTTGGGGTCCTTCTGACGCAGCGAACCCGCCGCCGAGTTGCGGGGGTTGGCGTACGGCTTCTCGCCGGCCTCCACGCGACGGGAGTTGAGCCCTTCGAACTCCTCCATCGGGAAGTAGACCTCGCCGCGGATCTCGACGAGCCGGGGAACGTGATCACCCTTCAGGCGGTGCGGGATCTCCGCGATC
This sequence comes from Streptomyces sp. f51, assembly GCF_037940415.1. Lineage (NCBI taxonomy): Bacteria > Bacillati > Actinomycetota > Actinomycetes > Kitasatosporales > Streptomycetaceae > Streptomyces > Streptomyces sp. f51. The sequence continues at coordinate 5,312,381 of NZ_CP149798.1, read as the reverse complement.
GTCATGACGTTGGGGGTGATGTCCTCACCGGTCCGGCCGGTTCCCCGGGTGGCCGCGCGGGTGAGCCTGCCGTCCTCGTACGTCAGGTTCACGGCGAGGCCGTCGACCTTGAGTTCGCACAGGAAGTGGTAGTCGGACGAACCCACGTCCTTGGCCACACGGGTGGCCCAGGCCGCGAGCCCCGCGTCGTCGAAGACGTTGTCGAGGGAGAGCATGCGCTCGCGGTGCTCGACCTCGGCGAGATCGGTCTCGTACTCGACGGCGACCTTCTGGGTCGGCGAATCCGGTGTCCGCAGTTCCGGGTACTCGTCCTCGAGCGCTTCGAGCGAACGCAGGAGCGTGTCGAACTCCGCGTCACTGATGACGGGAGCGTCCTTCGCGTAGTACCGGAAGCGGTGCTCCTCGATCTGCTCAGCGAGCTGCGCGTGCTTCTCCCGTGCCTCGGCGGGTACCGATGTGGGCTCTGCGTGCTCTTCGCCGGCCACCGTTGTGTCCTCCCGTTACTCTGGGTTGTCCGCGAGGGATCTCGCCGCCCGGACGCAGTGGGCCAGCGCCCTGCGCGCGAAGTCGGGGGAGGCCCCCGCGAGTCCGCACGACGGAGTGAGCGTGACCGCCTCCGCCAGAAGACCCGGCCGCAGCCCCAGACTGCGCCACAGCGTCCTGACACCCATGACGCTACCGGCAGGGTCCGACAATGGGACGTCCACGCCGGGGACGACACCGGCGAACAGCCGCGTACCGCCCTCGACCGCCTCGCCGATCGCCTCGTCGTCACGTTCGGTGAGGAGGGAGAAGTCGAAGGAGACCCCTGCCGCGCCCGCACGGCGCAGCAGGGCGAAGGGGACGTCGGGCGCGCAGCTGTGGACGACGACGGGACCGCCCGCGTTCACGGCGACGATGTCGCGGAGCGTGGCCTCGGCGATCTGGCGGTCCACCGCGCGGTGGGTGCGGTAACCGCTGGCGGTGGGCACGGCGCCGCGGAGCACGGCGACCAGGGAGGGTTCGTCGAGCTGGAGGACGACCCGGGCCCCGGGGATCCGCCGGCGCACCTCGTCGAGGTGGATGCGCAGGCCCTCGGCGAGTGATCCGGCAAGGTCGCGGCAGGCGCCGGGGTCGGAGAGCGCGGACTCGCCGTTCCTCAGCTCCAGTGCGGCGGCCAGGGTCCAGGGGCCGACGGCCTGCACCTTGAGGGGGCCCTCGTAGCCCTGGGTGAACTCCTCCAGGGCGTCGAGGTCCTCCCCCAGCCACGACCGGGCCCGCCTGGTGTCGCGGCCCGGCCGGTCCCCGAAGCGCCAGCCGCTGGGCTCCACGCGCGCGAACAGCTCGACGAGCATCCCCGCGGTCCGGCCGATCATGTCCGCCCCGGGCCCGCGTGCGGGCAGTTCGGGGAGGAAGGGGAAGTCCTCGAAGGAACCGGTGACGGTCTTGGCGGTCTCCCGCGCGTCACCGCCCGGCATGGACCCGATCCCGGTGGCGGCGCCGAACCTGAACTCGCTGTTTTCGCTCACCCCGGAAGCCTACGGAATCCCGCGTCCGCCTCAGCCTCCCGGGCGCACCGTCAGATCGTTGACCTCGGCGTCCCGGGGCAGGTCGAGCGCCATCAGGATGGTCGTGGCCACCGACTCGGGGTCGATCCACTTCGAGGCGTCGTACGCCTTGCCCTCCTGCTGGTGGACCTTGGCCTGCATGGGGCTTGCGGTGCGGCCCGGGTAGACGGAGGTCACCCGGACCCCGGCCGCGTGCTCCTCGTGGCGCAGGGAGTCGGCGAGGGCCTTCAGGCCGTGCTTGGAGGCGGCGTAGGCGGACCAGTCGGCGTGGGCGCTCAGGCCGGCACCGGAGTTGACGAAGATCACGTGCCCCTGGGAGACGCGCAGCTGGGGCAGGAAGTGGCGGGTCAGCTCGGCGGGGGCGATCAGGTTGACGTTGAGCTGATGGCGCCAGGACTTCGGGGTCAGTTCTCCGACCGGGCCGAGGTCGACCACGCCCGCGATGTGCAGCAGGGAGTCGACCCGGCCGGGGAGCGCCTGGTGCGAGAACGCCCAGGAGAGCTTGTCGGGGTCCGCCAGGTCGCCGACGAGGGTCTTCGCGCCGGGGAACGCGGCGGCCAGCTCCTTCGCGCGGCCGGCGTCGCGCGCGTGGAGCACGAGTTCGTCCCCGCGCGCGTGCAGACGGCGGGCGACGGCCGCGCCGATGCCGGAACCGGCCCCGGTGATCACATGTGTAGCCATGGACGCCATGCTCGCATCACCGGAGGCCGGCCACCGACCAGGTGCCGGTGTCTCAGACGGTGCCGGTGCTCTCCTCCAGGTAGGCCAGCGCGCCCACCGGCTCCTCGGCGAAGAACACCAGGTCGGTGAGCGGAACCGGCAGGAAGCCCTCGGCGTCCATCCGCAGGAACTGCTCCCTGAGCCCGTCGTAGAAACCGGCCGTGTTGAGCAGGACCACCGGCTTGTCGGTCTTCCCGTGCTTCTTCAGCTCCAGGATCTCGGTCGCCTCGTCCAGGGTGCCGGTGCCTCCGACCATGACGACCACCGCGTCGGCCTTCGCCAGGAGCAGCGCCTTGCGCTCGGCCAGGTCGCGCGCGACGACCATCTCGTCGGCGCCGGGGCGCGCCTTGGCGGCGAGGAACTCCACGGAGACGCCCACCAGCCGTCCGCCCGCCTCCTGCACTCCGTCGGCGACGACCTTCATCAGCCCAACGTCGGAGCCGCCCCACACGAGGGTGTGGCCGCCCTTGCCGAGGAGTTCGGCGAACTCCCGCGCGGGGCGCGTGTAGCGGTCGTCGAGGTCGGCGGCGGAGAGGAAGACACAGATGTTCATGGCTTCACGGTACGCGGGAACGAATCGGGGCCCGCGAGCGCTTTCCGAGTATGGCTGAAGGACACACGATCACCATCGAGCGGGAAGCGCGGCACGTCCGCGTCGTGCACGGCGGACAGGTCCTGGCGGAGAGCGACCGCCCCCTGGTGCTGCGCGAGACGGGCTGTCCGGTGCGCTACTACCTCCCGCCCGAGGACGTCAGACTGGATCTGCTGACGCCCTCCGACACCCACACGTACTGCCCGTTCAAGGGCACCGCGTCCTACTGGTCCCGTCCCGGCGCCGCCGACCTGGTGTGGGCCTATCCCGATCCCAAGCCCGATGTCGCCGAGATCAGGGACCACCTCTGCTTCTACGAGACGGACGTGTCCTGAGATCCGGCCGGGCGCGGGCGTGGTGACACGACGAGTTCCCGCCGACCCGGCAGTCTCTTCGGACATGGACAAGAAGACGATCTCGCGCGACGGCACCACGATCGCGTACGAACGGCACGGTGAGGGCCCCGCGGTCGTCCTGGTCGGGGGCGCCATGTGCACGGGCGCCACGCTGGCGCCCCTCGCCGAGGCCCTCTCGGACCGCTTCGCCGCGGTCACCTACGACCGGCGTGGCCGCGGCGGCAGCGGTGACACGGCACCGTTCGCGGTGGCCCGTGAGGTCGAGGACATCGCGGCGCTGATCGAGGTCTGCGGGGGCGGCGCGGCGCTGTACGGCATCTCCTCGGGAGGCGCGCTGGCCCTGGAGGCGGCGATGAGCGGGCTGCCCGTCCGCGAGGTCGCGGTCTACGAGACGCCGTTCGCCGTCGACGAGACGGCGGGCAGGCGGCGGACGGAGTACACCCGGCGGCTGACCGAACTGCTCGGGCAGGACCGGCGCGGCGAGGCGGTCGAGCTGTTCCTGGCCCTCGTGGGCACACCCCCGGAGATGATCGCCGGGGTGCGCATGTCCCACGCCTGGCCCGGCATGGAGGCCCTCGCGCCGACCCTGGCGTACGACGACGCCGCGATGGGCGAGAACCGGGTGCCCCGGGAACGGCTGGCCGCGCTCTCCGTGCCGCTGCTGTCGGTCGCGGGCGACGCGAGCCCCGCGTGGATGCGCGAGGCGGCCCGGACCGTCGCGGAGGCGGCGCCGAAGGGGTCGTACCGCACGCTGGCGGGGCAGACCCACATGGTCGATCCCGTGGCGCTCGCCCCGGTCCTGGCGGAGTTCTTCGGCACGGACGCCTAGGCCGGCCCGTCGGCCCGGCCCGGGGCGTGTCCGGCTCCTAGACGTCCGCCGTCGCGCGGGTGGTCGTCGCGATCGTCGCCGAGCCGACCACGCGGGTGTCGTCGTACAGGACGATCGCCTGGCCGGGGGCGACACCGCGGACCGGCTCGGTGAAGGTGACCCGCAGTTCGCCGTCCACCAGCTCGGCGTTCACCTCGGTCTCGCCGCCGTGGGCGCGGAGCTGGGCGGTGTAGGTGCCGGGGCCGGTGGGGGCCGCGCCGCACCAGCGGGGCTTGATCGCGGTCAGCGCGGACACGTCCAGGGAGGCGGCCGGGCCCACGGTGACCGTGTTGTTCACCGGCGAGATGTCGAGGACGTAGCGGGGCTTGCCGTCGGCGGCCGGGGTGCCGATGCGCAGTCCCTTGCGCTGGCCGATCGTGAAGCCGTACGCGCCCTCGTGGGTGCCGATCCTGAGGCCGGCCTCGTCGACGATGTCGCCCTCGGCCTTGCCGAGCCGGTCCGCGAGGAAGCCCTGGGTGTCGCCGTCGGCGATGAAGCAGATGTCGTGCGAGTCCGGCTTCTTGGCGACGGCCAGGCCCCGCCGCTCGGCCTCGGCGCGGATCTCGTCCTTGGTGGTGACCGTGTCGCCGAGCGGGAACAGCGCGTGGGCGAGCTGGCGGTCGTCCAGGACACCGAGGACGTACGACTGGTCCTTGGCCATGTCGGAGGCCCGGTGCAGCTCGCGCGTGCCGTCCTCGCGGACGATCACCTGCGCGTAGTGGCCGGTGCAGACCGCGTCGAAGCCCAGCGCGAGCGCCTTGTCCAGCAGGGCGGCGAACTTGATCTTCTCGTTGCAGCGCAGGCAGGGGTTCGGGGTGCGCCCGGCCTCGTACTCGGCGATGAAGTCCTCGACGACGTCCTCGCGGAAGCGCTCGGCGAGGTCCCAGACGTAGAACGGGATGCCGATGACGTCGGCGGCCCGGCGGGCGTCGCGCGAGTCCTCGATGGTGCAGCAGCCGCGCGCTCCGGTCCGGAACGACTGCGGGTTCGCCGAGAGGGCGAGGTGAACGCCCGTCACGTCGTGCCCTGCCTCGGCGGCACGGGCGGCGGCTACGGCGGAGTCCACTCCGCCCGACATGGCGGCGAGGACGCGGAGGGGGCGCTGCGAGGTGTCAGTCATAACCCCTCCAGGGTACGGGGCCGCGGGAACCGGAACCCGCGAGTATCCGTTGAAGATCGCATGGGGGCGAAAAAGGGGAAGGCGGGAGCGTCACGGAGCGGCGGTTCCGGGGGCGCCAAGGACGCGGACCGGCCGGTCGGGCGGCGGGTGCTGCTGATCGGCGGTCTGGCGGCCGGCGTGAGCGCGGCGGGGCTCGCCCGCGAGGAGCTGTCGCATCTGTGGTGGCGGCTGCCGGGTGTGGAGAAGGCGCGCGTCGCGGGGGCCGTGGACTTCCGGGGCGCGCAGTGGGTGGCGGCCTCGGCGGCGAACTGGCGGCGGGCGGACCGCCCCGCCGACTACGTCATAGACCGCGTGGTCGTGCATGTCACCCAGGGCAGTTTCGCGAGCGCGGTGCGGGTGTTCCAGGATCCCCGGCACGGGGCGGCCGCTCACTATGTCGTCCGCAGGGACGGTCACGTCACCCAGATGATCCGCGAGCTGGACGTGGCCTTCCACGCGGGCAACCGCGCGTACAACGAACGCAGCGTCGGCATCGAGCACGAGGGCTTCGTCGACCGCCCCTCCTCGTTCACGGACGCGATGTACGAGGCCTCGGCGCGGCTGACGGCCGGGATATGCGGCCGGTACGGCATCCCGGTGGACCGCGAGCACATCATCGGCCACGTCGAGGTCCCGGGCACTGGGACCGGTACATACGGCTCGTGCGGCGGGCCCGGTCGGCCCGGGCCTGACGAGGGTTCCCCGGCACTTCCCGGCGCCCGGATCCCGGGCCGGGCCGACCGGCCCGGGTCAGGTCAGGCCCGCCCTGCGCGCCCGTTCCACCGCCGGGCCGATCGCGCGCGCCACGGCCGCCACGTCCGCCCGGGTGGAGGTGTGGCCGAGGGAGAAGCGCAGGGTGCCCCTGGCGAGGTCCGGGTCGGTGCCGGTGGCGAGGAGGACATGGCTCGGCTGGGCGACCCCCGCCGTGCAGGCCGAGCCGGTGGAGCACTCGATGCCCTGCGCGTCGAGCAGCAGGAGCAGCGAGTCGCCCTCGCAGCCCGGGAACGTGAAGTGCGCGTTGGCGGGCAGCCGGCCCCCGGGTGCCGGGTCGCCGCCGAGGATCGCGTCGGGCACGGCCTTGAGGACGGCGTCGACGAGGTCGTCGCGCAGGGCGCCGATCTCGGTGGCGAACCACTCGCGCCGTTCGGCGGCCAGCCGCCCGGCGACCGCGAAGGAGACGACGCCGGGCACGTCGAGCGTGCCGGAGCGGACGTGTCGCTCCTGGCCGCCGCCGTGGAGCACGGGCACGGGGCTGTACTCGCGGCCCAGGAGGAGCGCGCCGATGCCGTAGGGGCCGCCGATCTTGTGGCCGGAGACCGTCATCGCGGCGAGGCCCGAGGCCGCGAAGTCGACGGGGACCTGGCCGAACGCCTGGACCGCGTCGGCGTGCAGCGGGATCCCGAACTCGGCCGCGACGTCGGCCAGTTCACGCACCGGCATGAGGGTGCCGATCTCATTGTTGGCCCACATGACCGTGGCGAGGGCGACGTCGTCGGGGTTGCGGGCGACGGCCTCGCGCAGGGCGCCGGGGTGGACACGGCCGTACGCGTCGACGGGAAGGTACTCGACCGTGGCGCCCTCGTGCTCGCCGAGCCAGTGGACGGCGTCGAGGACGGCGTGGTGCTCGACGGGGCTCGCCAGGACGCGGGTACGGGCCGGATCGGCGTCCCTGCGGGACCAGTACAGGCCCTTCACCGCGAGGTTGTCCGCCTCGGTGCCGCCGGAGGTGAGGACCACCTCGCTGGGGCGCGCGCCGAGGGCGTCCGCCAGGGTCTCGCGGGCCTCCTCGACCGCACGCCGTGCGGTGCGGCCGGCGGCGTGGAGGGAGGAGGCGTTGCCCGTGACGGTCAGCCGGGCGGTCAGGGCCTCTACTGCCTCGGGAAGCATGGGCGTGGTCGCGGCGTGGTCGAGGTAAGCCATGGTGGGCTCGATTCTACGGGCCCGCTCCCCCTCGTCCCCCGCTCCCCCTCGTCCCCCGCCCCTCGCGGCCGGACGGCCGGCTCCGTGCCCGGAGCCCCGGCTGCCGTCGCCGTCTCAGAAGCTCCAGGACACCGTGTTGTCGAACTGCATGAAGGCGACCAGGACGGCCAGGTCGGCGATTCCCAGGCCGAGGCCGAGGAAGGCGCGGCCCCGGCGGGCCGTTCCGCGCCAGAGGGCGACGGAGGCGAGGGCGATGGCGACGGGGCCGAGGAAGACGTTCAGCACGAGCAGGCCGAGCAGGCCGAGGACGAAGGAGGCGACGGCCATGCCGTCCGCGTCCTTGACTCCGGTCCGGCGCACGGCGGCCGCCTCGGTGGTGCGGGGCGTGCCGGTGGCACGGGCGGGACGGGTCGTGCCGGTGCTGCGGGTCGTGCCGGTGGTTCGCGTGGTGAGTTCCATGACGTGAATCAGCTCCCAACGGTCAGTCGGTGCGGGGTGGGACCAACGGCCGGTCGGCAATGGTGCGGGACCAACGGTCAGTTGGCGGAGGAGTGGCGCCGGCGGGCCCCGCGCTCGCGCAGCGCGAAGACGATCAGCCAGACGCCGATGACGGCCGCGGCGGCGAGGCTGACGGTCAGCGGCGCGTGCGCCACGGAACCCATCACAACGCCGAGCAGCAGGAGTGCGGCGACGAGGAACAGCATGGGATGCCTCTCGAAGAAGTCTCGAAGTCCGGTCCTGGAACGTCCGGCACCTCAACGGTGAGGGCCCGTTGTTTCCGGGACTTGACGACTCAGTGAACGGTTGTAGTAACACTTGTTCACTGACTCTTGAGTCTAGCGTGCCCCACGGCTTTAAAATTCCAGAGAACAGTTGTTAACTGCATGGCATGAGTCACACTCTCGGCATCCGCCAGGCGCAGAAGCAGAAGACCCGGCAGGCGCTGCTGGACGCGGCGTTGGGGCTCCTGGAGGACCAGAGCCTGAGCAGCCTGGGGCTGCGGGAGGTCACCCGCGCCGTGGGAGTCGCCCCGACCGCCTTCTACCGGCACTTCCGCTCGACGGCGGATCTCGGCGCGGCGCTGGTCGAGGAGGCGCTCGGCAGCCTGCACCCGATGATCGAGGACATCGTGTCCACGGCCGGCGACAGCGACGAACGCATCGGCCGTGCCGTGGAACTGATCGCCCACCACGTCGGGGCGCACCCGGCGCACGTCCGCTTCATCGCGCGCGAGCGGCACGGCGGGGTCCAGCCGGTGCGGGACGCGATCCGCGAGCAGCTGGCCCGGTTCGCCGAGGAGGTCCGCGACGCGCTGGCCGAGCACCCCGAGTCGGCGGGGTGGAGCCGGGACGATCTGCTGATGCTGGCGGGGCTGTACGTCGACCACATGCTGATGGCCGCCTCGGCGTTCCTGGAGGCGCTGGACGGCTCCGAGGAGGAGCGCGAGCGGGTGGCCGGGGTCGCGAGCCGTCAGATGCGGCTGATCAGCATCGGCCGCCACCACTGGCTCGGCTGACCGCCGCGGCGGCCCGGCCCGGGCACGGGGCTGTACCGCGAGGAGCCTCGTGCCGGGCCACGCCCCAGGGGTGGTCGGCCCTGTCCGGGCCCGGCTCTCAGCCTTGGCCCTGGCCCTGGCCCTGGCTCTGGCCCGTCTGGCCGCCGCTGGGGCCGCCGCAGCCGCCCTCGCCGCCGCCCTGGCCCCCGCCCGTGCCACCGCCCGTGCCACCGCCGGGAGCGCCGCTCGGCATGCCCGAGGGGAACCCGGAGGGTGCCTTCCCGGTGGGCACGCCCGAGGGGGTGCCGGACCGCGAGGGCATGCCCGTGGGGGCGCCGCCGGGACGGCCGCCGGGCCCGCCGCTCGGCATCCCGGACGGGCGGGTGCAGTTCCGCCCTCCGGAGCCGGTGCCGTCCGAGGACGACGAGCCGCCCGAGCCACAGGCCGCGAGGAGGGGCGAGAGCGCGAGGAGGGCGACGAGGGGAACGAGTCGTGCACGACGGTTCATGGGGCAACTCCCGGTCAGGTCACGTGGGTCGGCCGACGAGAGCCGGACGAGCGGGAGACAGCGGACCAGATCCACGTAGGGCCGCGCTGTGCCGAGGCTGTGTCTTGCTGTGCGGCGCGGCCCGGCGCCGGGCGCTCAACCCCCGTCGTACACCGCGCTGATGGCCGCGGCCGTCGCCGCCAGCTCCCGCCGGGCCTCCGCCGGCGCGAGGACCTCGAGCGCGTCCCCGAAGGCCAGCAGCGTGCGGGTCTCGCGCACCGAGCCGAGCGAGAGGCGCGCGGTCACCCACTCGCCGGCGCCCTCGTCCTCGGGCAGTTCGGCGAGGGAGGCCGCGTGGAGGCGTACGAACATGTCCAGGCGGGAGCGGCGCACCCGGACGGTGACCTCGACACCCCCCGGCCGCTCCTCGACCTGCCGGCGCAACACCTCCCAGGCGTCGGCGAGTTCGACGCCTGGCCGGCGCCGGACCGGGTCGGTCAGCAGGGTCGCCGAGCGGACCCGGTCGGCACGGAACAGCCGTGGTTCACCCCGCCGGTCGGCGACCAGGTACCAGACCCCGGCCTTGGAGACGAGGCCGTACGGATCGACGGTGTAGGTGCGCGGTTCGGCGTCGCCGCCGTGGCGGTAGCGCAGCCGCAGCCGGCGGTCGGAGAAGACGGCGTCCTGCAACACGTCCAGATCGGCGGCCCGCCGGGGGCCGCCCTTCCAGCGGGTGGCGTCGACGAGGACCCGGCGGCTGGTGACCTCGGCGGCGGGCCTGAACGGCGCGGGCAGCGCGGCCATCACCTTGCGCAGCGCCGAGCCGAGCGCGGCGTCCAGACCCAGGGCGGCGTGGGCTCCCTGGGCGGCCAGGATGAACAGCGAGCGGGACTCGTCCGCGGTCAGTCCCGTGACGTCCGTACGGAATCCGGCGAGCAGTTCGATCCCGCCGTGCCGCCCGCGTTCGGCGTAGACCGGGACGCCGGAGGCGGACAGGGCCTCGATGTCCCGGTAGATCGTGCGCACCGACACCTCAAGACGGTCGGCGAGTTCGTGCGCCGGGACCCGGCCGCGGGTCTGGAGCAGCAGCAGGATCGACAGGAGCCGGTCGGACTTCACGGGCCCAGGATCGCGCTCCGCGCGGACCGTCCGCAAATGCTGACGGAAACTGTCAGGTTATGCGCCGAGGGTGGGAGCACACCGAGACCCGGAAGAGGTAGTCATGAACGCCATGGACCCCCGCCCCCTGTACGCCCGCGCCGCCGCCCAGATCGCCTCGCTCGTCGCGGCCGTCCGGCCGGAGCAGCTGGACGGCCCCACCCCGTGCGCCGAGTTCGACGTACGGCTGCTGCTGTCGCACATGGTCGGCGGAACCCGCCGGATCGCCGTGATCGGGGAGGGCGGCGACGGCCTCGCGGTGCGCCCGTTCGCCGACGGGGTGCCGGACGACGGCTGGGAGGCCGCGTACGACGAGGTCGGGACGCGGGTCCGCGAGGCCTGGGCGGACGACGCGCGGCTGGACGCCCCGGTGACGGTGCCCTGGGGCGAGGCGACCGGACGTATCGCGCTGGCCGGCTATGTCATGGAGGCGGTCACGCACACCTGGGACCTCTGGGAGGCGCTCGGCCGGCCCCTCGAACTCGACTCGGAACTGGCCGAGTTCGCGCTCATGATCGCCCAGCGGGTACTGCCCGACGAGGGACGCGAGGACCCCGAACTCCCCTTCGGCGCGGTGACGCCGGCAGCCGAGGACGCCGACGCCTACGGACGGCTGGCGGCCTGGACGGGCCGCAGCCCGCTGGTGACCGTCTGACGGCTCGGGACGCCGTGCCCGGGCACCGGACGGGGCGCCGGCGCGAGGGGCGCGCACCGGGACGACGGGAGCGGCACGGACGGACCTGTGCCGCTCCCGCCGCCGGAGGACCGCGCGGGCGTCAGGCGAGCCGGGCGCGGGCCAGCTGGCGGGACTGGGCGACCAGGCGGTCGGCGCTGTCCCAGACCTCCGCGTCCTCCTCCAGGAAGCCCCCGGCGAGATTGCGGGTGGTGATCGAGACGCGCAGCGGGCCGGGCGCCGGGCGGCAGCGCACGTGCACGGTCAGCTCGACGGTCGGGACCCAGCCGGAGAGGCCGATCTCGAAGGCCGTCGGCGGCAGCGCGTCGACCGCGAGGAGCAGCGAGAGCGGATCGGCGTCGCGGCCGTCGGCGAGCCCGAACCACGACCGCATCTCGCCCTTCCCGGACGGAGCGCCGAGCGCCCAGCCGAGGGTCGCCGGGTCCAGCTTGAGGAACAGCCGGTCGGTGATCGCCGAGCTGCCGGGGATGGGCGCGGGGGCGTCCTGCGGACCGAAGCACTGGTCCATGGGCGGGATCGCCGGCGGCACCGCGGTCGTGCGCACGTCGTCGGGCAGGGCGTCGAGATCGCCGTACGAGGCGAGCACGCGGATGCGCTCGACCTCGCGGCCCTCGTCGTCGTACTGGAAGAGGGACGCCTGTCCGGTCGAGAGCGTCCGGCCGGTGCGCACGACGTCCGTGCGGACGACCGCGGGACCGGGCTGGGACGCGGTCAGATAGTGCGCGGAAACGGTGAACGGGTCGGAGTGCGGGAGGGCGTCGGCGAGCGCGCGGCCGAGGACGGCCAGGAGGTAGCCGCCGTTGACGGCGGTGATGATCGTCCACCCGGCGGAGAGGTCGACGTCGTAGACGCCGGCCCCGCGCGGGGTGACGGCGGTGTCCCGGTCGAACTCGCTGTCGCCGATCGTGGCCCGTACGGCCTGTACCGAAGCTGCTTCTGGCATACGTGAACCGTACAACAGGAAATTACTAAGCGGTAGCTTTCGGAACGGCGGTCGCGCGGGCGTCCCGTCGTCCGCCCATCCAGGTGAGGATTCGGCAATTTCTTGTTAAGTGTCCGCAATCATCCGTGACCAATCGGTCCGGGATCTCCTCTGATGGGACATGAGCCTCACCGGGACGACGTTCCTTCTGACCTGCCTCGTGCTGTGCGTGTTCGCACTTCTGCTGCCCCTGGTCCTGTGGTCCCGGGTGCCCGGACCGGCGCCCGTGCGCGCCGCGAGCCGGCTTCTGATGCTGCTGTTCGCCCAGGGGACGGCGATCAGCCTGGTGTTCGTCCTCGTGAACAACGCCAACAACCTGTACGACAACTGGGCCGACCTGCTCGGCACCGGCAACCACGTCCAGCAGGCCGCCGACCTCGGCGTCGACGGCACCGGAGGGATCTCTCTGAAGACCCTGCCCAGGATGCGCCAGACCTTCGAGCCGGCCCAGGGCCCGCGCATGGGGTCGGCCGGCGGGGTGCGCGTCACCGACCTGAAGGGCCGGGTCTCGGGCGTGAACGCCGAGGTCTACGTCTGGCTGCCGCCGCAGTACAACGAACCCGCCTACCGGCACCGGAGGTTCCCCGTGGTGGAACTGCTGCCGGGCTATCCCGGCTCGGCCAAGGCATGGTTCGGTTCCCTGCGGGTGCACGAGCAGCTGCGGCCGATGATGCTCGACGGGCGGGTCGCGCCGTTCATCCTGGTCGCGCCGCGCACCAACCTGGTGGCCCGCGCGGACACCGGCTGCGCGAACATCCCGGGAACGGTGAACGCGGAGAGCTGGCTGAGCATCGACGTCCCGCGGATGGTCATGGACAACTTCCGCGCCGAGTCCGCCCCGAACGGCTGGGCCACGGCCGGGTACTCGGCCGGGGCGCACTGCGCCACCAAGCTGGCCGTCGCCCACCCCGACCGCTTCCGGGCCGCGGTGAGCATGTCCGGCTACAACGACCCGAAGGGCGAGCGCGGTTCGCTCGCCGCACGGACCCTGGAACTGCGCCGGCGCAACAACCCCTACCTGATGCTGCGCGCCGACCGCGTCCCCCCGAGGGTCGCCCTCTACTTCTCCGGCGAGTCCGGTGACGGGTACCAGGCGGGCGCGGCGATCCAGGCGATCGCCAAGCCGCCGACGACCGTGGACGTGGTGCTGCTGCCGCGCAGCGCGGGCGGCCACGACATGGGGCTGTGGCGGCCCCAGCTGCCGGAGGTGTTCCGCTGGCTGACCGAGCAGTTCCGTCACGGCGGGCGGGCCGCGGCGGGCACGGGAGGCACCGCGGGCACGACGGGCGGAAGGGCGGGTACGGCCGGCACGGCGGGCGGACTCGGCGGCACGACCACCACCGGAGGTGCCGGCACGGCGGCCGGCACCGACCGGATCAGGAGCTCTCGTCCTCTCGCACCGTCGAGCGGCGGTTCCACGCGCGCGGAGCTCGCCAGTGGAACCGCATCGCGAACAGGCGCAGCACGAAAGCCGTGACGATGGCCAGGCCGCTGGTGAACGGGGTGAGCGCGTCGTAGCGGATGCACAGGACCACCATCGTGGCGCCGACGATCGCGGGGACCGCGTAGAGGTCGCGGTCCCAGCGCAGCAGCGAGGGGACCTCGTTGGCGAGGACGTCCCGCAGCACACCGCCGCCCACGGCGGTCGCGAGGCCGAGGGCGGCGGAGGCGGTCAGGCCGAGCCCGTAGTCGTACGCCTTGACGGTGCCGGTGACGCAGAACAGTCCGAGTCCGGCCGCGTCGAAGACGTTCACGCCGACCTGGATGCGTTCCACCTGCGGGTGCAGGAAGAACACGAGCAGGGCGGCGACGAGCGGTGTGGTGAAGTACCCCAGGTCGGTGAAGGCCGCCGGGGGTACCGCACCGATGATGATGTCGCGCAGCAGCCCTCCGCCCAGCGCGGTGATCTCCGCGAGGACGGCGATGCCGAAGACGTCGAAGTTCTTGCGGACGGCCAGCAGGGCGCCGGAGATCGCGAAGACGAAGATGCCGATCAGGTCGAGCGTGTGCTGGACGGAGGGGCTGAACAGTTGCTGGAACACCCCCACATTCTCACCTGTCGCGGGGTGTGCGCCTTACGAAGGACGGGTCAGAGGGCGGGCTTGCCTGTGGTGAACAGCCAGGTCTGGAAGAGATCGTCGAGCTGCTGCCCGGAGATCTTCTCGGCCAGCGCGATGAACTGGGAGGTGCTCGCGTTGCCGTACCGGTGCAGCTTCGTCCACGCGGGCAGCAGCTTGAAGAACGCGGTGTCGCCGATGCGCTCGCGCAGCATCTGGAGCGTCATCGCGCCCCGCTGGTAGACCGCGGAGGCGAACATGGTGTCGCGCTGCGGGTCGGCGACCGTGGTCTGCCAGAAGGAGGAGTCCGCGGGCCGCTGGTTGTACCCGGCGAGGAACGAGTCGTGCGCCGAGCGGGTGCCCCTGTGCTCCGCCCACAGCCACTGGGCGTAGGTCGCGAAGCCCTCGTTCAGCCAGATGTCCTTCCAGTGGGCCACCGAGACGGAGTCGCCGAACCACTGGTGGGCCAGCTCGTGCACGATGGTCGTCTCCGAACGCACCGCCGAGTACGCGGGCTTGGACTGGACCTCCAGCGAGAAGCCGGCCTCGGGCATGTCGTCGACGATGGCCCCGGTCTCCTCGAACGGGTACGGGCCGAACAGCTGCGACCAGTAGTCGGTGGCCTCGGCGGTGACGGCGTACACGTCGACGCTGTTGCTGCCCGCGAGCACCGGGTCGACGGCGACGTAGATCGGCGTCCCGGCCGGGGTCTTCCCGGTCCTCACGTCGAACTTCCCGATGGTCGCCGTCGCGAGGTAGGTGGCCATGGGCCGGCTCTCGCGCCAGTGCGTGACGGTCAGGCCGCCCTTGTCCCGGGTCGATATCAGGCGTCCGTTGGAAACCCCCGTCAGGCCCTTGGGCGCCGTGATGCGGATGTCGTAGGTCGCCTTGTCGGAGGGGTGGTCGCTGGAGGGGAACCAGGTGGAGGCGGCGTTGGGCTCGCAGGCGACGAAGACGCCGTCCGGGGTCTTCATCCACCCGTAGTCGGAGCCGAAGACGATCGGGCCGTTCAGGGCCTCGGGGACGCCGCCGTAGGTGACGGTCACCGTGAAGTCCTTGCCCTTGGCCAGCGGGCCGCGCGGGGTGATGTGGATCTCGTCGCCCTCCCGCGTGAAGCGGGCCGTTCTGCCGTTCACCTCGATCCTCGTGACCTCCAGCTTCTGGAGGTCGAGGTCGAAGGCGGAGAGGTTCTGGGTGGCGCGGGCGGTGAGGGTGGTGCGGCCGTCGAGACGGTCGGTGTCGGGGTTGTACGCCACGTCCAGGGCGTAGTGGCGGGCGTCGAAGCCGCTGTTGCCGAGCTGGGGGAAGTACGAGTCACCGATGCCGTCCGCGCCGGGGGTGGGGGCGGAGGAGGCGGCGACGAGGAAGAGGGAGGCCGCCGCGGTGGCGAGCGAACCTAAACGTGCCGAACGGGAGAGTGCCATTTCGCGTCCCTTTCGTACGTGTGCCGATCGTTTCCGATCAGACGGACACGCAGGACTCTGCACTCTCCCGCTCGGGCATGTTCATGACTTTGCCAAGTCGTCACGGCCTACTTGCCGGTTGACTCCTGACGATCGGCTTCCGCACCACCGTCCACCACCGCCCCGGACACCCACCACCCGCGAACCGCACGAATTCCGGGAGACCAGTTCCTGATCGGCGCATGCCGGATGGAACGCATCGGCGTCGGCAGCTGATCCATGTTCACCAACACGTATGCCCCGGCGGCCAGTTCCCTGGCCGCCGGGGCATACGTGTGGGCATGGTCGCGTCGTCCGCGACGCTGCGCCTCTCCTACTTCTGGGGGTCGCTCGCCGATTCCTCCGACGCGCCCGGTTCCTCGGAGCCGGCCTCGTCGGAGGGCTCCTCGGCCGCGGCCTCCGTGGATCCCTCGGCGGGGGTCTCGCCGGTCTGTCGTTCCGCGGCCACCGCCGCCGACGTCTCCGCGGACTCCGCCAGCACCTCGTCGGCCACGAGCTCGGCCGCCTTCTTCGCGACGGACAGCAGCACCGTGTCCTGCGGGGCCTGGTCCTCGAAGTTCTCGGGGTGGTGACAGGCGACCTGCTGACCGGGCTTCAGCTCCAGGAGCGGCGGCTCGGCCGTCTTGCAGATCTGCGTCGCCTTCCAGCACCGCGTGTGGAAGCGGCAGCCGCTCGGCGGGGAGATCGGCGAGGGCACGTCCCCTTGCAGGAGGATGCGCTCGCTCTTCTCGTTCTTCCGCCGCGGGTCCGGGATCGGCACCGCCGACATCAGAGCCTTGGTGTACGGGTGCATCGGCGCCTTGTACAGCGACTCGCGGTCCGCCAGCTCGACGATCTTGCCGAGGTACATCACCGCGATCCGGTCCGAGACGTGCCGGACGACCGAGAGGTCGTGCGCGATGATCACGTACGTCAGTCCGAGCTCCTGCTGGAGGTCGTCCAGCAGGTTGACGACCTGAGCCTGGATCGACACGTCCAACGCCGAGACCGGCTCGTCCGCCACGACCAGCTTGGGGTTGAGCGCGAGCGCGCGGGCGATACCGATGCGCTGCCGCTGACCGCCGGAGAACTCGTGCGGGTAGCGGTTGTAGTGCTCGGGGTTCAGGCCGACCACCGACAGCAGTCGCTGGACTTCCTTCTTGATACCGCCCTTGGGGTCGACACCCTGGAGCTTGAAGGGCGCACCCACGATGGTGCCGATGGTGTGGCGCGGATTGAGCGACGAGTAGGGGTCCTGGAAGATCATCTGCACGTCACGGCGCAGCGGACGCATCCCGCCCACACCGAGGTGCGTGATGTCCCTGCCCTCGAACTCGATCTTGCCACTCGTCGGTTCGAGCAGCCGAGTGATCAGCCGACCCATCGTCGACTTGCCGCAACCCGACTCTCCGACGACACCGAGCGTCTCGCCGGCCTTGACCTCGAAGTCGATCCCGTCCACCGCGTGCACGGCGCCGACCTGCCGCTGGAGCAGGCCCTTCTTGATCGGGAAGTGCTTCTGGAGCCCGGTCACCTTCAGCAGGGTCTCACCGGAAGCGGCGGGCTGGGAGCCTGTGCTCTGCGCAGGAATGCTCACTGCTTTGTTCTCGCTCACAGCTTCGGCGCAATCTCTTCGGTCCAGATACGCTCCCGCTGCTCCTGCGTCATGTGGCAGGCGGCCCAGTGCTGGCTGCCGACCTCGGTCAGCTCGGGGCGAACCGTGCGGGTGACGTTGTCCTTCGGCAGGTCCGCGTACGGGCAACGCGGGTTGAAGGCGCAGCCGGACGGGATGTTGATGAGGGAGGGCGGAGAGCCCTTGACCGGGATGAGGCGCTCCTGCTGATCGCGGTCGAGCCGCGGCATCGAGCCGAGCAGGCCCCACGTGTAGGGGTGCCGGGGCTCGTAGAACACCTTCTCGGCCGGCCCGCGCTCGATGCAGCGCCCGCCGTACATCACCAGGATGTCGTCGGCCAGTTCGGCGACGACGCCCAGGTCGTGGGTGATGACGATGACCGCGGAGCCGAACTCCTTTTGCAGGTCGCGAATCAGGTCGAGGATCTGCGCCTGGACGGTCACGTCCAGGGCAGTCGTCGGCTCGTCCGCGATGAGCAGTTCGGGGTTGTTGACCAGCGACATCGCGATCATCGCGCGCTGGCGCATACCGCCGGAGAACTCGTGCGGGTAGTTGTCGACACGCTTGTCCGGCTGGGGGATGCCCACCCGGTCGAGCATCTCGACGGCTCGGCGCTTGGCCGTCTTCTTGTCCACCTTGTGGTGGATGCGGTACGCCTCCACGATCTGCTGACCGATCGTGTAGTACGGGTGCAGCGCCGACAGCGGATCCTGGAAGATCATCGCCATCTGCCGGCCACGCAGCTTGCGCACGTGGTCGGGGTCCGCGGACAGCAGCTCCGTGCCGTCCAGCCAGATCTCACCCGAGATCTGCGCCTTGCGCTTGCCGTACTGCCCGGCGGTGTGCAGCCCCATGATGCCGAGCGAGGTGACCGACTTGCCGGAGCCCGACTCGCCGACGATGCCGAGGGTCTTGCCTCGCTCCAGCTTGAAGCTGAGTCCGTCGACGGACTTCACGAGGCCGTCGTCGGTCGGGAAGTGGACCTTCAGGTCACGTACTTCGAGGAACGAGCTCGATGCGGGCGACGTGGCCGTGGGCTCGCCCACGGCCGCTCCGCTCTTGCTGAGTTCGGTCATGAGAGCCTCACTCGAGGGTCGATCACGGCATACAGAACATCCACCAGCAGGTTGGCTATGAGCACCGCCAGCGAGGTGATCAGGGTGACGCCCAGAATGATGGGCAGGTCCTGGTTCTTGATGCCGTTGAGCACGGCCTGGCCGAGACCCGGCAGGCTGAACGTCGTCTCGGTCAGGATCGCGCCGCCGATGAGGGCGCCGAGGTCCATACCGAGCATGGTGAGGATGGGCGTCATCGTGGAGCGCATGGCGTGCTTGCCGATGACGACTCGCTCGCCGAGACCCTTCGCGCGGGCGGTGCGGATGTAGTCCTCGCCGAGGATCTCCAGCATGTTGGCGCGGGTGATCCGGGCGTACATCGCCGCGTAGAGGAACGCGAGGGTGATCCAGGGAAGGATCATGCCGCCGAGCCAGCCGGTGAAGCTCTGGTCGAGCGGCACGTACTCGCCGTCGAACCACTTCAGCCCGAAGACGAAGACGGCCAGGCTGAGCAGGCCGGTGAAGTAGATGGGAAGGGAGACACCCGCCAGGGCGACGACCATGGCACCGCGGTCCCACAGGCTGCCCCGCTTGAGCGCGGAGAGCACGCCCGCGGCGACACCGAAGACGAGCCAGAGCACTGCGGCGCCGAGCGCGAGTCCCAGGGTCACCGGGAAGCGGTCGGTCAGCACCGGCCAGACGGCCTGCTCGCTGCGGAAGGAGTAGCCGAAGCACGGCGCGGCACAGTGTGTGACGTCACCGCCGCCCGCATAGGTGCGACCCACGAAGATGCCCTTGAAGAACGCCCAGACCTGCTGGTAGATCGGGTCGCCCAGGCCCAGCTTCTGCCGTACGGCTTCTACGGCCGCGGGGTCGGCCTGCTTGCCCACGAAGCTTGTGGCGACGTCGACGCCCGCCCACTTCGGGACGAGGAAGAAGATGCAGAAGACCACCATGACGATGACCACGAGCATCACTGCGGCGGCGAACAGCCGCCTGATGAGGTAAGCGAGCACAGCTTACGGCCCGCTGCGGGACCGCGGGCCATCGGAGGTCGTCCGATGGCCCGCGGTCACGCCGCGCCGGCCTTCACCTGCCTTTCGTGCCGTACGGCGGGTGTGCCGGGTTTACTTCGCGGACTTCAGGCCGAGGTTGACGAAGTCGTACATACCGCTGTAGCCATCGGTGGTGTACACGTTCGCCAGGTTGTTCCCGCGCCAGTTGATGAACTTCTCGAAGGTGAAGGGCAGGTAGTACGCGCCCTCCATGACCTTGTGGTTGATCTCCGTGGAGATCTTGGTCTTGCCCGCCGCGTCCAGGGTGGTGACGTAGCTGTCGAACAGGCCGTCGATCGCCTTGTCCTTGATCAGCGAGTAGTTCGAGTTACCGCTGTCGAGGATGTACTTGCTGTCCCACAGCGGAAGACCGAAGCCCTGCACGGACGGGAAGTCCGGGCCCCAGCCCATCACGATGATGCCGTAGCCCTTCTTCTTCACGTTGGCGGGGCTACCGATGATGCCGGTGGTCTGCGAGCCGTCGTACTGGTCGATCTGGGCGGTGATGCCGATCTTCTTCAGCGACGCCTGGAGCGACTGGGCCGTGGCCACCTCGACCGGCTTGTTGTTGCGCACGGCGATGGTGGTCGAGAAACCGTTCGGCTTGCCGCAGGCCTTCAGGGCCTCCTTGGCCTTGGCCACGTTGCCGTTCTTGTTCTCGCCCGCGATGGCGTAGGGGTCGTACTTCTGACCCTCGGCACCCGCGACCGACGGCGGCAGCATGTTGGTGCCGATGTCGCCACCGGCGACCGGGCCACCGCGCGCGGTCTGGAGCGAGACGTGGTCGGCGCCGTAGATCACGGCCTTGCGGCACTCGACGTTGTCGAACGGCTTCACGCTCTGCGGGAAGGCGGCGTAACGGACGTAGCCGGAGACCGGGTTGTCCAGGTTGGCCTTGTGCTGCTTCAGGGCGGTGGTGCGGCCCTGCGGCGACATGCCGGTCTGGTTGATGTCCAGGTCCAGGTCATTGTTGATCAGACGCTGGTCCAGGTCGTTGGCGTTCGAGAAGAACTTGACCGTGATCTTGTCCGGGTAGGCCTTGCGGATCGGGTCCGAGGCGGCCTTCCACGAGGTGTTGCGGACCAGGGTCAGGTCCTTGCCGGGGTTGTACGAGTCGAACTTGTACGGGCCCGAGGAGAACGGGTGCAGGCCGTACTTGGACTTGGTGTCCTTGTCCTGGCGGACCGGGGACGCCGAGACCAGGGCCAGCATCTCCTCGAAGTCCGAGTTGGCCTTCGGGAGGTGGAAGACGATGGTCTTGTCGTCCGGCGTGTCGATCGCCTTCAGACCGAGCTTGTCCTTGGAGGTGTCCTTGTACGGGCCCTTGTACTCGCCCTTGGGGTCGAGGACGTCCTTCAGGTAGACGGGACCGCCGGACAGCACGTCCTGCGCCCAGACGCGCTCGATGCCGTACTTGACGTCCTTGGACGTGATCGCCTGGCCGTCCTCCCACGTGACACCGTCACGCAGGGTGTACGTGTAGGTCTTGCCGCCGTCGGTGACCTTCGCGACGCCGGTCGCGAGGTCCGGGGTGACCTCGGCGCCGGTCTTGCCCGCCTCGGTCTTGTTCGTGACAAGCTGACGGCTGTAGTAGCGGGCGAAGTTCCACATGAAGCCGTAGTAGCCGCGCGTGGTGTCCCACGAGTCGGCGTCCTGGGCGCCACCGAACCGGAGCGTCCCGCCCTTCTTGGCCAGCGAGGCCTGGGCGACCTTGTTGTTGGCGGCATCGAAGCCGGCCGCGCCGTTCTTGGAGCCGCCGCCGTTGCCGTCATTGCCGCCGCCGCACGCCGCCGTGGTCAGCAGCGCGGCGACCGCGACAGCAGCGGCCAACGCCTGCTTGCGCCGCCCTGAGGTGCGTTGGGTAGTCACGATCTCGGATCCTCCGGATTTGATGAGAAAACCCGTGTATGTGCCACGGGAGGCTGGGGGTACGGCGGTTCAGCGGGAACCCTTCGGGTCCAGCGCGTCCCGCACGCCGTCGCCGAAGAGGTTGAAGGCAAGAACGGTGATGAAGATCGCCACACCCGGGACCACCATGTACATCGGGTCCGAGTCGTAGTAATCGATCGCGTTCGAGAGCATCTGTCCCCAGGAAGCGGTGGGCGGCTTGACGCCCACGCCCAGGAAGCTGAGCGCCGCTTCGGTGAGGATGTTGGTGGGGATCATCATCGTCGTGTAGACGATGATCGGGGCCACCAGGTTGGGCAGCAGTTCCTTGAAGAGGATGTACAGCCGCCCGGCACCCAGGGAGCGGGCCGCCTCGACGTACTCGCGCTCACGCATCGAAAGCGTCTGGCCTCGGACGACGCGCCCGATATAGGGCCAGCCGAAGAAACCGATGACCAGGATCATCACGAACACCCGCACGCTGGAGCCGGTCAGGCCGAGCATGGCGTTCGGCATGACGGAGACCAGAGCGATGATGAACAGGAGCTGCGGGAAGGCCAGCAGGCCGTCCATGACACGGCTGATGAGCGAGTCGACCCAGCCACCGAAGAAGCCGGCCAGGATTCCGAGGACGGTGCCGAAAATGACGGCGACGACCGCGGACAGGAAGCCGACGAGCAGGGAGATCTGAGCGCCGTAGAGGATGCGGGCGAAGATGTCACGGCCGTTGACCGGCTCGACACCCAGCAGGTGGTCACCGCTGACCCCGCCCAACGATCCCCGGGGGGTGCCGAAGAGCGGGTCGATCAGGTTCTCGTGGTAGGCGTCCGGGTCCTGCCCGACCAGGTGGGTGAGCACCGGTGCGAGCAGAGCGACCACGATGAGGGCGAGTACGACCACACCGCCCGTCAGAGCGAGCTTGTCCCGCTTCAGGCGCTCCCAGGCGATCCGGCCCAGGGAACGTCCCTGTACGGCCTTTTCGTCGACGGTGGCAACCGTCGCTTCCTCGGCCGCGCCTGGGGCCGCTTCCGCGGTCGGCTCGTGCAATGGTGCCGTCATCTGGCAGGGACCCCTCTCAACCGGCGGTAGCCGGCCCGCGCTTGCCGCTGTGGCGGCGTGATCAGTCCGTAGTACTCAGGAGTTAAACCCCTGGAGACCGGAAGTCTTCAGTGCTTTGGCGATCCGTTGCCAGACTTGGCAGTCAATGGATGCGCAAACGTGACGCCATCTGGAAGGTTCCGTTATTCGGACGGCGGATATCAAGGAGCGAACTGTCGCAACCAGGACATCTCGGCGCACAGTCGGATGACACCGGTCACGCTTGCACCAAATCGCCACACGATCCCTTCCAGCCACCCATGGACCACGATCGGTCACCTTCGCCACGCGAGACCTCTTCCCTTGCCCCTCAATGTGAAGATCCGATAACTTTCCCAGGAAATCGATCAACCGATCGATTACGAAACTGGGGGCTGTTTTGCGGAAGTTGACCACTCGGACGCTCTTGGGCGGCGCCTGCGCCGTGCTCCTGACCATGGCCACGGCCGGAGCCGCGCACGCCGGAACACCCACCGGACGCGTCGCGTACGTCACCAACAGCAGCGGCAGGGTCGTGGGCGAGCTGACGTTCAACGACGACGCGGACAATTTCTTCGTGTGGGACACGTACGCCGACGGGCACGGTGTGCGCGGGGAGATCCACTACGCGGGCCAGAGGCTCGCGTGGGCCTACGACGGAACGGGCGCGGACAGCACCATCGCCTCGTTCCACTACGACATCCAGGCGGGGACGACGTACTTCGTCGAGGTGTGCACGGTCGACGGAGCCAACGACACCACTCCCGTGGCGTGCGGAACAGGCACGGTCACGGAGTAGATCCCGCCGTGTGACGGCGACAAAAAGCCGCCCCGCCCCGGTCGAGGGCGGGGCGGCTTCCTTCTTGCGACGTCAGGCCGGTCACGCCGGGAGCCCGGCGCGGCCGGTCAGTACGCGGCGCCGCGCGGCGCCGGGCCCCCGTGTCCGTGCGCCGGGGCCCCGTGGGCCTCTCGGTCGTAGAACGGGCGTGCGTTCGCGCGCAGCCACATCGCCACCGGGTCGAACTCGTCCGACATCGCGACGGTGGAGACCGGGAGCCCGTCCGGGACGGCGCCGATCGACCGCTGCATCATCGCCCGCACCGAGTCGACGGCGGGCGGTGAAGTGTCGTACACGTCAAGGCCGATGGCCAGGTACGGCGTGCCGAAGGCGGGCTGGACCCAGGCGCGGCGCAACGACCGCACGGCCGGGGTGAGATGGGCGTTCTGCGTGATCAGCGCGTAGAACTGCGGGATCTCGATGGCGGGTTCGGACAGCCGGAGCGGACCGGCGGGCTGGCGCTCGAGGCCCGTGGCGATGCGGCGCAGATCCAGCCAGGGCACACCGAGGCCGCCGCCCGGAGCGTGCGGATTGAGCCAGAGCCCGAACTGGTCGGGATACAGGGTCCGGGCGACGTCCAGCGCGTCCACGACCTCGTAGCTGCGGTTCCAGCCGCTGGCCGAGAGTTCCTGGGCCGAGGTGACGCAGGGCGCGTACCCGAAGCCGTCCACCGGCATGTTCCCGTACTGGGCGTCCGGGGAGCCGGCCTGGCCGTGCCACAGGAGCATCCACACCTGGCCGGAGGACGGGGTCGCGAGCGCGCGAAGGAGCGCCTCGTAGGCGTCGTAACGCCCGGGCGTCACCTGGCGCAGCATGTGCTCGACCTGCCCGGCCGCGGCCGTGCCCGACGCGCTCACCCTCAACCGCCCCTTCGCGAACAATTCACGACGAACTCATCCCTTACGCCCGAGGCACCGGTCACCGATGTGCGTCAACGCCTCGTCCAGGCCATGAAACCAGCTTATGCGGCGATCGTGCTCCGCCGGGGGAAGCGGGAGAGAGCCGGAAACCGCCGTGCGGGCCGGCCCGGCCCCCGTGCCGCGGGCGGACGCCCCCGCCCGGCGTCCTCCGGGCGGCCGCCGCTCAGTGACCGTGCTGGTAGAAGGGGCGCACCTGGGCCCGCATCCAGTCACCGACCGGGTCCTGCGTCACGTCGAGCAGGACCAGGTTCACCGGAATGTTCACCGGAACCCGGCCGAGGGCGCGGCCCAGGGCGTCCAGCGGCAGGGCCCGGACGTCGCCCTCCCACGTCGACAGCTCGACGCCGACGAACATGACGGGTTCGTCGCCCTCGATGCTGGCCAGACAGCGGCGGGCGCTCAGGACGACGCCGGTCGCGGCGAACTCCGCGGAGGCCGCCGCCAGGAAGTCCATCGGGTCGTCCTGCCAGTCGGGCTCGAAGAGCCGCACCCGGCCCCCGCCGGCCGACCCGTCCAGCTCGGTCCGCCCGGCCCGGCACAGTTCGGCGACGGCTGGCGGCGGCAGCGGCACGCCGACCACGCCGTCCGGGTTCACCGCGATGCCCACCTGCGGCGGAAGTCCGCGGGCGAACTCCACGGCGGGCGCGATCGTGAACGACATGTGGCTGCCGACGACCTGGCGGAACTGCTCCTCGGAGCTGAAGACGGGGACGTACACCTGGCCCCCGAGGTCCATCGTGGGCAGGTCGAGCGCGCCGCTCTGCGGGCCGCCGCCGTTCGGCAGCGGCACCCAGACGAAGCTGCGGCCGAGCACCTCGACGATGCGAGCCGCCGCCGAGGGCCCCGCGGGCACGCCGAGGGAGGAGGACAACACCTCCTCCAGCTCGTTGCCGGGCCAGCCGCCGTGCGGCTGGGGGTGCGCCTGTGCCGGGAAATCCATCTGTCCACCGCCCGCTTCGAACCACTGTTCCGGCTGGAAAGGTTAGGGCCTGTCCGGCGCATCGGGCCCACGGGCCACCGCCGCCGGTCAGCCGCCGAAGTCGATCCTGCGCAGCACGTCCGCCGCGTGCCGGTCGATCAGCACCGCCGAACCGCAGCCCTCGGGCAGGTCCCCCCGCTCGGCGGCGCTCAGCAGCCGGGCGAGCGCGCCGCGATGACGGGCGAAGGCGTAGCGCGAGACGCCCCGGCCGCGCTCGCGCTGGCCCTCCAGGGCGGTGCCGGGCGTGACGTCGAGCAGCAGCAGGTGCAGCGCCCCGCCTCGGCGCCTGGCCTCGCGGGCCAGCCAGCGGCGCACCCAGGCCTGCGTACCGCAGTCGTGCACGACGAGTCCGCCGCCCGTGCGCAGGGCCCGGCGCAGACCGGCGTAGTGCGCGAGGCGGACCAGGGGGCGGTAGACGGCGTACGGCAGCAGTCCGGCCATCCGGCCGTCCCAGCGGTCGCGGGTGTCCTGCGAGTCGACGCGCGTGCCCCGCACCGCCCGCCGCATCAGCGTCGACTTGCCGCTGCCGGGCAGTCCGGTGACCACGACGAGGTCGCGCTCGCCGAAGCGCAGCCCGTGCGGACTGCGTCCGACCCGGTCGCGCAGATCCCGTACGACGGCCGCCGGGCGCGGTCCGCGGGCCCCCCGGGCCGGTGCGCCGGGCTGCTCGGGCAGGGCGAGACCCGAGGTCGTCGCGTACGCCGTGGTCCTGTCCACCGTGGCCGTCCTCCCCTTGGACATGGAGTCCATCTCCTCGGACATGGAGTTCCATCTCCCCCGAGTGTAAAGAGAAGGTAATGCCCGGCGCTTCTCCTTTCCGTGCACGGACCGCCACAGCCGTGTCACAGATGGCGGGCTGCCGTGATCGGGGAACGCGTGCGATGATGGCCGCGCCAACTGCATACCGGCCGCTTGAATCCGCGCGGGAGAGTCCTGGGTACGTGTACCCGGGCGCCGAAGGAGCAAGTCCCTCCCTTGAATCTCTCAGGCCCCGTTACCGCGCGGGCGAGGCACATCTGAAAAGCGGGCCGCTCACCGTGGCTCCACCCAAGGTGCAAGTCAGGACCACCGTTTCGTGGGGTCCTGATGAACCTCTCAGGTTCCGATGACAGATGGGGAGGAACGACCTCGCCGTCATGCCTTGGGAGCCAGACCGATGAGCAGCAACGCACCCCGCCACACCGCGCTCGATGCCCTGCATCGTTCGCTCGGCGCGACCATGACCGACTTCGCGGGCTGGGACATGCCCCTGCGCTACGGCTCGGAGCGCGACGAGCACGTCGCCGTCCGTACGAAGGCCGGCCTCTTCGACCTCTCCCACATGGGCGAGATCACCGTCACCGGCCCGCAGGCGGCGGCTCTCCTGAACCACGCGCTGGTCGGCAACATCGCCACCGTCGGCGTCGGCCGCGCCCGCTACACCATGATCTGCCAGGAGGACGGCGGCATCCTGGACGACCTGATCGTCTACCGCCTGGCCGAGCACGAGTACATGGTCGTCGCCAACGCCTCCAACGCCCAGGTGGTGCTGGACGCGCTGACCGAGCGCGCCGCCGGTTTCGACGCCGTCGTGCGCGACGACCGTGACGCCTACGCGCTGATCGCCGTGCAGGGCCCCGAGTCCCCCGGCATCCTCAAGGCGGTCACCGACGCGGACCTGGACGGCCTGAAGTACTACGCGGGCCTGCCGGGCACGGTGGCCGGTGTCCCGGCCCTGATCGCCCGCACCGGCTACACGGGCGAGGACGGCTTCGAGCTGTTCGTCGCCCCCGCCGGCGCCGAGAAGGTCTGGCAGGCGCTGACCGACGCGGGCACCCCCGCCGGTCTCGTCCCCTGCGGTCTGTCCTGCCGCGACACGCTGCGCCTGGAGGCCGGCATGCCGCTGTACGGGCACGAGCTGACCACCTCGCTGACCCCCTTCGACGCCGGTCTCGGCCGGGTCGTGAAGTTCGAGAAGGACGGCGACTTCGTGGGGCGCTCGGCGCTCGAGGAGGCCGCCGCCCGTGCCGAGCAGAACCCGCCGCGGGTCCTCGTGGGTCTGATCGCCGAGGGACGCCGGGTGCCGCGCGCCGGCTACCAGGTCGGCGCCGGCGGCGAGGTGATCGGTGAGATCACCTCCGGCGCCCCCTCGCCCACGCTGGGGAAGCCGATCGCCATGGCGTACGTCGACGCCGCGCACGCCGCGCCGGGCACCGCCGGTGTGGGCGTGGACATCCGGGGCAGCCACGAACCGTACGAGGTCGTGGCCCTGCCGTTCTACAAGCGGCAGAAGTGACACCGGTCCGCACCGGACACGACACGGATGCCCGCGGGCGCCGGTCCTGACGGGCGCCCCTCCCCGGGCCCCGGACGTGACCCTGGGCACATCCGCCCGGTCACCCACGCTTCCCTCCATCAGCACTCCACCGCGTACAGGAGAATTCAGGCCATGAGCAACCCCCAGCAGCTGCGTTACAGCAAGGAGCACGAGTGGCTGTCCGTCGCCGAGGACGGCGTCGCGACGGTCGGCATCACCGAGTTCGCGGCCAGCGCGCTCGGCGATGTGGTCTACGCCCAGCTCCCGGAGGTCGGTGACACGGTGACCGCGGGCGAGTCCTGCGGCGAGCTGGAGTCGACCAAGTCGGTCAGCGACCTGTACTCCCCGGTGAACGGTGAGGTCGTCGAGGCCAACCAGGACGTCGTGGACGACCCGGCCCTGGTCAACTCCGCTCCCTTCGAGGGCGGTTGGCTGTTCAAGGTGCGCGTCGCGGACGAGCCCGAGGACCTGATGTCCGCCGACGAGTACACCGCCTTCACGGCCGGCTGAGGAGTCACCCGCATGTCGCTTATGAACACCCCTCTCCACGAGCTCGACCCGGACGTCGCCGCCGCCGTCGACGCCGAGCTGCACCGCCAGCAGTCCACCCTGGAGATGATCGCGTCGGAGAACTTCGCTCCGGTCGCGGTCATGGAGGCCCAGGGCTCGGTCCTGACCAACAAGTACGCCGAGGGCTACCCGGGCCGCCGCTACTACGGCGGCTGCGAGCACGTCGACGTGGCCGAGCAGATCGCCATCGACCGGGTCAAGGACCTGTTCGGCGCCGAGTACGCCAACGTGCAGCCCCACTCGGGCGCCTCCGCCAACCAGGCTGCGCTGTTCGCGCTGGCCCAGCCCGGCGACACCATCCTCGGCCTGGACCTGGCGCACGGCGGCCACCTGACCCACGGGATGCGGCTGAACTTCTCCGGCAAGCAGTTCAACGTGGTCGCGTACCACGTGGACGAGGCCGGACTGGTCGACATGGCCGAGGTCGAGCGGCTCGCCAAGGAGCACCGCCCCAAGGTCATCATCGCGGGCTGGTCGGCGTATCCGCGGCAGCTGGACTTCGCCGAGTTCCGCCGGATCGCGGACGAGGTCGAGGCCTTCCTGTGGGTCGACATGGCCCACTTCGCGGGTCTGGTCGCGGCGGGTCTGCACCCGAACCCCGTCCCGTTCGCGGACGTGGTCACCTCCACCACGCACAAGACGCTCGGCGGCCCGCGCGGCGGGATCATCCTGGCGAAGCAGAGCTTCGCCAAGAAGCTGAACTCCTCGGTCTTCCCGGGCTTCCAGGGCGGCCCCCTGGAGCACGTGATCGCCGCCAAGGCCGTCTCCTTCAAGGTCGCCGCCTCGGACGACTTCAAGGAGCGCCAGCAGCGCACGCTGGACGGCGCGCGCATCCTGGCCGAGCGTCTGGTCCGGGACGACGTGAAGGCCGTCGGCGTGGACGTCCTGTCCGGGGGCACGGACGTGCACCTGGTCCTGGTCGACCTGCGCAACTCCGAGCTGGACGGGCAGCAGGCCGAGGACCGCCTCCACGAGGTCGGCATCACGGTCAACCGCAACGCCATCCCGAACGACCCGCGCCCCCCGATGGTCACCTCCGGCCTGCGCATCGGCACGCCCGCCCTCGCCACCCGCGGCTTCACCGCCGAGGACTTCACCGAGGTCGCGGACATCATCGCCGAGACGCTGAAGCCGGCCTACGACACGGACTCGCTGAAGTCCCGTGTGTCCGCTCTGGCCGACAAGCACCCGTTGTACCCCGGCCTGAAGTAGTTTCGTAGGCTTCTCGCCATATATTTGTCACCCGTACGGTCTGTGTTCGTACGGACATCCGGGGCACCGCGCACACTGGAAGCAGAGCGCGGTGCCCCGTTCCATGCAGTCCCGCACCACCTCCACCGGACAACGGCGTCCGGTGAAACCAGCAAGGAGTTCCCGTGGCCATCTCGGTCTTCGACCTGTTCTCGATCGGCATCGGCCCGTCCAGCTCCCACACGGTGGGCCCGATGCGCGCCGCGCGCATGTTCGCCCGGCGCCTGCGCAACGAGGACGTACTGGCCCAGGTCGCGTCGATACGCGCCGAGCTGTACGGCTCGCTGGGCGCCACCGGCCACGGCCACGGCACCCCCAAGGCGGTGCTGCTCGGTCTGGAGGGCGCCTCGCCCCGCACGGTGGACGTGGAGGGCGCCGACGAGCGCGTCGAGCAGATCAGGACCTCGGGCCGGATCCGGCTGCTCGGCGAGCACGAGATCGGCTTCTCCTTCGACGACGACCTGATCCTGCACCGCCGCAAGGCCCTGCCGTACCACGCCAACGGCATGACGATCTTCGCGTACGACGCCTCGGGCGACCTCGTGCTGGAGAAGACGTACTACTCGGTCGGCGGCGGCTTCGTGGTCGACGAGGACGCGGTCGGCGAGGACCGCATCAAGCTCGACGACACGGTCCTGAAGTACCCGTTCCGCACGGGCGACGAGCTGCTGCGGCTCACCAAGGAGACCGGTCTGTCGATCTCCGCCCTGATGCTGGAGAACGAGCGGGCCTGGCGCACCGAGGAGGAGATCCGCGAGGGGCTCCTCGGGATCTGGCGCGTGATGCAGGCCTGCGTCTCGCGCGGCATGACCCGCGAGGGCATCCTGCCCGGCGGTCTCAAGGTCCGCCGCCGTGCCCCCCTCTCCGCCCGCCAGCTGCGCGCCGAGGGCGATCCGCTGGCCCACGCGATGGAGTGGATCACCCTCTACGCGATGGCCGTGAACGAGGAGAACGCGGCGGGCGGCCGGGTCGTCACCGCCCCGACCAACGGCGCGGCGGGCATCATCCCCGCGGTGCTGCACTACTACATCAACTTCGTGCCGGGCGCCGACGAGGACGGGGTCGTACGGTTCCTGCTCGCGGCCGGAGCGATCGGCATGCTGTTCAAGGAGAACGCCTCCATCTCGGGCGCCGAGGTCGGCTGCCAGGGCGAGGTCGGCTCGGCCTGCTCCATGGCGGCCGGAGCGCTCGCCGAGGTGCTGGGCGGCAGCCCCGAGCAGGTCGAGAACGCCGCCGAGATCGGGATGGAGCACAACCTCGGCCTGACCTGCGACCCGGTCGGCGGCCTGGTCCAGATCCCGTGCATCGAGCGCAACGGCATGGCCGCGGTGAAGGCCGTGACGGCGGCCCGGATGGCGATGCGCGGCGACGGCTCGCATCTGGTCTCCCTCGACAAGGTCATCAAGACCATGAAGGAGACCGGCGCCGACATGAGCGTCAAGTACAAGGAGACGGCCCGCGGCGGTCTCGCGGTGAACATCATCGAGTGCTAGGAAACGCGTGCCGGGGATGCGGGCGCCGACCTGAGCGTTCGCTTCCTTCGGCGCCGTCAGCGCCAGGAGACGGGGCTGCGGTAGCCGGCCACGCGCTCCAGGCGGCGCCAGCGGGCCTGCGGGCGGCGGCTGCCGTGGGCGAACCGCGGAGCGGCGGCGCCCTGCGCGGCGGTGCGGGCCGCCAGGACCGCGATCAGCGCCGCGAGTTCCTCGGGCGTGGGGTCGCCGTGGATGATGCGGAGGTCCCCCTGGTCCATCTGCTGCCCCTTCGGTGCGCTCACTGGGGTGGGTTGCCGTGCTTGCGGGCGGGGAGGTCCGCGTGTTTGGTGCGGAGCATCTGGAGGGAGCGGATGAGCACCTCGCGGGTGCCGGCGGGGTCGATCACGTCGTCGACCAGGCCGCGCTCGGCGGCGTAGTAGGGGTGCATCAGCTCGTCCTTGTACTGCTGCACCAGCTCGACGCGCTTGGCCTCCGGATCGTCCGCGGCGGCGATCTCGCGGCGGAAGACGACGTTGGCGGCGCCCTCGGCACCCATCACCGCGATCTCGTTGGTCGGCCAGGCGAACGCGAGGTCCGCGCCGACCGAGCGCGAGTCCATGACGATGTACGCGCCGCCGTACGCCTTGCGCAGCACCAGCGAGATCCGCGGCACGGTGGCGTTGCAGTACGCGTACAGCAGCTTGGCGCCGTGGCGGATGATCCCGCCGTGCTCCTGGTCCACGCCCGGCAGGAAGCCGGGCACGTCCAGCAGGGTGACCAGCGGGATGTTGAAGGCGTCGCACAGCTGCACGAACCGCGCGGCCTTCTCCGAGGCGTGGATGTCCAGTACACCGGCCAGCGACTGCGGCTGGTTGGCGACGATGCCGACGACCTGCCCGTCCATGCGGGTGAGCGCGCAGATGACGTTGGTGGCCCAGCGCTCGTGGATCTCCATGAACTGGCCCTCGTCGGCCAGCTCCTCGATCACCGTGCGCATGTCGTAGGGGCGGTTGCCGTCGGCCGGGACCAGGTCGAGCAGCGCCTCGCAGCGGCGGTCGGCCGGGTCGAAGGTCATCTCCACCGGCGGGGTCTCGCGGTTGTTCTGCGGCAGCATCGACAACAGGAAGCGGACCTCCTCCAGGCAGGTCCGCTCGTCGTCGCAGGCGAAGTGCGCCACCCCGGAGACCTCGGCGTGCACGTCCGCGCCGCCCAGACCGTTCTGGGTGATCTCCTCGCCGGTGACGGCCTTGACCACGTCCGGTCCCGTGATGAACATCTGCGAGGTCTCGCGGACCATGAACACGAAGTCGGTCAGCGCCGGCGAATAGGCGGCGCCGCCCGCGCACGGGCCCAGCATCACGGAGATCTGCGGGATGACACCCGAGGCGCGGGTGTTGCGCTGGAAGATGCCGCCGTAGCCGGCGAGCGCGGTGACGCCCTCCTGGATCCGGGCGCCCGCGCCGTCGTTCAGCGAGACCAGCGGCGCACCGGTCGCGATGGCCATGTCCATGATCTTGTGGATCTTCGTGGCGTGGGCCTCGCCCAGCGCCCCGCCGAAGATCCGGAAGTCGTGCGCGTAGACGAACACCGTGCGGCCGTGGACGGTGCCCCAGCCGGTGATCACGCCGTCGGTGTAGGGCTTCTTCGCCTCCAGGCCGAAACCGGTCGCCCGGTGCCGGCGCAGCGGCTCGACCTCGTTGAACGAATCCTCGTCCAGCAGCAGCCCGATCCGCTCCCGCGCGGTCAGCTTCCCCTTGGCGTGCTGCGCCTCCGTCGCCGCGGCACTCGGCCCCGCCAACACCTGCTCACGAATCGCGAGCAGCCCGGCCACGGCGGACATCCCGTTCTCCCCTCACTGTGATCTGAAACCCACCCGAGCGGCGGGCACCACCAGGTCCCGGTGCCACTTGAGGTTCGTCGCGGGGGCTTCCTTCGCTGAACTCTCGTCGAGTCCGGCGAAGGAAGCGGCGGTGATGTGCAGGAACGCGCTGCCTGGGGCCGAACCCCAGAAGGAACACCGTGATTAATCGTGAACTCTTGGAATTCACGAATAATCGACGTCAGCCGACCGGCGTCTCACTGGTCGCGAGGAGCCTGCGGTATTCCTTGGCGTTCAGGAGGAGATCCTCGTCCAGCGGGTCGAAGATCATGCCGTAGACGGAGTGGAAACCCTGGTAGTCGAGCTGGCAGAACTCCAGCGTCTGAGCGACCGGGGCGAGGTACTGCTCGAGGGTCCGCCGGGCGAGGCCGTCCTCGGCGTAGGTCTCCAGGGTGCTGCCGACCGTGACGGCCAGCCAGGCCTTCTTGCCCTGGAGCGCCGAGGCGGAACCGTCGAAGGTGAAGGCGAAACCGTGCACGAGCACCGCGTCGAACCAGGCCTTGAGCAGCGGGGTCACGCTGTACCAGTAGACCGGGAACTGGAGAACGATGGTGTCGTGCTCGCGCAGCAGTTCGTGCTCGCGTGCGGCATCGATCTTGAAATCGGGGTAGGTCTCGTAGAGGTCGTGGACGGTGACGTTGTCCAGGTCCTTGATCCCGGCGAGCCAGGTGGCGTTGCCACGGGATTCCGCGAGGTTCGGGTGGGCGACAATGACGAGGGTGCGATTCGTGGTCACTGACTGGTCCATTTCTCGTGTAGGACGCGAACCCGTATGCGTCATCACCGTCAATGCCGGCGAGCGGGTCGGTCGTGTCCGCGGTCATGCGTTCTTCTCGAGCGCTGCGAAAGGGCGATCGTTTCGGAACGAGCGGCTGTGTCTCTTTAAGTAAAGGCAGTCGATGATCCGAGGGGAATTCATCACGCGATATTGACGGACTCGTTCCACCGACGACCGTCCTGGTGGTGGATATTCACGCGCACCCGCCCTCAGGGGCTCGCGGAGCCGGTCAGGAGCGGGCGGCACCGGCGATGACGCGCGGACAGGCACGGTCCTCCGCTCGGATCACGGGGCGTGGAGAAGCCCATGATCGGGAAGACCGTGCCTGTCGACCTCGCCGGCCCACCCCGCCCGCTGGACCGTCACGCGGTGCCGCTCCGGGAGATGGCCCGAAGGGACTCACGGGGTGAGGATTTCGCACTCCTTGATGACCAGCACCGTTCCGTCCTCGCTGAAGACCCGGCACTCTCCCCTGACGGTGACGGGGACGCCCAGGGGGACGCTTCGCACGAGCCGGAAGGATTCCTTGATCCGGTGGTCGAAGGGCAGCACGAAGATGGCGAGGTGGGGGCCTCCGGCGGAGTCCGACACGTCCACCACCGGCGTGCCGTACTGGCTCTCGCCCGTACGGATGGAGACTCCCTCGAGCGTGAGGTACTTCCCGTAGTAGGCGCGCTCGGCGGCGGCGCGGTCGGCGGTGAACTCGTTGTGGAGGTCTCGAATGTTCATGGGTTGCCGCCTTCTCTAGTGTCGCGTGGTCCTGCTGGTCTGGTTCGAGTCTGCCGTCGATGCGGGTGCGGAACCTGGAGTTGAGGTCCAGCGGCTCCCGCGGTCCGCACACGGGCCCACGGGGTCACTGCCCGACGGTGTCGAGTTCGGCGATCGCCTCGTCGGGCAGTCGCAGGTCGGCCGCGGCGATGTTCTCCCGCAGGTGAGCGACGCCGGAGGTTCCGGGGATCAGCACCGTCGTGGGCGAGCGCCGCAGCAGCCAGGCGAGCGCCACCTGTTGCTCGGTGGCGCCGAGGCGGCGGGCGACGTCGCGCAGGGTCCGTGACCGCAGGGGGTGGAATCCGCCGCCGAGGGGGAAGAACGCGGCGTAGGCGATGTTCTCCTCGGCGCAGCGGTCGACGAGGGCGTCGTCGGCGCGGTCGGCCAGGTTGTACTGGTTCTGCACGGTGACCACGGGGGCGATGGCCTGGGCCTCGGTGAGCTGGGCGCCGGTGATCCCGCTGAGGCCGAGGTGACGGATCAGGCCCTGCTCCCGCAGGTCGGCCAGGGCGCCGAACGACTCGGCGACCGAGGACCCGTCACCGCCGAACGCGGCCGTGCGCAGATTGACCACGTCCAGGGTCTCCAGGCCGAGGTGCCGGAGGTTCTCGTGGACCTGGGCCTTGAGGTCGGCGGGGTCCAGGGAGGTGATCCAGCCGCCGGTGGCGCTGCGGCGGACGCCGACCTTGGTGACGATGTGCAGACCGGCCGGGTAGGGGTGCAGGGCCTCTTTGATCAGTTCGTTGACGACGGTCGGCCCGTAGAAGTCGCTGGTGTCGATGTGGGTGACGCCGAGCTCGACCGCTGCGCGCAGCACGGCGATCGCCCGAGTGCGGTCCTTGGGGGGTCCGAAGACACCGGGACCGGTCAGCTGCATCGCGCCGTATCCCATCCGCGTGATGCTCAGGTCGTCGGCGAGGGTCAGCGTCTGGAGGGCGGGGATGGTCATCAAAAGGCCTCTCGCGTCTGTTCGCGGCATCGTTGCGGACCGCTCGGCGCGTCCATTGGGTACGTGTCCATCGGTGCGGCGGAGGCAGGGACGCGGTCGGGTGGCCGGGGGCACGAGCCCCCGGCCACCCGACCGGTGGAAGACGAGCGGGTCACGTCATTTACTCCGAGGCCGAGCCTCGGACCCCTCGTTCCTGCACGTCACCGGCGGTCTCATGCGACGGCCGCTGCCGGATTGCCTCCGGTGGCCGCCTTGACGGTGTCGTCCTGCGGCGAGGTTCGACGGACCGTCGCGAAGTTGAACGCCTTGTCGCGAATGGTGATGGTCCACGAGAGCCCGGACCTCTCGCCCACGGTGAGCCCCAGCACGATGAGCGGCATGTGCCACTCGTACTTCACGAGCGTGCCCTGGTCCGCACGGGCGTCCGTTCCGTCGTGCGCCGATACGTTGCCGTAGTTGTTGACGGCGAAGACGTCGGGCGTGGCGATCATCTTCCCGATGCGGGCCTGGCCGGCCTCGACGAAGTCCTCTCGCCGCTCGATGCGGGACAGCGCGTCGATCTCGCGCTCCTCCTCGGCGCGGTAGTAGTCACGGATCTGGATTCCCGAGCTCTGCTCGATGACGCTGCGCGGCACCGTCAGGAACCGAAGCGTGTTGCCGAGGGGCAGCTTCGGCGAGTAAAGGCTGTTCTTGAGGACGAACATGTTCGCGCTGTCGCGGTCGAGGAAGTCCGTCCTCATCCTTTCCAGGAAGGAGCCGATCCTGACCGGCGCGGCGGAGCCTTCGGTGAAGGTGACCGGGAGCTCCTTGGTCGCACCGGAGGGCGAGGACTGAGCGGGCGGCAGGAAGGCTTCCAGCTCGTCGGCCCTGATCTCCAGCTCCGCGAGGCCTTCGGCGATCCGGAAGCCGTCCTGCCGAGTCTTCAGGGTGCTCATCAGCGCCTGGTGGAACCGGAAGACCTTGTATCCGTCCTGCAAGGGGAACGGTATGCAGGTGAAGATGCCCTGGAGGTGCGGGTCGGAGCGATAGGTGACGGAGGCGAGCAGGAAGCTGTCGTAGTAGCTCTCGTACTTTTCCGCGAGGAGTTCCTGGAAGGACGAGAGGGGGAAGTCCTCGGGAGTGTCGAAGGTCAGCTCCACCAGGTGGCACTTGGAGAAGAGCGGGTTCCCCCGGAAGAAGTGCTTCATGGCCTCCTCGAACTCGGCGAGCTCGAAGGCCCTGTCCACCTTGTACGTGGAGAGCGACGGAAAGAACTGCGACGCATCGATGAACGGGAACGTGGTCAGGGAGAGCCGAAGGATTTTGTCGGCGATGGAGAGGGGCATTTCGTTACCTCCATTAACTGGTGTGTGCTGCGGAGCGCCGCCGGCGATTGGCCGTGAAAACGCGCCACATGATGCCCGGGGTGCACACCGCTGTCGGCGGTTCGAGCAAGTACTGGACTTTCAGGAATTTCTCGGCCACGACCATGTCCGTCTCGGCCGCGGCGAGCACCTTGTCCATGTAGGAGTTGATGAGCCGCACGGGAAGCGGCCTCGGGCCCTCGATCTGAGGAAGAGCCAGGTCACTGCCGGTCGCCATCTTCCAGGCGACACCGATGGGCTTGGCGGCCTTGCGGAAGAACCGTTGCGCGACCTGATCGAGGTCACCGCTCAGCGAGTCACGCAGCGCCATCGCCTGGAGCGAGGCCACCGTCATCCCCTGGGCGTAGATGGGGTTGAAGCTGGATATCGCGTCGCCCACCACCAGCAGCCTGCGCGGGAAGCGGGTCAGCTTCTCGTAGCGGCGGCGCACGCTCGCCGGGAACCGGTGCGCTGATATCTCGCTGAGCGGCTCGGCGTCGCGGATCGCCGCGAAGACGTGTTCGGGGACCAGCGGCCTGGCGAACTCCACCCACCCGGCCGGGTCGGTCGGCGGATGGTGGTCGCGGTATCCGATCAGCGTCAGGACCCAGCGGCCGTCCTCTTCCTCCAGGAACTCCGCGCCCTTGGGGCTCCCCGGTGCGTGCCCGATGATCACGACCTTCTCACGGCCCATCGAACCGGGGGCCGGCCGCAGATAGCGGCTGGTGTACATGATGTCGACGTCGATACGCTCCTCGAGCGGCGGCTCGTATCCCATCTCGACCAGCCACTTGGTGGTCCGTCCGGACCGGCCGGTCGCGTCCACCACCAGGTCGGCGGGGATCACGTCCTCGGAGCCGCTGCCCACGTACCGGACGCACACACCGGTGACGGCGTCCTTGTCCGAGGTGGTCTCCAGGCCGGTGACCTGGCACTCGTCGATGACCTTGATCTTCGCGAGATCCCCGATGCGGGCGCGGAGCCGGCTCTCCAGATGCGGCCGGCTCGGCTGGTAGGTGCGGGACAGATCGGCGTACTCGCCGTCCATGCACAACAAGTGCCCGCCCAAGCTCATCCGCAGCTCGGAGGGTCCGTCGATGACGGGCGCGCCACCGGAAACGAAGTCGTCGAGTATCCCGGGGAACAGCTCCTCGAAGATCTTCGCGCCCTTGGAGAGCAGGCCATGGGCGTGGCGGCCCTGCGGCACACCTCGCCGCTGCGTGCGCTGCCCCTCCGGCAGCTGGTCACGCTCTACCACCGTTACCCGGTCGAATGCCTCGGAGAGCACCCGGGCGGCGAGTAGACCCGAGATACTCGCTCCCAGCACCACCGCATGTTCGCCGATACGCTTCACTGGAATTCCTTCTGGTTGGGCAAGTGTCCTGTGTGGGGTACGTCCTGCAATAAATGGGTGATCGGGCCGACGCCCGGGCGATGGTTTCCCGAATCCTTCGATTTGGAAATCATCGAGATGTGCGGTGCGCACCCGCGAACATAAGTGCCCCCACGTTTGGCCACCGCACAGGGCGCCGTATTGGCTTGTTCGTTCCATCGAGCCCGGCTCGTGTGGCCAAAATTCACGTCGGACGCGAGGCGCGGGCGCGCCGGCGGCACGTGTCCGGGCACCTGGTGCCGGGCCGGAGCTCCGGGCCGGCACCAGGAGTGGTCGCGGGCGTCCCTATAGAGGGGACAGGAGTGCAGGCCGACGGGCGGGCCGGCTTCCGGCCGGTCGACGGGCCGTCGCTCCGGGATCCGATCGGTCGAGCGGGGTCACCGGGAGGGACGCGCGCCGCTCGGGTGGCCGGCCCGGCCGGCCGGCCGCGGACGGGACGCCGTCGACCGGGTCTCCCGGGCGGGCCCACTCTCCTGGCGGCCCCCTCTTTCCGCGGTCCTCGCCGCCCTCATCGCACCCGCCATGGAGCAGATCCGTCAGACAGTGATACCGGCTGGAATTTTTCGGTCAGACAGCGGTCATCGGCTACCCGAACCAGCCAGGGTGTGAACAAGATTTCGCCTACCCGCCGGGCGCGGGAGGGGGGCTCAACAGAAATCGCATGAACCAATGCATGATGGTGCTCTTTCGGCGTCGTCATGCCTGGTTTTGTCTGCCCTTGTGCGCGCGGTGATCCCGCTTTACTTCGGCACTACAAGGAAGAGCCAATGGTCGACATCACCGGCACCGCCGAAACCACCGATACGTTGTCGAGTTCCCGCGGTGACGCGGAACTGCGAGCGAACAACCGCGCGATCGTGGCGCAGTACATGAATACCCGCGGGGAGGATCGCCTGCGCCGCCATCTTCTGTTCACCGAAGACGGCACCGGTGGTCTCTGGACGACCGAAACCGGGGAGCCGATCGTCATCACGGGCCGGGACCGACTGGGTGACCACGGCCAGTGGTCGCTCAAGTGCTTCCCCGACTGGGTCTGGACGAACGTCGAGATCTTCGACACGCAGGACCCCAATCAGTTCTGGGTCGAATGCGACGGCGAGGGAACGATCCGCTTCGCCGACTATCCCGACGGCCACTACCGCAATCACTTCCTGCACTCCTTCCTGTTCGAGAACGGGAAGATCAAGCGCCAGCGCGAGTTCATGAACCCCTGCCAGCAGTTCAGGGCCCTGGGCATCGCCGTCCCTCAGGTCAAGCGGGCCGACATACCGACCTGAACGCCGTTCGCCAGGCGTCTTCTTATCAATCAACGGAGAAGGTCGTTATGGGAAACATCCTTGCCGACATCGACAGGGCCCAGGCACGCCATCAGCCCGAATGGGACAGTCCCTCACAGGTCGAGCTCGTACGGGCGATGCTGTCGTCCGTCACACCGCTGGTGACCGCGGCGCAGGTGGAGAACCTCCGCTCCCACCTGGCCCGCGTCGCCACCGGCGAGATGCAGGTGCTCCAGGCCGGGGATTGCGCGGAGGACCCGGCCGAGTGCACCGCCGGGCACATTCGAGGCAAGACCGGACTCATCGATCTGCTCGCCCAGAACCTGGAGACCGCAACCGGCAGGCCCGCGCTGCGGGTCGGGCGGATCGCGGGGCAGTTCTGCAAGCCCCGCTCCAGCCAGGTCGAGAAGCTCGGCGACGACGAACTGCCGTCCTTCTTCGGGCACATGATCAACGGGCCGGAGCCCACCCGCGAGAGCAGGCGTCCCGATCCACTGCGCATGCTCACGGGCTACATGGCGGCGCGGGAGATCACGACGCGGCTCGGGTGGGTCGGATCGGCACCCCGGCCCCACGGGCCCGTCGTCTGGACCAGCCACGAAGCGCTGCTTCTGGACTACGAGATGTCGATGCTCCGCGAGCTCGACGGCGGCCGGTACCTGCTCGGCTCCACCCACTGGCCGTGGATCGGCGAACGGACCCGGCAGATCGACGGCCCGCACGTCGCACTGCTCGCCCAGGTGGCCAACCCGGTCGCCTGCAAGGTCGGCCCGTCGATGACCGCCGGCGAGATCGTCGAGCTGTGCGACCGGCTGGACCCGGAGCGGGAGCCGGGCCGGCTCTCACTCATCGTGCGCATGGGCGCCGACCTCGTCGCCGACAGGCTGCCCCGGCTCGTCGAGGCCGTGCAGTCGGCCGGGCACCCGGTGATCTGGCTCAGCGACCCGATGCACGGCAACACCGATTGCGCGGCCGACGGCACCAAGTACCGGCTCGTGGAAACCGTCGCCCGGGAAGTCCGCGGCTTCCGGCGGGTCCTGGACCTGGCGGGGGTTCCGGCCGGGGGACTTCACCTCGAGGCGACCCCCGACGACGTGACCGAGTGCGTGCTGGACACGGCCGAGCTGGGGTCGGGCCCCGTCACCAGCCTGTGCGATCCGCGGCTCAACGCCCCCCAGGCCATCAAGGTGGTCGCGGCGTGGTCCGAGTACTGAGATTCCTAGAGAGGGAGCCTTGTGATGACGGGAATACCACCGATCGCGCCGTACAGACTGCCGCCGAGGGACGCGCTGCCGGAGAACACCGTGCGCTGGACCGTGGACCCGGACCGGGCCGTGCTCCTCATCCACGACATGCAGAGCTACTTCCTCAAGCCCTTCGAGGACGGCATGCGCACCGAGTTGGTGAGCAACATCGCCGACCTCAAGAAGCGCTGCGGAGCGCTGGGGGTGCCGGTGGCCTACACCGCGCAGCCCGGCGGGATGACGGACGAGCAGCGTGGGCTCCTGAAGGACTTCTGGGGCCCCGGCATGCGCACCGACGAGACGGAACGCGCGGTCGTTCCCGAACTCGAACCCGACGCGGACGACTGGGTCAGCACGAAATGGCGCTACAGCGCGTTCTTCAAGTCGGAGCTGCTCCAGCGCATGCGCGCACTAAGGCGTGACCAGTTGATCATTTGCGGCGTCTACGCGCATATCGGTGTGCTGTCGACCGCCCTCGAGGCGTTCTCCAACGACGTCCAGCCCTTCCTGGTCGCCGACGCGCTCGGCGACTTCTCCGAGGACCGCCACAAGATGACCCTCGAATACGCGGCACGGTGCTGCGCCATGGTGGTCCGGACCGAGGACGTGCTGGCATGAGCGCCCTGCTGGAGCAGGTACTCGCGCTGGAACTCCCCGCCTTCGCGATCATCCACCGGCCCGAAAGCGGCTCCCCCGGCACGCTGGACGTCCTGACCGGCCAGGTGACCGAGTACAAGTCGCTGGACGACATCCCGTTGGCCGACGACTCCGGGCCGGGTCCCGCACTCGACACACTGGTGCTCGTCCCCTACCGGCAGCTGGCCGACCGCGGCTTCGCCGCACGGGACGACGCCACGCCCCTGCTCGCGATGGGCCTCACCGCTCGCGACACGGTGCCGGCCGCCGCAGCGCTCGCCGGTTTCCCGCAGGTCCCGACGGAACTGACCGACGGTCACTTCGACATGGACGACGACGCCTACGCGCAGATGGTGCGCCGGATCGTCACCGAGGAGATCGGCACCGGCGAGGGCGCCAACTTCGTGATGAAGCGCTCGTTCGTCGCGGACATCGGCGACTACTCACTGACCAGCGCCCTCTCGTTCTTCCGGCGGCTGCTGGAACGCGAGGAGAAGGCCTACTGGACCTTCATCATCCACACCGGCCGCAACACGCTCGTCGGTGCGACACCGGAGCGCCACGTCTCGCTCGTCGGCGGTACGGCCGTCATGAACCCGATCAGCGGCACGTACCGCTATCCGTCCGGCGGCCCCAGCCTGAAGGGGGTCATGGAGTTCCTCGCGGACACCAAGGAGACCGACGAGCTCTACATGGTCCTCGACGAGGAACTGAAGATGATGGCCCGGCTGTGCGACGACGGAGGGCGCGTCCACGGGCCGTACCTGAAGGAGATGGCACGCCTCGCGCACACCGAATACCTGATCGAGGGCAGGACCAACCGCGATGTGCGCGAGGTCCTGCACGAGACGATGTTCGCCCCGACCGTCACCGGAAGCCCGCTGGAGAGCGCCGCCAAGGTCATCTCACGCTACGAGCCGAACGGACGCGGCTACTACAGCGGGGTGGCCGCGCTGATCGGACGGGACGCGGCCGGACAGCAGACGCTCGACTCGGCGATCCTGATCCGGACGGCCGACATCGATCCCGGCGGCCGGATGAACATTTCCGTGGGGGCCACGCTGGTGCGCCACTCCGACCCGATGGCCGAGGCCGCCGAGACCCACGGCAAGCTGGCGACCCTGCTCAACGCGCTCAAGTCGGACCGTCCGTCCGGCTACGCGGCCGACCCGGAGGTCCTCGCCGCCCTGGAACGCCGCAACGAGGGGATCGCCGGCTTCTGGCTCCGGGACAGGGACAAGGACGACCGCCCGTCGGCCGCGACCCCGCTGGACGGCATGACGGCACTGGTCGTGGACGCGGAGGACACCTTCACCGCGATGCTCGACCAGCAGTTGCGGTCACTGGGGCTGTCCGTGGAGGTCCGCCGCTTCGACGAGCCGTACGACGTGGCGGGCTACGACCTGACGGTCTTCGGCCCCGGTCCCGGAGATCCGCGGGCGACCTCCCACCCCAAGATCGCCAAGCTGCGGCAGTCGATCGACACCGCGCTGGCGAGTCGCCGGCCGATGCTGGCCGTGTGCCTGAGCCATCAGGTGCTCAGCACGAAGCTCGGCTTCGAGCTGCACCGCCGCGAGGTACCCAACCAGGGCGTACAGCGTGAGATCGAACTGTTCGGCCTGCCCGAACGCGTGGGCTTCTACAACACGTTCGCCGCGCACAGCGCGCTGAGCCGGCGAACCGTCGACGGGATCGGCGTGGTCGAGGTGAGCCGGGACCAGGAGACAGGCGAGGTGAACGCGCTGCGCGGACCGGGCTTCGCCTCGATGCAGTTCCACGCCGAGTCGGTACTCACCGTCGACGGCCCGCGCATCATCGGAGAGGCGATACAGGGGGTGCTCGGACGATGAGAGTGGATGTCGTCTGGTGGGACCTGGCCAGGTCCCAGCAGACCGTCGAATCCCTGGAGAAGGATCTTCGTGACGGCTCCGTCGAGCCGTGGCACGAGGTCAGGGGACTGCGCCTGAAGCTGTGGATCGCCGACCGTGAACGCGGCCGTTGGGGCGCGGTCATGTGGTGGGACTCGGACGTTCCGGCGGATCAGCAGCTGCCCCCCAACCGGGCGGCCGAGCTGATCGGGTACGCACCCGACCACCGCACCGGATTCGACGTCGCAGCGGTGGCCGAGGGGATCGACGCGCTCGGCCTCGCCTTCTCCGCCGGGCCCTCGGCACCGGCACAAGCCCTGGAGTGCCCGTAATGCACCGATACATGGTCGTGGACGCCTTTGCCAGCGAGCCCCTGCTGGGCAACCCGGTCGCCGTCTTCTTCGACAGCGAGGATCTGACCGGCGAGACGATGCAGCGCATCGCGAAGGAGATGAACCTCTCCGAGGTCACCTTCGTGCTGCCGGCCGAGCAGGGCGGCGACGCACGGATCAGGATCTTCACCCCGGTCAACGAACTGCCGTTCGCCGGGCACCCGATGCTCGGCACGGCCTACGCGCTCGGCCGGACCCGGGGACGCGACACGCTGCTGCTGGAGACCGCGATGGGTGCCATCCCGTTCGAACTGGGCACCCGCGACGGCGCGGCGTGGGTCCGGATGGAGCAGCCGGTTCCCACTTCGAAGCCCTACGATCTCGCCGCTGAACTCCTGGCCGCACTCGGGGTCGAGTCGTCGACGGCCCCGGTCGAGATCTACCACAACGGGCCGCGTCACGTGTTCGTGGGCTTGAGCGACGTCGAGGCGCTCTCCGCTCTCCACCCGGATCACCGTGCCCTCTCGCGCTTCCCCGACATGGCCGCCAACTGCTTCGCCGAGGCGGACGGGGGCTGGCGGACTCGGATGTTCTCCCCCGCCTACGGCGTGGTCGAGGACGCGGCGACCGGTTCCGCCGCCGGGCCTCTCGCGATTCACCTGGCCCGGCACGGATTCGCCGCGTACGGGCAGGAGATCACCATCACCCAGGGCGTGGAAATGGGACGCCCGTCGGTCATGAGGGCGACCGCCGAAGGGGTCGGCGAGTCCGTCGGCTCGGTCCACGTCGGCGGACACGCCGCCCTGGTCGCCGAGGGAACCATCAATGTCTGACGGGAGCCCTGTCATGGACGCAAGCGGATACGAGTCCCTCAGCGGGAAGGTCGATCTTCCCTTCCCCGAGTACGACAAGCCGCCGTCGGAGCCTCTCCGACTGGTGCGCGGCTGGCTCTCCGAGGCACGGGACATCGGAGTCCGCGAGCCCAGCGCGCTGGCCCTGGCCACCGCGGACTCGCGCGGCCGCGCCTCCAACCGGATCGTCGCCATCACCGAGGTCACCGATCTCGGTCTGGTGTTCACCAGCCACAGCTGTAGCCAGAAGGGACGCGAACTCGCCGCCACGGGGTGGGCCTCGGGGCTGCTGTACTGGCGGGAGACCGGTCAGCAGATCATCGTCTCCGGTCCGGTCGAGCTGCTGCCCGACGCCGAGTCGGATGCCCTGTGGTCCGCCCGGCCGACTCCGTTGCACGCCATGTCGACGGTCACCGAGCAGAGCGAGCCGCTGGAGGACGTCGAGGCTCTGCGCGCCAGGGCACGCACCCTGGAACTGGCCGGGGAGCCCCAGCCGCGGCCCGAGTTCTTCGTCGGCTACCGGCTCCGGCCCGACGTCGTCGAATTCTGGTCCGCGAGCTCGGACCGACTGCACCGCAGGCTGCGCTACGACCGCGACGCGCTCCGGTGGCGTACGAGCCGGCTGCAACCGTAGTCCCGCTCCTTGGGCGAACTCCCCTGACGTTCAACGCCTTTCACGGCCCCGGCGGCATCGTCGTCGTGCCCGGACACACCCGACCCTTTCCATGAGGAAGAGACAATGCCTCTTACCGCAGACCAGATCCTGGATCTTCCGTACGACGTCCAGCCCGACCCGGACGAGTTCATCCGCGCCGCCATGGAGTGGCACTTCAACCCCGAGACCGGCTGCACGTTCTGGCTGGACCGGGCCGCCA
Source organism: Streptomyces sp. f51 (assembly GCF_037940415.1). Taxonomy (NCBI): domain Bacteria; kingdom Bacillati; phylum Actinomycetota; class Actinomycetes; order Kitasatosporales; family Streptomycetaceae; genus Streptomyces; species Streptomyces sp. f51. Next base: position 5,267,678 of record NZ_CP149798.1, on the reverse strand, counting down.
CCCTCGGCTTCGATCCGCGAGCCGACGTCAAGACGCACGAGGACCTCCGGCTCTTCCCGAACGTGGCCGCGGAGCTTCGTGACGTCCGTGGCGAGGACCTGATTCCCAGGGGATACGGAAAAGACCCCGACGTGATCGGGTTCTTCGAGAGCGGCGGCACCACCGGCGCCCCGAAGCGGGTCGTTCTGATGCGGGACTGGCTGCACCGCATGGTGAGCTGGAGCAACGCGAACCTGGACCGCCACGGTGTGCCGCGCGGAGGAAACTGGCTGGGAATCATCCCGACCGGGCCGCACGTCGTGGGCACCCTGTTCCGGCAGCACGCCGTGACGCACGGCCGCCACGGCTTCACGATCGACCTCGACCCGCGCTGGGTGAAGCGGCTCATCTCCGAAGGCCAGTTCGGGCAGGTCGACGCCTACGCCCAGCACCTCATCGACCAGGCCGCCGACGTCCTGCGGACGCAGGACATCGGCCTGCTCACCATCACTCCCCCGCTGCTGGAACGGCTGTCCAGGGACGAGAAGCTGGTCGCCCTGGTGAACGAGCGGGTGAAGTGCATCAGGTGGGGAGGCACGCAGATGGACGCCGACTCCCGGCACCTCTTCAAGACCGAGGTGTTCCCCGAGGTCGCGCTCTGCGGCGAGTACGGAAGCACGATGATCATCGGGGTCGCGGGCGAGCGCGCCGGGATCTCCCTCGACGATCCGTGTGTCTTCGACTCGCTCTCCCCCTACGTGACCTTCACGGTCGTCGACGCCAAGGGCCTCGAACCGGTGCCCTACGGAGAGCGGGGCCGGGTGCTGGTCAACCACGTCAGCAAGTCCTTCCTGCTGCCCAGCAACCTGGAACGTGACCTGGCCACCCGGATTCCCCAGGTGAACGGCCTGGTCGGGGACTCGGTCGCCGACATCTCCACGGTCGCGGTCTTCGAGGACGAGGACGTCATCGAGGGGGTCTACTGATGATCGGCCTCCCCGCGCTCGGCGCGACGGGTGCCTACCGCGCCAGGAACATCCAGACGGTCACCGATGTGGCGGGCACCGCCGTCGCGGAACTGAGCCTCGTGCCGCCGCTGTACGTCAACCGCACCATGGCGGCGCTGCGCCGGAGCAGCATCCTGCCGGCCGACGAACGGGCCGGCGCGATGATCCGTGCGGCCGAGCTCTTCGCGACCGCGACGCTCGACGGCCTGACCGTCGAGGAGTACCAGCACGCTGTCAGCCGGGTCGGCGGCGTCCCGGTCTCCTCCGTCGTCACGGCGACCACGACGGTCGCCGAGCGGGTGGCGAAGGCTCATGCGAGCATCCAGTACGCGCGCCCCCGGGGGGCGGTCGACGACTGGCGCGATCCGCTGACGCGGACCGGGCGTTCGGTGTGGACACGGCGCGGAGACGTGTTCGCCGTGCACGCCGCGGGCAACCATCCCGGCACCCACAGCCTGTGGCCGGAGGCACTGGCGCTGGGCTACCGCGTCGCGGTCCGCCCGTCGAGCCGCGATCCCTTCACCCCGCACCGGCTCGTGTCGGCACTGCGGAGCGCGGGATTCGCCGACGACCAGGTGGTGCTCCTGCCCACCGACCACGCCGGTGCCGACGCCGTCCTGCGCGGCGCCGACCTGGGGATGGTGTACGGCGGCGAGGAGGTGACCCGCAAGTACGGCGGGGCCGCGACGGTGCTGCCGCAGGGGCCGGGCCGGTCGAAGATCCTCATCACGGCCGACGTGGACTGGCGCGACCACCTCGACGTGATCGTCTCGTCCGTGAGCGGCCACGGCGGGACCGGATGCGTGAACACGACGGCCGTCTTCGTGGAGGGCGACCCGGCTCCGCTCGCCGAGGCGGTCGCGGCGCGGTTGTCCGCCGCGACCCCCCTGCCGCCCGAGGACGACAAGGCCGTACTCCCCGTACAGCCGGTCGCGGTCGCCAGGGCGATCGAAGCGCACCTGCTCAAGAAGGCGGCCGGTGCCAGGCCCTGGCTCGGCGGCGACGGCGTCGTGGGCGAACTCGGCGACGGGAGCGCCGCGTTGATGCCCGCCGTCTTCCAACTCGACGATCCGGCCGCGCCGCAGACCGGAGTGGAACTGCCGTTCCCCTGCGTGTGGATCGCGCCGTGGACACCCGAGGCCGGCACGGAGCCGTTGAGGAACACGCTCGTGCTCAACGCGATGACCCACGACAGCGGCCTCGTCGACCGCCTGCTCGACGAGCCGACCATCAGCAACCTGTACCTGGGAAGCCAGTACACCCACTGGATGGATCCCTCGGTACCGCACGACGGCTACCTGGCCGACTTCCTCATGCGGAACAAGGGCGTCATCCGGAACTGAACGTGGTTCCGGGACGCTCCCTCCGACTCCAGCGAGACCGAAAGGTTCCTACCTTGTCCCATTCCGTCGAACCGGCCGACGTCCTGATCGTCGGCGGCGGGTCGGCCGGCGCGGTGCTCGCCGCGCGCCTGAGCGAGGACCCCGCCCGGCGCGTCGTGCTGCTCGAGGCCGGGCCGGACTACGGCCCCACCCGGTTCCCCGACGCGCTGCTCGACGCCAACCGCATCGCCGATCTCGATCACGACTGGGGATACACCTCGCGGGGCGGGCGGCTGACCCCCTCGATGACCGCCCTGCGCGGCAAGGTGATGGGCGGGAGTTCCGCCGTCAACGCCGGTGCCGCCCTCCGCGCCCGCGCCCGCGACTTCGCCCGCTGGGCCGAGGACGGGCTCGACGACTGGAGCTTCGCCGACGTCCTGCCGTACTTCCGCGACCTGGAGAACACCCCCACCGGCGAGGACGAGTTCCACGGGCGAAGCGGGCCGATGCCCGTGCGCCAGCTGACCGACTCCGAGCTGACCCCCGCGCATCGTGGCTTCATCGACGCCGCGGTCGCCCGTGGCCACAAGCGGATCAGCGACTTCAACGGTGCCGAGCAGGACGGCGTCGGGGCCTTCGCGGTCAACGTCCTCGACGGGATCCGGCAGAACACCGCACTGGTCTACCTCACCACCGAGGTGCGCGCTCGCCCGAATCTCACGGTGCAGGGTGCCGTCAGCGTCGACCGGGTCCTGTTCCGCGGCGGCAGTGCGACCGGAGTGGTCACCGCCGACGGGACCGTGCACCATGCCGACGAGGTGATCCTCTCCGCCGGGACCTACGGAAGCGCGGCGATCCTGCTGCGCTCCGGCATCGGCCCCGCCGGCGAACTGGCGTCGCTGGGCATCGAGCCCCTCGCCGACCTGCCCGTCGGACAGCACCTGCAAGACCACCCCTTCTGCCCCGCGGTCCACGCACTCGCCCCGGGGCGGGGGGAGATGTCCCCGGCCCTCGGCGCACTGCTGTGGACGGCCTCCAGCGAGGCCGCGGACGGTGAACTCGACCTGAACGTCGTCGCCGTGCATCCAGGCGGGGCTCCGTTCATGCCCGACGGCGGGGTCATCGCCCTGTCGACGGCCCTCGTGCTCCCCGAGGCGCAGGGCACGGTGCGTCTCACCAGCCGCGATCCGCTCGCCCAGCCCTTGATCGACCACAACTACCTCGGCACCGGGCGCGACCGCCGTCGCATGCTCGAAGGCGTACGAATCGCCCGTGATCTGGCCCGTGACCCGGCACTCGCGCCGTCGCTCGCCGGGCTGCTGATGCCGCGTGAACTGCCGGACGACGCCGAGGAACTGACGCGGGTGGTCGAATCCGGCCTCTCCATCTACGGTCACCCCACCTCGACCGCTCCCATGGGTGCCGCCGACTCGCCTCGGGCCGTCGTCGACTCCCGCGGCGCCGTGCACGGACTCGCCGCCCTGCGGGTCGTGGACGCCTCGATCATCCCGTACGTGCCGTCCAGCGTCACGAACCTCACCACGATCATGCTCGCCGAACGCATATCCCACCTCGTCTACAACCACTGACGGCCAGAGGTCGCCGAGAGGCCGCCGCTTCCCCTGGCTGAACTCGGCGGGAGTTCAGCCAGGGAGCCCGCGTCAGGCCGAGTTGATGCGTCTGGGGCTGCTGTGCAGGAACGGACTACAGGTCTTCAGGGTCCTCTGGACCGGACTCGTTTCGAGCATGCGGATGGCGTCCAGAGCGCTGAGCCGGTCGGCCAGGTAGTCGTGCAGTTCGCTGGGACTCTTGCACAGGACGAGGGCCACCAGGTTGGTCGGGCCGGTGGTCGAAGCCAGGAAGGCCAGTTCCCTGTGCTGGATCAGGGTGTTCGCCACCTGGTTCAGGTGCGCGGGGGCGACGGACATCCACAACAGGGCTTGCGTGGTGATGCCGTACACCTCCGCACTGATCTCGACGTCGAAGGTGAGCATGCCGCCCGCCTGCAAGGCCGCGAGCCGGCGCGTGATGGTCGAGGAGGACTGACCGGTCTCGGCGGCGAGGTCCGTGTAGCTGATGCGGCCGTTGTTCTGCAACGCGGCCAGCAGCTGCCAGTCCGCCTGGGTCAGGGCCGAACGGAGCTTGGGCTCGTCGGCCTCATCCGACGAGTCGAGTCCACGGCGCAGTTGTTCCTGCTGCTCGTCGGTGAGCGCGGTGGTGTGCCCCTGCCATGCGGTGGGACCGCCCAAATAGGTGTGCAGCAGGCGGTGCGCCGACACCTCGGCGATGTTGCCCACACGAGGGATCTCGCGGAACAGCAGCGTATGGTGCGCCGCGGAGCTCATGACGAAGCATATTTCGGTCCCCCCGGACACGAGCCGCACCCAGGTGGTGTCGTCCCGCCGGGCCAGGCTGTGCGCGACGCTCTGAGCGGTGTTCGGGCTGGCCGTGAGCCTCAGAATCCATTTGCCGCCCGACGGTTGACGCGGATTCACCACCCCGACGACGCGAAGCGACAGCTCGCTGCTCAGCCGCCCGTAGCGACGGGCGACCGTTTGCGTGGAGACGCCCAGAACCTCGGCGATCCGACTGAACGGCGCCCGGCCGTCAATACGCAGGGCATGAATGATACAGTGATCTAATTCATCGACTGCGGGGACCGTCGGCTCGGAAAAATCGCCTACTGCCCGTCTCGGGCCATGGACGCTCAGCAAGGCTTGCTCAGCAAGGTTTGCAGCACTGGTTTCCCCCGGATAGCCTAGGACAGGACCTGGTCAATGGACTTGACTGTCGGCGACGGCGTTTTTATCACCAGGGCCCCGGCAAGTTCCGTTCCATGGTGATGGTCAGTCAGTTGTCGTGATGAGTCATGCTTTGCCGGACTTGGCGCGCGGGCCTGGAGTCCACCATCGCGGTTCAAGGAAGACGAGTTCGGTATCGAGGCCGAACGATTCGGCAATATCGCATGCAGTCGCTGCCATCACACCAGCCCCCCGACCAGCTCCTGAGCCACGGACCATGACCGTCACCACGAAGTGGATATCAGTAGGTCAAGAGGAGCTCGCCGGACCCTGACTCATCGTCAGGGTTTGTTCGGCGGAATCCACTTGGTCCAATCTTCGGACGAGTGTACATGTTCCCGCTCTTCGTGGGTATGGCGGTCCGTCACAGGGACCGTACCGAACGTGAGCAGTGTGTCCTCGCAGCTCAGGCAAGGTGTCGGGGGTGCCGGGACGGGCCGGGACCCTCGGGTTGTCCCGTCGCTCGAGGGGCCGGCCGAGCCCGCGCGGACGGACTGTCAGGAGTGGCTGAATCGCGCGGCAGCGCGCGGTCCGGGACGGAGGGGAGCAGGGGGCCCGGGCCGACCAGGACGTCGCTGTGCGGGGAGCGGGGCTTGACGGACGGGGACACCGCCCGTGCCGGGGTGTCGGCGGCGGACGGGTAGAGCAGGCCGTGGCGTCCGCGGGCCTCGGCCGCGGCCTCGGCGCGCGGCACCAGGGTGTGCTCGGCCCGGCCGTCCGCACGCAGGGTGGTGACCAGGCACAGACCTTCGAGGAGCCGTGCCGTGCCCAGTTGCCGGGCCGTGCCCCGCGCCCCGGCCGGCACCGCGAGACACACCTCGCCCGCGGTGTCGAACCCGGTGACGGTCAGGCCCTCGGCCCTCAGCCGTCCGGCCACCGAACGGCGTTCCCGGCCCGACCGGAAGCACCACACGTCGCTGTCCTTGCGCACGACGACCGCGGCCGCCGCGGGACCCGTCCCCACGGCCGTCCCGCCCTCGGGTCCCCCGCTCCAGGGAAAGGGCCGGCACAGCACCCGCACCCCCGAGCGCTCCGCCCAGTCCACCGCGCCCTCGTGGACGACCTTGGCGCCGTGACGGGACATCCGGCGCACTCCCTCGTAGCTGATCCGGGTCAGGACACGGGCCTCCGGCACGAGGTGGGGGTCGGCGGTGCACACCCCGGGCACGTCGGAGAAGAGCTCGCACGTGTCCGCGCCGAGGGCCGCGGCCGTCGCCACCGCGGAGAGGTCCGAGCTGTTGCGGCCGAGCATGACGGTCCGCCCGGCCGCGTCGACCGCCTGCCCGCCCGGGACGACCGCGACCGGGCAGTCCGCGAGGGCCCGGCTCAGTGCCCCGGGACTGGCCGAGATCAACTCCGCCCGGTCCCCGGGCCCCTGGGCCAGAAGCCCGGTGGCCGCCGCCGGCACGGGGCACCCGGGGACGCCCTCGGCGTCCAGGGCGGCCGCGAGCAGGGCGACGCTCACCGTCTCGCCCGCGGTGAGGAGCATCGCCGCGGCGCGGGCGGGCGGGTCGGCGGCCAGGGCGTCCAGGGTCTGCTGAAGTCTGCCCGTCGTACCGGACATCGCGCTGACCACGACGACCAGCGGGCGCTTCTCCTCGGCGTGGCGGCGCACCGCGTACCGGGCCACGCGGCGGTAGCCGTCGAGGTCGGCGAAGGCGGAGCCGCCGAACTTCAGCACCAGCGGCCGGCCGTCCGGCGCGGGACGGGCCGTCATCCCAGCCACCCGTTCTTCACCGCGAGCGCGACGATGTCCAGGGCGTTCAGCGCGGCCCCCACCCACAGGTTGTCGGCGACCACCCAGAAGGCGAGGGCCCGGTCGTCCTCCGGCTCGACGCGGACACGGCCGACATGCACCAGCGCGCGGTCCTCGCGCCGGGCGAAGACGCTTCGGGGCATGGGGTACGAGGGGCTGTCGGAGCGGCGGTGGAGGCGCAGGCCGGGGGTCGCGGCCAGCGCCTCCTCGACCGACGCGGTGCTGACGGGCCCGCGCAGCCGCAGGTGAGCGGCCTCGGAGTGGCAGTCGAAGACCGGCACCCGTACCGCGGTGGCGCTCACCCTCAGGTCCGGCAGACCGAGGATCCTGCGGGGCTCACGGACGAGTTTGCGTTCCTCGTGGGTGAACCCGTCCTCGTCCTGGAGGCCGATCTCGGGCACGAGGTTGAAGGCCAGCGGCTGCCCGAAGCGGCCGCCGGAGGCGCCCCGCGTCCGGGGGTCGTCCAGGACGGCCCTCGATCCCTCGGCCAGTTCGCCCAGACCGCGCAGCCCGCCGCCGGACGCCGCCTGATAGGTCGCCACCACGACGCTCTCCAGGCCGGCCAGTTCGTGCACCGGGTGCAGGGCGCGCACCAGTTGGATGGTCGAGCAGTTGGGGTTGGCCACCAGGCCCGACGCCGGCCGGTCGTCGAGTGCGCCGGGATTGACCTGGGGCACCACGAGCGGGACGTCGGGACGCATCCGGAACGCCGAGCTGTTGTCGACGACCAGGACCCCGGCCGAGGCCAGCCGCTCCGCCTCCCGGGCGCTGACCTCCGCACCCGCGGAGAAGACGGCGACGTCCAGACCCCGGGGGTCGAGACCGTCGAGGGTGACCAGGTCCGCCAGGGGCAGGGACAGTCCCAGTTCGGAGCCCAGGTCCCGGCCGACGCTGCGCGCCGATCCCACGGGCACGACCTGTTCCACGGGCACGATCCCGCCGTCGAGCAGGGCCAGGCATTCCCGGCCCACCGCTCCGGTGGCGCCGACTACCGCGATGCGCAGCATTCCCGTCCTCCTGTCGCCCCGTACGGGGCTCAGTACGTGGTCACGTCCGGTGAGCGGCCCCTGAAGGCCCGCCGGTACGCGTGGGGAGTGGTGCCGAGGAAGTGCACGAACTGGTACCGCAGGGCGGCCGCGTTGGCGAATCCCGTACGGGCCGCCACGGCCTCCATCGTCTCGTCGGTGTTCTCCAGCAGCCGCTGGGCGCTCAGCACCCGCTGGGCCAGCAGCCACCGGTAGGGCGTGGTCCCGGTCTCCGCGCGGAAGCGGCGGGCGAACGTGCGCGGTGACATGCAGGCCCGCGCGGACAGCAGCTCGACGCTGATCTCCTGGTCCAGGTTCCGCTCCGCCCAGGTCAGCACCTCGCGCACCCCGTCCTCCCCGTACTGCGCCACCGGCCGTTCGATGTACTGGGCCTGGCCGCCCTCCCGGTGCGGGGGCACCACCATGCGCCGGGCGATGGCGTTGGCGACATCGCTGCCCTGGAGCTTGCGCACGAGGTGGAGACAGGCGTCGATGCCGGCGGAGGTGCCGGCCGAGGTGAGGATCGGGTCCTCGTCGACGTACAGCACTCCGGGTTCGACCCGAGCCTTGGGATAGCGCTCGGTGAGCGCCTCGGCGTACCGCCAGTGGGTGGTGCAGCGGCGTCCGTCGAGGAGCCCCGCGGCCCCCAGGACGAAGGCGCCGACGCAGACACTGACCACCCGGGCGCCGCGGGCCACCGCCTGGCGCAGGGCCTCCAGCAGGGCGGGCGGGAAGTCCCGGGTGTGGAAGTCGTCCCCCACCGGAATGGCGATGAGGTCGGCCTCCTCCAGCCGGTCGAGGCCGTAGGGCGTGCTGATGGTGAACCCGGGCACCGCCCGCACCGACGGGGATTCCGCGGCGACGAGCGCGAAGTCGTAGGCGGGCAGACCCTCTTCGCGGCGGTCGATCCCGAATACCTCACAGACGACACCCAGCTCGAAGGGATGGACGTTGTCGAGCAGGACCGCGGCTACGTTTTTCAGCATGTTTTCCAATGTGGCAGTAATACATGGTGTTCTGACAGTCCCTCCGCTGTCGCATGGCCGGATCGACGCTCATACTCACGGCATGGACCCGGAAGCCGGTGGGATTCACTCATCGGCGCTCAGGGGTGGGACACATCGTCGACGGGCTGGCCGATGGACACGATCCCGCTGCGGATGCCCATGACGACGGCTTGCGTCCGATCGGACGCGCCGACCTTCATGAAGACCGCGGACAGATGGTTCTTCACCGTCTTCTCGGATATCCCGAGCGCCTTGGCCACCCGCCGATTCGAATTCCCCTGGGAGATGAGCACCAGAATCTGACGCTCGCGGGCCGTCAGCACGGCGAGGGCCTGGCGCGTCCCCGGCGCTTCGCCGGCGGCGGGCGGCGGGGCGGCGACGGCCGCGTCGCGGCGGCCGTCGGCCCGTAAGTCCTCGATCAGCTGTTCCTGGGCCTCCAGGGCGTCCCGTGCCTCGCCCAGGGCTTTGTGCACCTTGGCGACACCCTCGGCCAGGGCCGTCACGGGCTGGGCCGGTGCACCGCAGACCGCGCAGCACTGCCGAGTCCTCAGTTCCTCGACCGAACCGCGCACAACAGGCGACATCAGATGAACTCCCTCCACCGAGGTGAATTGACCGAACCGCTCTTCTCCGTAGGGCCGAGGGCGTGTGGAATATCCGGCGTACCGGGTCAGGAAGGAAGCTGGGCGTGGATCGCCACCGTCTTGCACCGCGTGTATTCGCGCAGCGCCTCCAGTCCCTTCTCCACTCCGATTCCCGAGCGGCGGTAACCGCCGAACGGCAGCTCGACTCCCCCGGCCGCGCTGTAGTTGTTCACGAACACCTGCCCCACCCTCAGTCGCTGGGCGAGCCAGTGGGCGCGGGTCACGTCGGAGGTCCACACGCCGGCGGCCAGTCCGTACGTGGTGTGTTCCGCGAGCGCGACGGCCTCCTCCAGCGAGTCGAAGACCGACACGCACAGCACCGGACCGAATATCTCCTCGTTGAAGACCCGGTGCTCCGGGGTGACCTCGTCGAGGACGGTGGGCTCCACGTAGAAGCCGTCGGCGTACGCCTTCCCTCCGGGGACCCCGCCGCCCGTGCGGAGGACGGCGTCACGCCGGCCCCGGGCCAGATGTCCGAGCACCCTGGCGCGCTGTTTCGCGGAGATCAGCGGTCCCATGTCGGGATCGGTCCTGCCCGGCCCGATGGTCAGGGCGCGGAACCGTTCGACGAGCGCGTCCACCAGTTCGCCGTGGACGGAGCGGTGGACGAGCAGCCGGCTGCCGGCCGAGCAGTTCTGTCCCGCGTGCTCGGTGATCGACTCCACGATCTGCGGCACCGCGCGGGCGGCGTCGTAGTCGGGCAGGACGAGGTGCGGGGACTTCCCGCCGAGCTCCAGGGTGACCGGCACGATCGTGCGGGCCGCCGCGGTCATCACGGCCTCGCCCACCTCGCGCGAGCCGGTGAAGGCCAGCCGGTCGAGGCCGGGGTGCGCGGCGAGCGCGGCGCCCGCCTCCGCTCCGAGTCCCGGTACGACGTTCAGGGCTCCCGCCGGAAGGCCCGCCTCCTCGGCGATGGCGGCGAGTCTCAGGGAGGTCAGCGGCGCGTCCTCGGCGGGCTTGAGGACACAGCAGTTTCCGGCCGCGAGGGCGGGGGCAAGGGTTCGGGCGGCGATCTGGAGCGGGTAGTTCCAGGGGATGATGTGCCCGCACACGCCGTACGGTTCGCGCAGCGTGAAGGCAGGGCGGTCCGGCCGCTGCTGGATGGTCTCGCCGCCGAGTCCTTCCACGGCGTTGGCGTAGAAGTCGAAGTAGCGGGCGGCCACGTCGGCGTCGGCCAGCGACTGGCGCAGCGGCTTGCCGGTGTCGAGCGTCTCCAGCGCGGCCAGTTCCTCGCGCCGGGCGCTCAGGATCCCGGCGATGCGGCGGCAGACCCGGGAGCGTTCCTGCGGCGTCGTGAACCGCCAGACGGTCTCGTGGGTGTGCCGGGCCGCTTCCACCGCGGCCCCGACCTCCGCCGGGCCGCACCGGGCCACGCGGGCGACGGTGCGGGCGTCCGAGGGATCGAGGACGTCGATCCACCGGTCCGTGGGAACCTGCTTCCCCGCGATGACGGCCGGGTGTTCCGGTATCGCTGCATCACTCACGGGTGCATCCAGCTCCTTGGCGTGGGGGCGTGCTCGTCCGGTCGGTCAGTGGGTCATGGAGCCGGCGACGACCCGTTCGAGATCGTGTGCGGTGACGTCCCGCGGGCAGCAGACGAGCAGCCGCTGTTGTTTGAGCGCGCCGTCGACGAGGCCGGGGAGGTCCTTGGCTGTGTAGCCGAAGTCCCGTAGCCCGGTGGGTCCTCCGGTGTCGGCCACGATGCTCAGCAGCGTGGCCGGAAGCACGTCCGAACCGTTCGCCGCCGTCACCCCGTTCAGGTTCGCGCCCAGCAACTCGGCGGCGCGCAGATGCCGTTCGGGGGAGGTCGGATAGGTGAACTCGAAGGCGGCGGCGGCCGTGGAGACGACGGCGGCGCCGTGCGGGACCATGGCGTGGTCGACCTCGTACCCGTCCGGCCGGTGGTCCCGCACCATTCCCGCCACGGGATAGGCGCAGGCGTGCGGGATGTGGGTTCCCGCGTTGCCGAATCCCATGCCCGCGAAGCTCGCCGCCCGGCTCATTCCCGTACGGGCCTCCAGGTCAGCGGAGTTGAGCACGGCCCGGCGCAGATAGCGGCCGACAAGGTCCAGGGCCTGTTCCGCCCACACGTCGCTGATCGGATTGGCGCCGATGTACAGCGGCCGGTCCCCGGGCGCGGGGTAGGCGGGGCGCCGGTCGTAGGCGCGGGCCGTGTACGACTCGCAGGCGTGCGTGAGGACGTCGTACCCCGACGATGCGGTGACGGCCGGGGGCAGGGTCAGGGTGTTCACCGGGTCGACGAGCGCGAGCGAGGACATGAGGCGCAGGTCGCTGATGCCGGTCTTCACGTTCAGGTCCGTGACGCCGAGGGCGACCATGGCGGTGCACTCGCTGCCGCTGCCGGCCGTGGTGGGCACGGCCACCAGGGGCCTGAGCGGGCCGGGAACCGGGGCTCCGGCGCCGATCGGGGCGTTCAGGTAGTCGCGTACCTGACGGCCGGGGTGGCTGAGCAGCAGGTTCAGCATCTTGGCGGTGTCGATCGAGCTGCCGCCGCCGAGTCCGACGTAACCGTCCACCCGGAGGGTCTCCAGTTCGCGGGCCGCCTCGGCGACGCTCGTGTCGGTGGGTTCCACCCGGGCCCGGTCGAACACCGTGACCGAGATGCCCTCCTGCTCGATCTGTTTGGCGACCCGGGCGGGCAGGCCGAGGGCCGCCAGGACGGGATCGGTCACCAGCAGCACCGACGCGACGCCGGCCCTGCGCAGCTCGTGTCCGATCTCCCCGGTGGCGCCGACACCGAATTTCAGCGGCGGAGCCTGCCAGGAGATTATTCGTTCCTGCTCCGGAGCCCGACCGCCCCATCCGAGCGATTCCACAGTCCGTCCCCGCCTTCATCGACTTGACTCGGAATTCCGACCGAGAAATTGCATGACGAACGGCGACGCGCACCCAGACGTCTCGGCCTGTTCGGCGAATCGACGTCACCTTCACACAGAATTTCGACCGGGCGTGGGCCACAGTAGCCAGTCGTCCTTCCTCCCGCCATAGGTCCCTTGCCCTATGACAGAAACGGCTCAATCACAACCACCGGCGCATATCGGAAGTCAGCGGATCAACACCCCGCTCCGGCCTCCGCGCCGGCCCGGCCGCGCCCTCGCGTCCAGGGGGTCGGCTGGCAGGAAATCGCGGTTGCGTGTCAGTTCCGCCACTGTCGCCGGAGCCGTCCCGGCCAGCAGAGTTGAGTCATGAAGTCCACTGGGCGGCGGCACGTGATCGTCGTAGACGGCTACCACATCAGGGACGGCGACGACCGGGGCTTCGCCAGCGCCTTCCGGGCCAGGGGCGTGGAGCCGGTCACCGTCATGAGCACCCCACGGCCCCTCGCGAAATTCGTCAAGAAGAACATCTGGTACCCCGACGACTTCGAGGCCGTCCATTATTTCGACGGCGACTTCGAAGCAATGGTAAAGATTGTGGAATCCTATGACCCGGTGGGGATCGTCACCGGCAACGAGAGCGGTGTCGAATTCGCCGCGCGACTCGTGGAACGCCTGATGCCACAGTTCCAGAACGTACCCGGCACCGCCAAATACCAGCGCCACAAAGGGGAGATGGCACGCGCCCTGGAGCGCGCCGGAGTACCCGGTCCGCGCACCCTGTCGACCGCCGACCCCGCCGAGGCCGCGGCCTGGATCGAGTCCAACGGGCTCACCGGCCGGCCGATCATCCTGAAGCCGCCGCACAGCGCCGGGACGGACAACGTGCACTTCGTGCCGGCCGGCGGCGAGTGGCTCGGCCACTTCACCCACATCCTCGGCCGGGTCAACGGGTTCGAGCTGCGCAACGACACCGTGATCGTGCAGGAGTTCCTGGAGGGGCCCGAGTACATCGTCGACCTGTACTCGGTGGACGGGCGGCACGGACTGGTCGACACCTGCGTCTACGCCAAGCACGACCGGGGCCCCCGCTACGGCATCTACGACGTCGCCGACTTCCTGGCCCCCGACCACCCCGACGTGGCCGTCCTCGCCCCGTACGTGATGCGCGCGGCCGACGCCGTCGGCATCCGCAACGGCTCCACCCACGCCGAGGCGATCATGACACCGGACGGGCCGCGCCTGGTGGAGCTGGCCGCCCGCTACTCGGGCAGCTGCATGATGATCTCCGGGTCCCTGGCCACCGGCGACAACCAGATCGAGCGCACCGTACGGCACGTCCTCGACGGGGAGTTCGTGCCGTCGTTCGAACTCGTCAGAGAGGTCCGCACCCTCTGGCTCTGCTCGGACCTGGCGGGCCCCGTGCACCACATGGAGATCCTGGAGGCGATCGCCGACCTCCCCACGACCCACTCCATGGCGATCCCGCCCGAGGGCCGGGACATGCCGCTCACCAACGACGTGACCACCAGCCTGGGCTGGGTCATCCAGGGCGCGGACGACTGGGACGCCATCGAGAAGGACTCGGCCCGCATCCGCGAGCTGGAGAGCGCGTGGAACGCGGCCCGGGCCAAGGACGCGGCCGGCGAACGGGGGACCGCCTGACATGCCGGGCCAGTCGTACGGGGCCCACGTACCCCACCTCCTGCTCATCTGTCCCCGCCACGACGTCCTGGGCAAGTTCGTCGGCCTGCCTGTCGCCCTCACCGTGGTCCACCGCCCCGGCGGGGACCGGGAGTTGGAGGAATCCCTCGCCCTCGCGGTGGTCGACGCCGACTTCACCGACCCCGACGCCCTGCTCGCCGTCGCCCGCGAGGTGCACGTCCGGCGCCCCGTGGACGCGGTGCTCGGGCTCACCGAGCTCTCGCTGCGCCCCGCGAGCGTGGTGGCGAAGGCACTGGGCGCGCGTGGCAACTCACCCGCCACGCTCGCCCTGACCCAGGACAAGGCCGCCATGCGCGCCCGTCTGGCCGACCTGGGCCTGGGCACGGTGGCCCACCGGGTGTGCGCCGACGCGGGCGAGGCCCGCGAGCTGCTCCGCCGCTGTCCGGCCGGTGTGATCCTCAAGCCGGTCGACGGCAACGGCGGCACCGGCGTCCATCTCGTGCGTACGGAGGAGGAGGTGGACCGGGCCTGGGCCTGGACCAGCGGTGCCAGGACCGGCTTCGCCTGGCCGCAGGGCGAGTCGGCCTCCCGGGTGCTGGCCGAGGAGTTCCTGACCGGCCAGGAGTTCAGCGTCGAGTCGCTGTCCGCCGCCGGGCGCCACCGGGTTCTCGCGGTCACCCTCAAACACACCTCGGGCGCACCGCACTTCGTGGAGACCGGGCACGACCTGCCCGCTCCGCTCCCGCCCGGCCCGTACCAAAGGATCGTCGGGGCGGCGCTGGACGCCCTGGGCGCCGTCGGCTACGCCTGGGGTCCCTGTCACACCGAGGTCATGCTCTCCGAGGACGGCGAGCGCGCCACCGTGGTCGAGATCAACGCCCGGCAGGGCGGCGACCAGATCTGGGAGCTGGTCCACCACGTCACCGGCGTCGACATGCTCCAGGGCGCCGTCCTCGCCCTCGCCCACGGCGTCCTGCCGGGGCAGGCCACGGGCCACGCGGGCGGCGCCTCGATCCGCTACCTCACCCCCCGGCCCGGCCGGGTCACCGAGGTGACGGGCCGGGCCGAGGCCCTGGCCATGGAGGGCGTCATCCGCATCGGCGAACTGCCCGCCGTGGGAGCCGAACTGGTCGCGCTCGGCGACTCCTGGAACCGGGCCGGGCACGTCGTCGCCGCGGGCCCCGACCCCAAGGCCGCCGCCGACGCGGCCGACGCCGCGGCCGCCCGGATCGTCGTCCGTACCGACGGGGAGCCCACCCGATGACCTCCGAGAAGGGAGACGGCGTGACGCTCGCCGGGAACTCCGGGGCACGGGCGGAGCGCGACCCCGGGGCGCGCTCCGGCCGGTTCCTCGCGGGCCGGGGTCCGGCGTACGTCGTCATCCTCGGCCGCTTCACCACCAACATCGGCTTCTTCATGGTCGTGCCGTTCCTCGCGGTGCACCTGACCAAGGACGAGGGGCTGAGCAGTTTCCAGACCGGTCTGCTGTTCGCCGTCATGGAGTTCACCCGGCGCGGGCTCGGCATCCCGTCCGGCTGGGTCAGCGACCGCTTCGGCGCCGCCCGGATCCTGACCCTGGGTCTCGCCGTCGAGGCGGGCGCCTACGTCGTGTTCACCGTGGCCGGCGGCAGCTTCGCCTTCTGGGGCGCGGCCGTCGCGCTGCTGGGCGTCGGCGGCTCCCTCAACAACAACGGCGCCCGCAGTGTCCTCGCCTCCAGCAGGTCCGGCGGGGTCGCGGCCAACCTCAGCCGCTACTACGTGTCGATCAACGGGGCCGCCCTGATCGGCCCGTTGATCGGCACCGCGCTGATGGCGGCCGGCGCGATGAAGGCGGGCTTCCTGATCGCGGCCGCGCTGCACCTGGGGTTCGCCGTGACCTCCGCGGTGCTGCTGCGCGGGCTGCACGCCACGAACGCGGCTCCCATCAGGCCCGCCGCCATGGCCGAGGCGCTGCGCGACCGCCCGCTGATGATCTTCTGCTCACTGGCGGTGGGCGGCTGGTTCCTCATCACCCAGTACCGGGTCGCGCTGCCGCTGACCGTCGTCCACCAGAAGCTCTCCTCCGACCTGGTCGGTGTGTTCACCGCGGGCAACGCCGTCGTGGTGATGCTGACCGTGTGGCTGATCGGCGCACGCGTCGAGAGACGCTCCACGATCGGCCGCCTCGACCTGTTCACGGCGTCCGGGGTGCTGCTCGGCGGCGGCTGGCTGCTGTGCGCGGTCGACGGGATCAGCCCGGTCGTCGCCGCCGTGATCGTCACCTCGATCGGCGAGTCGCTCTTCTGCGGCGTGGTCGACGCGGTCGTCGCGGGTCTCGCCACCGAGGGCCGCACCGGCCTGTATCTGGGCTATTCCACGATGGCCTGGGGCGTCGGCGGCATGTTGGGCGGCTTCGTCGGTGGCGGCTTCGACCTGGCGGCCGGCCATGGCGCGCTGACGCTGTTCTGGCTGGTGCTGGCCCTCGTGGGGATCGGGTACGGGGCGGGCACCCGCGTGGTGCGCCGCTCGCTGGCCGAGGCGGTGGACCGGCGCCGCGCCGCGGGGGCCGCCCAGGACGGCACACCCTCCCCGTCCCCCTCACCGTCCGGCTGACCGGCCGGATCACCGGCGCACCGACCGTCGGGACGGCGGCAGCCGACGGGCCGTACGACCGGCCCGCCGTGCGGCCGCGCGCGCCCCGGCGCCCTGTGCGGCCGTACGCCCGTAGGCCCGTAGGCCCGTAAGCCATCACCCGGCACAGCCCCGAACGCCCCGAAACACCGACCGAGAAGGAGGCCGCATGCCGCCCAAGGAGTTACGCGCACAGGTGCGCGAACTGATGGGCCGGGCGCAGGAGGACCTGCGGGACCTGGTCGCGCACCGGTCCGTCGCCGACCCCCGGCAGTACCCGGTGGAGGAGTGCGAGAGTGCCGCCGCCCTGGTCGCCCGGCTGTTCACCGAGGCCGGCGTCCCCGGGACCCGGCTGCTGGACACCCCGGACGGCAGCAAGGCCGTGTTCGGCCATCTCCCGGCCGCCCCCGGCTTCCCGACCGTCCTCCTCTACAGCCACTACGACGTCCAGCCACCGCTCGACGAACCCGCCTGGACCACCCCGGTCTGGACCCTGACCGAGCGTGCCGACGGCCGCTGGTACGGGCGCGGGGCCGCCGACTGCAAGGGCAACATCGTCATGCAGCTCACCGCGCTGCGGGCGCTCGGCGACCTGACCCGGCTCGGGGTGGGCGTCAAGGTCATCTCGGAGGGCGCCGAGGAGCAGAGCACCGGCGGGCTCGCCACACTGATCCGGGAGAACCCCAAGCTCCTGTACGCCGACACCGTCCTGGTCTGCGACACGGGCAACTCCGAGGCGGGCGTGCCCACGGCGACCACCGACCTGCGGGGCGTCGTGCACGCCACCGTCACCGTGCGCTCACTGGCCGGGCCGGTGCACTCCGGGTCCTTCGGCGGCCCGGCCCCCGACCCGCTCAACGCGCTGATCGCGATGCTCGCCACCCTGCACGACGCCGAGGGCAACACCACCGTGGACGGCCTCGACAACGCCGGGCGCTGGCAGGGCGCGGAGTATCCCGCCGAGCGCTACCGCCGTGACATCGCGGTGCGCGAGGGCGTCCGTCTGGTCGGCGACGGCAGTGTGGCGGACATGCTGTGGGCCAGGCCCGCGCTGACCGTGGTCGGCATCGACTGCCCGCCGGTGGTCGGTTCGGCGCCCGCCGTGCTCGGCGAGGTGACCGCCAAGCTCAATCTGCGCATCCCCTACGGAACCGAACCCGACGCCGCCTGGGAGGCGCTCAGGGCGCACCTGGAGCACGCGGCCCCCTGGGAGGTCGAGGTGGACACCGTCCGGCTCTCCTCCAGCCGCCCCTTCCGGGCCCGCACCGACGGCCCGGCCTACGCGGCGCTGGCGGAGGCGCTGCGGGAGGCGTTCGGGCGGGAGCTGACGACGGCGGGGCAGGGCGGTTCGATCCCCACCTGCGACGCGTTGCAGGAGACCTTCCCCGACGCGGAGATCGCGCTGATCGGCGTCGAGGAGCCCCAGTGCCTCATCCACGCGCCCGACGAGAGCGTGGACCCCCAGGAGATCGAACGCATGGCGCTCGCCCTCGCGCTCTTCCTGGAGTCCACGGGAGAGCGGCCGTGACGGAGCTGACGGAACATCAGGTCGCTTTCACCGAGGCCGACATGGCGGATCACCTGAGCCGGCTCGGCCGGGCGGCCCCCGATCTGCACGCGTGCGTCGACCCGGAGCGGGCGCGGGCCTGGGCCCGGCTGCTGGCCGGGGCCACCGACTTCAGGGACGACTTCGGCGACGACGGAGCCGGCGGCCGGGGTTCCTCGTACATCCGCGCGCAGGCCCGCAACCTCACCGCACGCGCCCGGGGCATCCACCATCTGCTCTCCCTGGTGCCGGCCAGGAGCGACCGCAGGCCCGCAGTCGTCGTGGACGTGCTCGGCGGCGACGGACTGGTCCGCAGGGTCGCGAAGGCCCGGCGCCTGACCGGCCTGTCCGTGCTGACCTGCGACGCCTCGCCCTACATGGTGCGTGCCGCCTGGGCGGCCCACTGTCCGGCGCTGGTGCAGCGCGCCGACCGGCTGCTCATGCGCGGCGGCAGCGTCGACGCGGTCCTCGTCGCCTACGGGTCGCACCACATCGCCGCCGAGGACCGCGCCGAACTCGTCCACGAGGCGCACCGGGTGCTGCGGCCGGGCGGGGTGCTGCTGCTCCACGACTTCCTCGTCGGCTCGCCGATGGACACCTGGTTCCGGGACGTGGTCGACCCGTACTCACGGACCGGGCACGATTACGACCACTTCACCCGGGAGGAGTTGCGGGGCTATCTGACGAAGGCGGGCTTCGCGTCGGGTGAGGTGACCGAGATGGCCGATCCGTACGTCGCGACCGCGGCCACGGCCCGGGAGGCCGAACTGGAGCTGGGGCGCTACCTGTTGGACATGTACGGGCTCACCGGGATCGAACGCAGCCACGCGGGGGACGCCGCCCGCCACACCGTGGAGCTGGCCGGGACGGTCTTCCGCGACAAGCGCGCGGACGGCTCCCTGGAGGCGCTCTCGCTGGAGTACGACCCGTCGGTGCGCGAGTGGACCTGCACCGTACCGAGGACGGCGGTCCTCGCGATCGGCCGGAAGGCCGGCTGAGGCGGGGCCGTGACACACGTCGGCGGCGGCCACCCGAGGGGGGTGGCCGCCGCCGACGTTGCGCGGAGAACTCGCGGAGGGTCAGCCGTGCTCGGTGTGCTTGGCGTCGGCGAGACCGGTGAGGGCCTGGTCGAAGACCTCGCGGGCCCGCTGGAGGACCTGTTCGCGCCAACGGGCGTCCTCCGCCGGGCAGAAGGCCTCGCGGATCAGCCGCTTGAGGCCGGAGCGGACCGCCTCGGCGGGGGGCCGGTGCCGGTGCAGCCAGTTGTCGGCGCACAGCGCGAGCAGCACCTCGGGACCCGGCTGGGTGCCGAACTCCAGGGTGATCGCGGTCAGCCGGCCGCTCGCACCGAGGCCGTCCGCCACCGCGGTCGCCGTGTTGCCCACGATCGGCGTGGAGGAGGAGGTGCCCTCGTCGGAGTCGGTGAGCGCGTCGCCGTACCAGCGGCGGGCCCGCTCACGGGCATCCGCGTCGCGGCCGCCGCGGAAGATGGGTTCGCCGGCACCGCGCTCGCCGAGCCCGGTGTGCAGGTCGACGTAGGCGACGTGCCCGGCGCCCGCGATCTGCTCGGCGACCACGGTCTCGAACACCCGCCGGGACCAGGCCGGTGCGTCTCCGCCGTAGAACAGGCCGTCGGGGTGGCGGTACTGGCCGCGGGTCACGGCCTGTTGGAGCCGCTGGGGGCCGAGCCGGTCGCGGAGCGCGGTGAGATCCGCGACGAGCTCGCCGGGTGCGAAGGCGGCGGCCTCGTCCGGCACCAGTGTGCGGTGCACGGCGTCGTACGCGTCGTTGTGCGGCGGGGCCCCGTGGTCGACGAAGTTCCGGTTGAGGTCGATGTTGTCCTCGTTGACGCGCCGCAGATGGGCGAAGCCGTACGGGTTGAGGGCGTGGACGAGCAGCACACCGGTGCCGGCACCGGCCGCGTCCTTCGCCACACCCTCCCGCAGCAGTACGCCGGTCTGGCAGGCGGAGCCGCAGAAGCCCTCGATGCCATGCGTCCCGGAGACCGTCACCAGGAGCTTCGCCGGGTCCCGCGGACCCAGAACGGCGGTGTCCACGTGGAGGGCGCCGCCGTCGGGCCCGAGGTGCCCCGGCAGCGTGAAGGTCCTCCGGCGCGCGCCCGCCTCCTCGGCGGCGGCCAGGAAGGCGGCCCTGGCCCGGGCGTAGTCGGGGGGAAAGGTGTCGGCCATGCTGCCTCGCGTTCCTGGAGTGCCTGACCTGCCTGTACTCAGCTCCGCCCGGAGGGCTCCGGTACCCCGAGGGCGGTGAGGATCGCGTGCGCCCCCGCCGGCGTGGGCACGTGCAGCAGGCACAGCACCCGGTCCCCCGGCTCGGTGTGCTCGGCGAAGTACCGGTTGGCCTCGGGCGCATGGCTCAGCGGCCGTTCCCGGTAGAGGTCGAGCGGACGGCCGATGCCGGGGAGGACCCCGCGCGCCGGGTCGAAGGCGGCGCGGGGCGCGAGCGCCGCGGCCACCTCGGCCGCCAGCGCCTCCTGGCTGTCGTCCTTGCCCGCGAGGTCCGGGTACATGCTGATGTCCGGATGCCCGGCGAACGCCGCCATCGCGCAGTGCACGACGGGGTTGTACGTCTTGAGCGCGATCACCTCGGGGAACGGCCGGCCCTCGGCGAGCAGCCGTTCGAAGTGCAGCGCCCAGCTCTCCCTGAAGACCGTGGCGCCCCGGTACGCGTCCCCGACGAACTGGATCATGATGTGCAGACAGGGCCGTCCCGAGGGGATCCCGGCCCAGCGGGAGGTGAGCAGCGACACGACCCGGTCGCGCTCACGGTCCACCCCCACGACGACGTGGTCGGCGTCGGTCAGCATCTCGCGGCGGAGCGTGAACAGCTGGCGGGTGTGGAGTCCCGGCATGGCGAGGACGAGGCCGTCCACGATCCACTTCTCGGTCGCGGTCGGCAGGTCCCGGCCGGGCGGCAGGGTCAGTACCTCGACCCCGGACCGCCCGCCGGGCCGCGTGGCTCGGTCGTCGTCGGCCACCGCTGCCCGCTCAGACCTCGGCCGCGGTGGGCAGCGGGATCTGGGCGTCGCTCTTGCCGAGCACGGTGAGCTGGTGCAGTTCCACGAAGTAGAGCTTCCACAGCCAGTAGACGTTGTGGAGGTGCTCGACGACCTTGCGCTCGTCGGCCTCCGAGTGGATCAGCGTGGACAGCACGCGCCACACGAAGTCGTCGTGGTCGTCGTCGAGGTCCGTGTTGACGTGCGCGCGGGCGCCCTTGACGTTCTCCTCGCCGAGGACGCCGCCCAGGTTGTCCAGCCAGTCGGGCTGGGTGCGCGTGGTGACGTACTCCACGAAGTACACGCTGGTGATCAGCGCCATCGGGCTGTCCTCGAACTCCATGCCGAACTGGAGGTATCCGGTGAGGAGTTTGGTGGAGAGCAGTGGTTCCGTGGAGTAGATCTGGTCCTTGGTGACGCCGACCTTGGCGAGGTCGGCCGCGAACAGCCGGTCGTGCAGCATCTCGTCGTCGGTGTAGTGCGCCCACGCCTTGGCCTGCACCGGGTCCACCTTGGTGAAGTACTTGATGGCCAGGGCGTCCACGGTCCGCTTGCGGCGCAGCCTCAGGATCGTCTCGATGTTGTGCCGCTTGTAGTAGTCGAGGTTCAGCTCGGAGGCGCTCTTCTGGTGCTGGGCGTAGGGGACGTTCTCGTAGAAGTCCTTGATGAAGGTGTCGAGGACCGCGTCGACCTTCGTGCGCAGTGCGGAGTTGATCGTCATGGCGTGCTTCCCTCCTTGGGGTCAGTGGCAGCCGCAGCTCGCGCTGGAGACGCGCTGCATCCGGCCGCGGCGTACCGCCTTGCGGGCGCCGAGGACGGCGGTACCGTCCGATGTCACCAGTGAGCTGCGGGGGCACAGGAAGGCCAGGGCGAAGCGCGTGGCCGGCGTGATCCCCAGCCCGAGGTTCACGACTCCGGCGGTGCCGCCGTAGACCTCGTTGGGGCCGCAGTTCGCCGGGATGATCTCCGTGGTGGTGTTGATCCCGAAGCCGAGTTCCCAGATGACGCGGTAGCGCGGATCGTCGGTGAGGAGCTTCTCCAGCTCCAGGGCGGCCGGGGCCGCCCCCGGGGCCTGCGGGGTGACGCCCTCGATGCTTCCGGCCCTGACGTGCAGCGTCACGGCGTCGGAGACGAGCGGCGCGAGTGCTTCGAACAGCCTTCGCTGGTCGGCGGCGTCGGCCGGGTCCCGATGGCGGTGGACGATCGGCCAGCCGCGCAGGGTCAGGTCTCCGGTCAGACCGAGCAGCCGCGCCTCCGGTTCGAAGGTGGTGATCTCGGCGGCGGTGACGCTCAGTTTGCCCGAGGGGAAGATCTGCTGGTCCCCCGCCTCCAGGACGCCCGCCTGCATGTTCCACACGCTGTCACCGGCCGTGTGGTCGAACTCGGCCTCGGTGCCGGAGACGTCGTCGACGATCGTCAGCCGGTCGCTGTCGCCCACCAGGTCGAAGAACTCCTCGGCCACGCGGACGTGTTCGGAGGCATCGGTGTGAGCGGCGGTGCGCAGGAAGTAGCGGACGTGTTCGTCGGTCAGCGGCGTGGACCCGGCCGGCAGCACGGCCAGTCTGCGTCCGCCGAGTTCCCGCGGGGTCGGCGAGTCGAGGAACTGCCCGGGGCAGACCGCCAGCACATGGGCGTCCTCGGGGACGCTCCGTTCGATCAGCTCGCCGAGGCGGGTGCCGGGTGGAAGCGTCAGCCGGAGCACCCGGGCATATCCGTCCGCGGAATTCGGGGCACCGTGAATCGGAGAACCCGAATTCTGGGCACCGTGATCCGGAGCACCGGGATTCAGGGAAATGAGCTCGCCGTGCCGTTCGCTCGTGATCAGACAGAATGTCCCGGCCGGCGGGCCGAACTGGTCGAAGTCGCTCGTCGTGAGTTCCAGCGGTGGCACGGGAGACTCCCTGGAGAGAATAAATGAGGGAACCCCGCGGCGGGGTATCGAACACCCCGCCGCGGGTCGGTACTCAGCCCAGGAGCGTGCCCAGGTAGTTGCGGTTCTTCTGCACCTTGATCTTCTTCATGGGGAGTCACCTCCTGTTGGGTTGATTTCCTTGCGTTCACCCCGGCCGGGCGGTCGCGATCCTCTTATGCGAGGGGCACGACCCTTTCCACGGTGGGGTGGTCCGGGTGTCCGATCACCGCGACTCCATTGCTGGTCAGCACGCGGGTGTCGGGCGAGATGATGTCCAGGTGGTACTGGGTGTACGGCGTGAGCCCGAGGCCGAAGTGCAGGCACCCCTCCGTACCGCCGTACACCTCGTTCATGGCGTGGTTGCCGGGCAGGATGTCGTGCGAGACGTTGAGGGCGTGGCCGATCTCCCAGACGATCCGGTACCGGGAGTCGACGGCGAACATCTGCTCCAGCATCGCCACGGCCGGCGCAGCTCCCGCGTCGAGCGCCTCCAGCCGCGTGATCCTGCCGTCCTCGACGGTGGCCTTGATCGCGTTGTCGTGCATCGCCCACAACTGCGCGTGGACACGGGCCTGGTCGGCGCGGGAGAAGGAGGGGGTGCCGTTGTGCAGGATCGGGTAGCCGCGCAGTGTGATCTCGCCCTCGAGCGGCAGCTTCAGCGCCTCGTCGAACTCCCTGATCTCGACGGGCAGCACGCTGATCTCGCCGGACGGGACGATCTGCTGGTCGCCCCAGTCCAGCGGGCCGGCCTGCTGGTTCCACACGAGCCCCTCGCGCAGATGGTCGAGCGTGGCCCGGGTGCCGTGCGCGGGGTCGACGTAGACGAGCTGCTCGGAGTCCTCGGCGAGTTCGAAGAACGTGTCGCAGAACGCCGCCTGGTCGGCCGCCGAGGTCCGCTCCATCACCCCGAGGAAATGCCGGATCTCGTCGAGACCGGTGGGCGTCGAGTTGCACGCCATTCCCATGATCTTCCGGCGGCCCACCAGAGAGGGATCCGGTGACTCGAAGAACCGGTGCGGCGAGACCACGAGCACGTGCGCGGGTTCCGGGATCCTCTTCTCGAGAATGTCCTCGAACCGGTCGCCCGCGTCCAGTGTGATGGTGATGAATTCCCGGTACGGAGCCGTCTCGACGACTTCGAAACGGTTCACCAGCTCGGAATTGGTGATCAGACAGAAGGTGCTTCCGGTGGCTTCACCGAACTGGCTGAAGCGGCCGGGATCAATGGCTATCTGCGCGGACACGATCACTCCCGTCATGACCTTTTCCCTGTTTCTCGCCGTGGTCACCAATGTGACGGCTGAAGGGGGCCCGGGGATATAGGGCTATGGTCCCTGCCCTTTGCCGGCGGCTGGGACTTCCGTCCGTCCCCACGGGTTCCCGGCGCGTCCGCGCGGGCACGGAGCGGTCCCGGCCCGCCCCCTGCGGTCACGCGTGCGAGCGTCAAGGGGGCTAAGTGGGGTAATTCCAAAGGAAGTTGTTGTTCCGCTCGGGTCCCGGGCACCGCCCCGCGCGACCCGTCTCCCCCCCCATGCACGGAGGCTCCACCCATGCTGCGAGGCATCGACGTCAGCGCCTACCAGCCGTCCGCGTACGGCACCGCCGGGCTCTCCTTCGTCTTCGTCAAGGCGACGGAGGGCCATTCGTACGTCAACCCGAAACTCACCGCGCAGGTGAGGACCGCCCGCGATGCGGACTGCGTCGTGGGCTTCTACCACTTCCTGTGGCCCGGGGACATCACCGCCCAGGCCGAGTACTTCGTCGCAAAGGCCTCCGAGCGGGCGGGTGACCTGCTCGCCGTCGACTGGGAGACCACCGGCGACGGCACCCACGCGAGCAACGCGGAGAAGGACCGCTTCATCCGGAAGGTGAAGGAGCTGCGCCCCGACAACCGCGTGGTGCTCTACACGAACCGGGACTTCTGGCTGAACATCGACACCACCTCGTACGCCGGCGACGGTCTGTGGATCGCCGACTACGTGAGCGCGGGCGAGCCCCGTATCCAGGCGAAGTGGCGCTTCCACCAGTACACCGCCGATCCGGTGGACCGGGACGTCGCGGACTTCGGCAGCAAGGCCGCGCTCCGCGCGTGGGCGAACAGCGCCTAGGGATGTGCGGCGCCCAGGAGGCTTCGGCGCGTCCCCGCCCGGGGGCTCCGGCGCCTCCCCGCCCGCCGGGCCCGAACGAGCGGCGGGCGGTCGGCGTCCGGGACCGGAGTACGGTTGCCTTACCGAGCGCACCTCGCACGCCGCCATCCGTCGCGGCGTCGCCCTCGGGGAACGGCAAGGCCGGAGCACACCGCGTCCGGCAGGAAATGAGCCGCCCCACATGAGTCTGATGAGTCTCGGAGTACTGGCCTCCTCCCGCAAGGAGAACGAGTTCCGGTTGCCGCTGCACCCCGGCCACCTCGACCGGATCGCCCCTGACGTGCGCGAGAGGATCTTCCTCGAAACGGGCTACGGCCGGCGCTTCGGCGTCACCGACGACGCGCTGCGGCCCCTCGTGGCCGGATTGCGCTCCCGCGAGGAACTCGTCGCCGAGTGCGACATCCTGCTGCTGCCCAAACCCCTGCACGAGGACGTCGCCGAGCTGCGCGAGGGCCAGGTCCTCTGGGGATGGCCGCACTGCGTGCAGGACGAGAAGATGACCCAGATCGGCATCGACAGACGGCTGACGCTGATCGCCTGGGAAGCCATGAACCACTGGACCTCCACGGGCGCCTTCAGCGTCCACGTGTTCCACAAGAACAACGAACTCGCGGGCTACTGCTCGGTGCTGCACGCCCTGCAACTCGGGGGGCTGACCGGCAGCTACGGACGCCGGCTCCGCGCGGTGGTCATCAGTTTCGGTGCCACGGCACGCGGAGCGGTCACGGGCCTGGGCGCCATGGGGGTCTCCGACGTCACGGTGCTCACCCAGCGCGAGGCCGCGGCGGTGGCCTCGCCGATGCCCTCGGTCGTGATGGGCCACTTCGAGGAGCAGCCGGGCGACCCCTCACGTCTCCAGGCCTCCACTCCGGCCGGACCCGTACCGCTCGCGGAGTACCTGGCCGGGTTCGACATCGTCGTCAACTGCATCCTCCAGGACACCGACGCGCCGCTCACGTTCGTCACCGAGGAGGAGCTCTCCCGGTTCCGGCCGGGCACGTTCTTCATCGACGTCGCCTGCGACGAGGGCATGGGCTTCGCCTGGGCCCGCCCGACCACGTTCGGCGAGCCCATGCCCACCGTCGGCGCGGGCTGCCACTACTACGCGGTGGATCACAGCCCGTCCCACCTGTGGAACTCCGCCACCTGGGAGATCAGCGAGGCGCTCCTCCCCTACCTGCGCAAGGTCATGAGCGGCCCCGCCGCCTGGGACGCCGACATCACGGTCCGCAAGGCCATCGAGATCCGTGACGGGGTCGTCCAGAACCCGAAGATCCTCTCCTTCCAGCACCGCGCCGCCCTCTACCCGCACGCCCCGCGGATTCCGGCGGACACGCTGAGGCAGGCGGTCTAGCGATCGCGTGATGCGGCCCCCCGGGTCACCCGCGGAAGTCCGCCTGCCGCTCCGGGGACGCCTCGGCCAGGGCCTTCGTCACCGCGTCGCGGCCTTCCTGGAGGCCGTAGACGGGGGTGCCCGGCTGCTGGCGCCAGGAGTCGTCCAGACCGCCGGCGTCGACGGTGTCGAAGCCGATCTCCTCGATCAGGTCGCGCACGCGCCGCTTCGCCGCCGCGTCGTCGCCCGCCACCGGCAGGGCCATGCGGTCGGGGGCGCCGGCCGGCCGGGCGCGGTCCAGGATGTCCTGCGCGTAGGTGCCGTTGAATGCCTTGATCACCGTGTGACCGAGCTGCTGGGCGGTCCAGCGGCTCTCGGTGAGACCGCCGTCCTCGATCCCGTCGATCCTGCCGTCGCGCTGCCGGGGGTAGTAGTTGCCGGTGTCGATGACGGCGGCGCCCTCGGCGGCTCCGTCCAGGATGCCGTCCGGCAGGTCGGGCACGGCCTTGAGCGGGATCGTGACGATGACGACGTCCGCGCCCTCGGCCGCCCGCTCGACCGTGACGGGGGTCGCCCCGGTCTCCTCGGCGAGCGCGCCCAGCGTCCGGGGACCGCGGGAGTTGGCGACGGAGACCTCGTGACCGACGGCGGTGAGCCGCCGCGTGAGATTGCCGCCGATGTTGCCCGCGCCGATGATGCCGATCTTCATGAGAGACAGATCCTTCCGGAGGTGATGCTCCTGATGGGCTCACCAACCCCGGGAACGCG
This sequence comes from Streptomyces sp. f51, assembly GCF_037940415.1. Classification (NCBI taxonomy): domain Bacteria; kingdom Bacillati; phylum Actinomycetota; class Actinomycetes; order Kitasatosporales; family Streptomycetaceae; genus Streptomyces; species Streptomyces sp. f51. The sequence goes on along the minus strand of NZ_CP149798.1, from coordinate 5,240,306 downwards.
GGCGCTATTCCGGACATGACGCGTTCGGGTGACCGCCCTCGCGCGGGCCGCGTACGCGGAAGGGGCGCCCTCCGGAAGACCGGTGGGCGCCCCTTCGGCGGGCGTCACTTGTTCAGGTGGATCCAGAACTCGTCGAACGAGAGGACCTTGTCGCCGTTGAGGTCACGGGTGGCGATGATCGCCTCCGCCACCGACTCGGTGACGTTCCAGTCGCCCCCCTGGGCGAGAGCGGTCTTGAACTCGGCCGCGGTGATGAACCCGTCACCGTCCGTATCGATCCGCTCGAACTGCTTGCGTGCTTCCTCGATGTCGGCCACCGATCCGCCCCTTCGTCGTGCATCACTGCGTGTGTTGCTGCCTGTGTACGGGGGTCAGATTAACGGTCCGGGTGAGCGCGCAGTGCGGCGAGTACCGTCGGACCGATCTCGGCGAGGCCGGCGCCTCCAGGGGCGGAGACTCTAGGAGCACGCGATGGACATCTTGCGGGACCTTCTCGACGCGGCCGCGCGCGGTGTCTTCCCGCCGGCCGACGGCGCCACCACGATCGTCCCGGCGCCCTCGCACCGGGACGCGGGGGTCCTCTCCCTCACCGGGCACTCGGTCGTCTTCACGGACGAGGACCCGGTGTGGGTGCGGTCCGCGCTGCGGGCGGCCGGCAGCGACCCCCTCGCCGCCCCGCTCAGCCCCCGTTTCCTCACGGCCCTGATGGACCGCACGGGCCGCGCCCACGACACGGTGGACGCGCTGCTGGTGGGCACACCCCTGCCCGGCGGGGCGCCGCCCGGCCTGGTGGAGCTCGCCGATCCGGAGCACCCGCGCGTCGCGTACGCGCGCGAGCGCCGCGACGAGGTGCGCGCCTGGGCCGCGGACGGCGGTGTGCTGGTGCTGGGCCGTGGCGTGGCCGGCCGGCTGGAGGTCTCGGTCGAGGTGGCGGACGGGGTACGGCGCCGGGGCCTTGGCCGGCTGCTGGTGACCGCCGCCCGGCACCTCGCGGCGGAGCCGGTGTGGGCGCAGGTGTCGCCGGGCAACGCCCGCAGTGTGCGGGCGTTCCTGGCGGCGGGCTATCGGCCGGTGGGGGCGGAGGCGCTGCTGCTGCCCGGCTGAACGGGTCGCGCGGCGCCCTCTGCCGAACGGGTCAGCGGAAGATGCCGGTGTGGCCGAGCGAGTAGCGGCCGGGCTGGGGGTAGACGGCGAGACCGTGCGGGCCGCTGCCCACGTGGATCCGGGCGATCTGGTGGCCGGTGCGGGTGTCGATGGCGTACACCTCCGAGTTGTAGCGGCCGGAGAGCCACAGGACCTTGCCGTCCGCCGAGACACCGCCCATGTCGGGGCTGCCCCCGTCGGGCAGGTGCCACTTCTTGGTGAGCCGGTTCTGGGTGAAGTCGAAGATGGAGATGGTGCCTTCGCCGCGGTTGGAGATGTACATCTCGCGCGAGTCCCGGCTGACGTAGAGGCCGTGGGCGCCCTTGCCCGTGGGCAGCAGGGTCGGCCGGGTGAACTTGTCGCCGTCGAGGACCCACACGCCGTCGGCCATCATGTCGGCGATGTAGAACCGCTTGCCGTCCGGGGAGATCTTCACGTCCTGCGGCATCGCCCCGTGGAAGGGCAGCTTCTGCTGGCCGATCACCTTCATCCGCTCGGTGTCGACCTTCAGGAGTTCACCGCTGAACTCGCAGGACACGATGAAGTAGCGGCCGTCCGGGGAGAAGTCGGCGTGGTTGACGCCGTAGCAGCTGACCGGCTCCGTCCTGACGGTCTTCATGGTGTGCGCGTCGCGGAAGACGAGCTCGCGGTCGAGGGAGGCCATCACGATCGCGTACTTGCCGTTGGGCGTGAAGTAGAGGTTGTACGGGTCGTGCACGTCGACCGGCTTGCCTGCCTCGCCGGTCTTCGGGTCGATGGGGGTGAGGGTGTTGCCCCGGTCGTTGTTGACCCACAGGGTCTTCAGGTCCCAGGAGGGGACGACGTGCTGGGGCTGGACGCCGACCGGGATCGTCTCGATGACCTTGTACGTCGCCGGGTCGATGACCGAGACCGTGTTGGAGTTGGTGTTGGGCACGTAGACCCGGGACGGGAAGTCCTTGACCACCGGGGAGAGCCGGTTCGGGCGGTCGGCGGCGTAGACGTCCGAGGGGTCGAGCAGGGGTGGCATGCCGGGCAGGCCCTGGGCGGCCGGCTTTCTGACGGGGGCCGGCGGGACGGCCGCCTTGGTGGTGGTGCGGTTCTGGTCCGCGTGGTTCTGGGAGGAGGCGCCGCAGCCCGCGAGGGCGGCGAACGTGGTGAGGGCGGCGCCCGCGATCAGGGCGCGGCGCAGGGAGGAGGGTGGCGTCAGCATCAGCTCAGCAACTCCGTGGTGGTGACCGCGCCGAGGCCGCGGCGGTCGAGTTCGTGCAGAAGGGCGGGGAGGGCGGCGACCGTGTCGGCGTATCCGAAGTGCAGGCTCACGACGGAGCCAGGACGGACCTCGGCCAGCACCTTGCGGGTGACGGCGGCGGCTCCCGGAGAGGTGTAGTCGAGGGAGTCGACGTCGTAGGAGAGCGTGTGCGGGTAGCCCGCGTCGCGGGCGAGGCGCTGGACCAGGGGGGAGGCCCGGGGGCTGCGGGAGGGCCGGAACCAGGTGCCGATCGAGCCGGTGAGCTTCCTGAGACGGTCCGCGCAGCCGCGGATCTCCGCGGCCGCCTCCGCCTCCGTCATGGCGTTGATGTCGAGATGGCGCTGGGTGTGGTTGCCGAGGTCGTGGCCGCCGTCGAGGATCCGGCGGGCGAGGTCCGGGTGCTCGTCCAGCCAGGTGCCCACGGCGAGGACGGTGACCCGGGCGCCGGCCTTCTCGGCCTCGCCGAGCAGGGCCTTCGCCACGGAGGGGTCGCCCTGTCCGTGGAAGGTGAGGGCCACTTTGGACGGACGGGTGCGGGGGCCGTGGGTGATCTCGGGGGGCTGGGAGGGATAGCGGCGGGGTACGGGGGCGAGCGCGGGGGCTCCGCGGGTCGTCGTGGCGTGGGGTGCGCTGGGCGCGGCCGGAGGGGTCGTGAGGTTCTGGGCGTGGGCGGTTCGCGGGGCGGAACAGCCCGCGGTCACTCCGGCGGCGAGGGTTCCTGCGGTGAGCGCGAGTCCCGTGAGCAGGGCAGCGCGCCGGGGCGGGGCGGAGGCTGCGGGGTCTTCGGCGGGCGTGGTCACCGGACCATTTAAGGGTGAATCGGCCGAAAAACCGGCGATTGGTCCGCCTGGGTGGTGGTGCGGGTCGCTTCACGGCTTTCGGTCACGGGGCTTCGGGACACGGGGAGGCATCCCCCACGGGACGCGGGCACGGCACCCACCCGGGGCCACGGGCCGACGTACACAGCACCGCCTCGGGCCACAGGCGCGGGCACGCCGCCCACCTGGGACCACGGGATGACGCTCTCGAGCAGCCCCACCGGGGCCACGGAACGCGGGGCACGGCACCCACCCGGGGCCACGGGCCGACGTACACAGCACCGCCTCGGGCCACAGGCGCGGGCACGCCGCCCACCTGGGACCACGGGATGACGCTCAACGGGCACCCGCACCGGGGCCACAGGGGCGCGGGGCACGGCATTCGCCACGGGGTCATGGACTCCGGGTGACGGCGTCCGCCCCGGGCCCGCCGGGCTCCGGGCGAGGGTGCCGCACAGGGGACCCCGGGTCCGAGAGGGGGACGGAGGGCTGTTTTGGATCAGTCGGCCCGCGTCTGCGATAGTCGGGTCTGCGACCTCCACCCATTGACCCGGGCCACGGTTGTCGCCGGTGGCGCGGTTCACACCCCATTCGTTCCGCGACACCCCGCAAGCCCCGGCTGCCACGCGGCCGGGGCTCACGCGTACCCGGCCGGACGGACCGGCGGACCCGGCGGTCAGCGGTCGACGACGCGCATCTCGAACCAGGTGGTCTTGCCGCGGGGCAGCAGGTCGACGCCCCAGCGGTCGGAGAGCTTGTCGACGAGGAAGAGGCCCCGCCCGCTCAGGTCCATCTCCTGGACCGGCATGAGACAGGGAAGGCCGCGGGAGGGGTCACGGACCTCGACACGGATCCAGCCGCGGCGGCGGCGCATACGGAGTCCGAAGACGCGGGCGCCGGTGTGCCGTACGGCGTTGCCCACGAGTTCGGAGACGAGTAAGACCGCGTCCTCGGTCAGCTTCGGGGACAGACCCCAGTGCCGCAGGACCACGACCTGGGTGAGCCGCCGTGCGGTGGCCGCGGACTCCGGACGGGACGGCAACGGCACCTCGCCCTCGGTGGGATTGCCGAACAACTCCAGTGCCTTGAGCGCCCGTTCGTCCTCGACCGCAGGTGTCCAGCGCGCCGCGGTCGCACTTCCGTGCCGCCGCGGCTGTTCCATGCCCTCCAGCCCCGCCATGCCCCCCATCATGGCCGCCCAGAGCCCCCTCCGGGGCCGTTCCGAAGGAATAGGCCCCCCGGAACGCGACATTCCACCCCATCCGATCGGCATATGCCAGAGGCAGTTCGGCGACCTCCGGAGCCGCTCCGACCTGCCGGAACGTACCGGTCCGGGGCAATCGCCGCCGCGTCGGGACAAGGCGTGCTTAAGGTTGCCTTAAGCCTGGGATAAAGCGCCCCTTCGAGGGACACCGTCCCGACACCCCGTCAACCGTGAGTGGACCAAGGGGAGAAGCGAGGGTGAAAACGGCCGCGCCGGCCCGGGAGGCGGACGCCTCGTCGCGGGCCGGCGCGGCGGACGGTCAGAGGAACTTCGCCTTGCCGGGACCCTCTTCCACGAAGCTCCGCATGCCCCGCTCGCGGTCCTCCGTCGCGAACAGACCGGCGAACCAGTTCCGTTCGATGGCCAGTCCGGTCTCGATGTCCGTCTCCAGGCCCGCGTCGATCGACTCCTTGGCGGCGCGCAGCGCGATGGCCGGGCCCTGGGCGACTCGGGCGGCCCAGGCGTGCGCGGCGGTGTGGACCTCGTCGGCGGGGACGACCCGGTCGACCAGACCGAGCGCGAGGGCCTCGTCGGCCTTGACCATCCGGCCGGTGAAGATGAGGTCCTTGGCCTTGGAGGGGCCGATCAGCCGGGAGAGCCGCTGGGTGCCGCCCGCGCCGGGGATGAGGCCGAGCAGGATCTCGGGCTGGCCCAGCTTGGCGTTGTCCCCGGCGATGCGGTAGTCGGCGCACAGGGCCAGTTCGCAGCCGCCGCCGAGCGCGTATCCGGTGACGGCGGCGACGACGGGCTTGGGGATGCGGGCGACGGCGGTGAAGGAGTCCTGCAAGGCCCGGGACCGTACGACCATCGCGGCGTGGTCCATGGCCTGCATCTCCTTGATGTCCGCGCCCGCCGCGAACACCTTCTCCCCGCCGTACAGCACCACCGCGCGGACGTCGGACCGCCGGGTGGCCTCCTCGGCCAGTTCCTTGAGGCGGTCCTGCGTCGCCACGTCCAGGGCGTTCATGGGAGGGCGGTCCAGGCGGATGGTGCCCACGCCTTCGGCCACTTCGAGATGCACAGTCATGGAAGCAGGTTAGTGGCCGTTAACGGAACCGGGCCGGGTGTGCTGAGTCACAGCACACCCGGCCCGGTGCGAAACGGCCGCGCGACCGGCGCGGAGACGGTCACCCGCTCCGGCGGGACTACCTCACTTCGTCCAGTCGGACCAGGACATGTTCCAGCCGTTGAGGCCGTTGTCCGGGGCGACCGTCCGGTCGTTGGAGTGCTTCACGACGACCACGTCGCCGATCATCGAGTTGTCGAAGAACCAGGCCGACGGCACCTTGCTGTCGTAGCCGCCGCGCACGTCGCGCAGACCGACGCAGCCGTGGCTGGCGTTGAAGTTGCCGAAGGCGCCGCCACCCCAGTAGTTGCCGTGGATGAAGGTGCCCGAGTCGGTCAGGCGCTGGGCGTGCGGCACGTCCTTGATGTCGTACTCGCCGCCGTAGCCGACCGTCTCGCCGTTCATGCGGGTCACCTTGAGGCGCTCGCTGATGACCATCTGGCCGTTCCAGGTGTCGTAACCCGGCTTGCCCGTCGTGATCGGGATGGTCTTGAGGACCTTCCCGTCCCGCTTGACGACCATCTTGTGGGTCTTGGCGTCGACCGTGCTGACCTGGCTGCGGCCGATCGTGAACTTCACGGTCCTGGCCTGCTTGCCGTAGACGCCCGGGCGGCCCTCGACCCCGTCGAGGTTCAGGGTGACGGTGACCTTCGTACCGGCCGCCCAGTAGTGCTCGGGGCGGAAGTCGAGACGGTCGTTGCCGAACCAGTGGCCCTCGACGTCGACCGCGGGCTCGGTCTTGAAGGTGATGGCCTTGCGGACGGCGTCGGGGTGCGTGATGCCCCGGGTGAAGCGGACGGAGAAGGGCATCCCGACGCCGACCTTGGAACCGTCCTCCGGCTGGTAGATGCCGACGAACGTGTTCTTCGGGGTCAGCGTGGTGAACGCCGCCTCCTCGGCGGCCTCACGGCCCGCGGAGTCCTTGGCGACCGCGTGGACCTTGTACTTGGTGGCCGCGGCGAGGTGGGTCGAGGGCGTCCAGGTGGCGCCGCCGTCCGTGATGCTGCCCTCGACGGCGTTGCCCTTGGTGTCCTCGACCTCGACCGCGGTCAGTTTGCCCTTGGCCGCGGTCACCTTGAGGGCGCCGCTGGTCTTCACGTCGGCCGCGCCGTCCTTCGGCGCGATGGTCACCACGGCCTGCGAGGCCTTGGTGTCCGCGCTCGTGGCGCTCTTGCCCTTGCCGTCACCGGAACCTGACCCCTTGTCCGAACTCCCGCCCCCGCCGCAGGCGGTCACGGCGAGCATCAGAACTCCCAGCAGCAGCGCCAGGATTCCCTTGCTCGTGCGTGTCCGCGCGCCAACCGACGCCCCCGATATCGGTCGCCCGTTCAAAATTGTCTCTCCCCTCGCACGGCCTGATCAGGCCCGCACTCCAGCGCGTCCCACGCGCGTATCGCGCTAATTAATCACACGGCCAGGAGCGATGGATCCCCGGGAAGGTCACCGTTCAGTCCCAAACTTCGGCCGTACGGGGCGCGGCTGGAGTCCGCCGTGCGCATACCCGTATATCGGGCTACTTCACCGCCCCACCCGATTTCCACGCCTTCCAGCCCAAGTTCCAGCCGCCCAGCCCGTTGTCGGGGGCGACGGTCTTGTCCTTGCTGTGGACGACCTCGATGACGTCCCCGACGAGGCTGCGGTCGAAGAACCAGCCCGCCGGGGTGTCGGAGCTGCCGCCCTTCACGTCCCGCAGCCCCACGCAGCCGTGGCTCACGTTGGTGTTGCCGAAGGCGTCCGGTGCCCAGTAGTTGCCGTGCAGGAAGGTCCCGGAGTCGGTCAGGCGCATCGCGTGCGGGACGTCGGGGATGTCGTACTCGCCGCCGAAACCGACGGTACGGCTGTTCATCCGGGTCACTTCGAGCATCTCGGTGACGACCATCTTCCCGTTGTACGTCGTCGTCTTCGGCGCCCCGGCCGTGATCGGCACCGTGGCGAGGAGACTGCCGTCGCGCCGCACCTCCATCGTGTGGGCGGCGGCGTCGACGAGGGACGTCTGGTCGCGGCCGACGGTGAACGAGAAGGTCCTGGACTGGAGTCCGTAGACCCCGGGCGCCCCTTCGACGTCACGCAGCCTCAGCGCCACGGTGACCTTCGTGCCCGGCTTCCAGTACCGCTCGGGCCGGAAGTCGACGCGGCCGCCGCCGAACCAGTGCGCGCGGATCTCGACCGCCGGGTGCGCCTCGACGTGGATGGCGCGCTCGACGCCGGCCCTGTTCTCGATCTCGCGGTTGAACTCCAGGGAGACGATCATCCCGGTGCCCACGACGGAGCGGTCCTCCGGGGTGACGTACCCGATGAACCGTTCGCCGGGGACCTCCGTGCGGAACGTCGTGTGCCGGGCCGAGCGGTGTCCGGCGCCGTCCAGGGCCACCGCGTCCACGGTGTACTTGGCGGCGAGGGCGAGCCGGGCGTCGTCGGGCTTCCAGGACAGGCCGTCCTCGCTGATGTGCCCGGGCACCGGTGACTCCTCGGCGTCCTGGGACTTGACGACCTTCACGGACTCCAGACGCCCGTCGGGCACCCGTACGAGCAGTGTCTCCTTCGGGTGTACGCCCTTGCTGTTGTCGTCGGGCGAGACATGGATGGCGTTCTCGGGCGACCGCGGTTTGCCGAACGCCTCCCCGATCCCGCCGGAGGTGCAGCCGGAGGCTCCGGCCAGCAGACCGGCCCAGGTCAGTACGGCGGCCAGCGCGGCCCCTGCGCGCCGAGCGCGCGTCTGTACGTGCTTCACAAGGGACCCAACGACGCCGCCCCTCCCGGGAAACGTGAGTGCGAGCCACGCTCTGGGCAGAACAGTGGGGAGGACGACGCGCCAAGGAGCCGCGGCCGGGACGCCGTGCACCCTTTTCCGTGACGTTCCATGAGCCGTGGGAGGCTGAACGGTGTCGAGCGCACCCGAGCAGGAGGCGGTCCACGAGGGACGCGCCGCGGGCGGCGGGCTGCCCGCGCAGACCGTCACGGACCCGGCGGGACCGTCCGCCGCCGCACCCGCGGTCACGGATCCCGTGGTGGAGCCCGCCGCACCCGCGCTGAACGGCTCACGGCATCCGGCGGCGCCGGCCCTGACCGCCTGGCCGGGTGCCCCCACGCCGCTCGGCGCGCGCTTCCGGGTGGGTCCCGACGGCACCACGGGCACCAACTTCGCGCTGTGGGCGGGCGGCGCGGAGGCCGTCGACCTGTGCCTCTTCGACGAGGGGGGCGCCGAGACCCGCCTCCCGCTCACCGAACTCACCCACGAGATCTGGCACGGCTTCGTCCCCGGAGTGCTCCCCGGCCGCCGCTACGGCTTCCGGGTGCACGGCCGCTGGGACCCGTGGACCGGCGCCCGCTGGAACCCGGCGAAACTGCTGCTCGACCCGTACGCCCGTGCGGTGGACGGCGACTTCGCGCTCCCTCCCGAGGTGTACGGACACGTCCGCGACTGGCCGCAGCAGCAGGTCGCCGACACCGTGCGCGACGACCGCGACTCGGCGCCCCTGGTCCCCAAGGGCGTCGTCGTGCAGGACGACGACGACTGGTCGGACGACCACCGCCCCAAGACCCCCTGGGCGGACTCGGTCATCTACGAACTGCACGTGCGCGGATTCACCCGTCTGCACCCCTCGATCCCCGAGGAGCTGCGCGGCACGTACGCGGGACTGGCGCACCCGGCGGCGATCGAGCACCTGGTGAACCTCGGCGTGACGGCGGTGGAGCTGCTGCCGGTGCACCAGTTCGCGCACGAGGACCATCTGCTGCGCCGGGGCCTGAGGAACTACTGGGGCTACAACTCGATCGGCTACTTCGCCCCGCACGCGGCCTACGCGGCCTCCGGCACCCGGGGCCAGCAGGTCGGCGAGTTCAAGCGGATGGTGCGCGCCCTGCACGCGGCGGGGATCGAGGTCATCCTCGACGTCGTCTACAACCACACCGCGGAGGCGGGCGAGCTCGGCCCGATGCTGTCGCTGCGCGGCATCGACAACCGGGGGTACTACCGCCTCCAGTCGGACGCCCGCCGCTACGCGGACTACACCGGCTGCGGCAACACCCTGCACGTCGTGCAGCCGCAGGTGCTGCGGCTGATCACGGACTCGCTGCGCTACTGGGTCACCGAGATGGGCGTCGACGGCTTCCGGTTCGACCTGGCGGCGGCCCTGGCCCGGTCGATGCACGACGTCGACATGCTCTCGCCGTTCCTCGCCGTCATCGCCCAGGACCCGGTGCTGCGCCGGGTCAAGCTGATCGCCGAGCCCTGGGACGTGGGCTCAGGCGGCTACCAGGTCGGCGCCTTCCCGCCCCTGTGGACGGAGTGGAACGACCGCTACCGCAACGCCGTGCGGGACTTCTGGCGCGGGGCGCTGCCCGACGTACGCGATCTCGGCTACCGCCTGTCCGGGTCGAGCGACCTGTACGCCTGGGGCGGCCGGCGCCCGTACGCCTCCGTCAACTTCGTCACCGCGCACGACGGTTTCACCCTGCGCGACCTGGTGTCGTACGAGCGCAAGCACAACGAGGCGAACGGCGAGGGCAACCGGGACGGCACGGACGACAACCGGGCCTGGAACGGCGGGACGGAGGGAGAGAGCGAGGACGGGGACCTGCGGGCGCTGCGGCGGCGCCAGCTGCGGAACCTGCTGACGACGCTGCTGCTGTCGACGGGCGTGCCGATGCTGGTCGCCGGGGACGAGTTCGGGCGCACCCAGCGGGGCAACAACAACGCCTACTGCCAGGACAACGAGATCAGCTGGGTCGACTGGTCGCAGCTCGACGACCCGCACTGGCGTGCGCTGTTCGAGCTGACGTCCCGTCTGATCGCGCTGCGGCACGCCCATCCGGTGCTGCGCCGCAGGGCGTTCTTCTCCGGGCGGGCGCATTCGGCGGACGGACTGCGGGACCTGGCCTGGTTCACCGCGCGGGGCACGGAGATGACGGAACGGGACTGGTACGCGCCCGCCGCGACCCTCGGCATGTATCTGTCCGGGCGGGACATTCCCGGCCGTGACGCGGTGGGCGCCCCGGTCGTGGACGACAGCTTCCTCGCCGTGCTGCACGCCGGGGACCGGCCTGCCTCCTTCGAACTGCCGGGGACGCCCTGGGCCGCCGGGTACGAGGTGGTCGTGGACACCTCCCGCGAGGACCAGGCCGAGGCTCCCGCGCTCACCCACCGGGCGGGCACCGCGATCACGGTACCGGCCCGGTCCGTGCTGCTGCTGCGGGTCCGCCGGTAGCGCGGCGGCCGGGCGCGGAGGGTCAGCCGAGGATGCCCCGCTCGTACGCCGTCGCCACCGCCGCGGCGCGGTCCTTGACGCCCAACTTGCCGTACACGTGCGTGAGATGGGTCTTCACGGTCGCCTCGCTGATGAACAGTTCGCGGGCGATCTCGCGGTTGGGGGTGCCCCTGGCCACCAGGGCGAGCACCTCGCGTTCCCGGGCCGAGAGGGACTCGGTGGCGGAGGCGGGCGCGCGCACGGCCGAGACCAGGCGGGAGGCGACGGCCGGGGACAGCACGGTCCGGCCCTCGGCGGCGGCCCTGACCGCCGTGAACAGGTCGTCGCGGGGCGCGTCCTTGAGGAGATAGCCGGTGGCGCCCGCCTCGATCGCGGGCAGGGTGTCGGAGTCGGTGTCGTACGTGGTGAGCACGAGGACCCGGGCGCGGGAGCGGCGCCGGGTCAGTTCGGCGATGGCGTCCACTCCCCCACCGCCCGGCATGCGCAGGTCCATCAGGATCACGTCCGGGTCGAGCGCGGCGGCGCGCTCGACCGCCTCGGCCCCGTTCACCGCCTCGCCGACGACCGTGAACCCGGGCGCGGACTCGAACATGCCGCGCAGGCCGTCGCGTACGACGGGATGGTCGTCGACGATCAGCAGCGAGATACGGGTGTCATCGGTCATGGCGCACCAACGGTACGCGAGCCGAGAGCGCCGTGCCGTGGCCCGGTTCGGACTCCACGGCGAGGTGTCCCGCGATGCGTTCGGCGCGGGCGCGCATGCCGTCGAGGCCGAATCCGCCGGTGCCGGTGCGTGCGGGGACGCCGATCGGGTCGAAACCGCGGCCGTCGTCGCGGACGTCGAGGGTGACCTCGTCGCCCATGAAGCTCAGCGTCACGCCGACCCGGGTGGCCGCCGCGTGCCGCGCGGCGTTGGAGAGGGCTTCCTGTGCGATGCGCAGAAGCGTGGCCGCGACCTCGTCGTGGAGCTGCTCGCTGGTACCCGTGACGGTGAACTCGGCGCGTACGCCGGTGCGTTCGCCCCACTCGGCGACCGTTTTCTTCAGCGCCTCCGGCAGACCGTCGTCCGCGAGCGCCACCGGGGCCAGGTTGTGCACCGAGCGGCGGGCCTCGCCGAGGCTGTGCCGGGCGAGCGCCGAGGCGCGTTCGAGGTGGACACGGGCGCCGGCGGGGTCGGGGGCGTTCGCGACGACCTGGAGCTGGGCGATGATGCCGGTCAGTCCCTGGGCGATGGTGTCGTGGATCTCGGCGGCCAGCCGGCGCCGTTCCTCGGCGACCCCGGCCTCCCTTGCCTGGACGAGGAGTTGGGCGTGCAGGGCCGTGTTCTCGTCGAGGGCCCGCTGCAACGCGGCGTTCGTGAGCTCCAGTTCGGCGATGGTCTCGGTGCGCTCACGGACCCGCTGCGCCTCTTGCGTGGTGAGGTGGGCGACCACCATCTGGAGACCGGAGTTGGCGGCCAGGAGCCCCGCGAAGACGACCCACTGGGCTCCGCTCCCGAACGGCATTCCGCCCGCCTGCGCGCCGGCCACGGTGACCGCGCTCGCGAACAGCCCGAGCCGCTGCCGGCGGCGCGGTATCAGTTCGTCGGCGTCCATGTAGCCGCAGGCGGCGTAGAACGCGAAGAACGGGGTGATCCAGGTGAGGGCGAAGGCGAGGGCCCACCGCAGGGCGTAGTACGCCGTCCCGGCCCCGGACGGCGTCCGGCCGCGGCCGGGCCGGCGGGGACGGGTGCCCTGCCACCACAGCTGGAGCAGCACCCCGGCGCCGGACAGGGCCCAGGCCGCGTACCACTTGACCGGAGCGGCGTGCGGATCGGCGGAGGCGACCGCGAGGACGACGCTGATGCCCAGCAGCCCGTAGGGACCCCAGGTGTGGAACTGCTCCCAGCGTCGGTCGAGTTGCCGGTCCGTCACGGTCATGGGCCCAGTCTGCACGGCCGGCCGCCTACTCCCACCGGAACCAGCGGACCGCGGCACCGGTCAGCAGCAGGATCCACACCGCGAGCACGCCGAGGTGGCCCCAGCCCGGCCAGTGACCGGCCGCCGCCTGGTTCAGTGCCTGCGCGGCCGCGCCGAAGGGGGTGCAGCCGACGATCCGGGCCATCAGGTGCGGCATGGACTGCACCGGCAGCCACACGCCCGCGCAGAACATCGACGGGAAGAACACGGCCGATCCGATCGCCCCGGCGATCTTCGTCGTACGGGACAGGGCCGACACCACCGATCCGAGGGCGAGCGCGACCAGGACGGCCGACAGCAGGGCGAGGGCGTAGCCGACGGGCTGTCTCGGCAGTCGTACGCCGAAGGCGATCCTGCCGACCGCGAGCACGAGCAGCGCGGACGCGAGGGCGGCGCCGCCGTACACCGTCGTCTGCGCGGACAGCAGGGCACCGGGGCGGACCGGGGTGGTGGCCATGCGGCGCAGGATGCCGCGCTCCCGGTAGCCGGTGAGGGTCTGCGGCATCGACTGGAGTCCGCCGACGATCAGGCCGAGGAGCACGGCCACCGGGACGTAGACGTCGATGGTGCGCAGCCCGCCGAGATCCGCCTGGTGCTGCCGGAAGGAGGGGATCGAGCCGAGGATCACCAGCAGGAGGGTGGGGAAGAGCAGGATCCAGAACAGGGCGCCGGGTTCACGCCGGAAGAGGCGCAACTCGGTGCGCAGCACTGCGGTGTTCATGCGGTGACCTCCGTAAGGTCCAGGAACGCGTCGTCCAGGGTGGCGTCGGTGACACGGAGTTGGTGGGCGGTGACGCGGTGCCGGGCGAGCAGGGTGATGACCGCGTTCACGGTCTCGTCGGTGCCGGACAGGGTGACGCGGCCGTCCTTGTGCCCGACAGACGCGAGCGCGGGCAGCGCGGCCAGGGCACGCTCGTCCAGCGGCGCGGACGGTGTGAAGCTGATGACGGTGGACCCGGCGGAGCGGCGGATCAGACCGGCCGGGGTGTCCAGCGCGGCCACGCGCCCCTTGTCGATGACCGCGATCCGGTCGCACAGCCGCTGCGCCTCCTCCATGAAGTGCGTGACCAGCAGGACGGTGACGCCCCGGTCGCGGACGTCCTCGATGAGCGCCCAGGTGTCGCGGCGGGCGCGCGGGTCGAGCCCGGTGGTCAGCTCGTCGAGGACGACCACGCGCGGGCTGCCGATGAGCGCGAGCGCGATGAACAGGCGCTGCTTCTGGCCGCCGGAGAGCTTGCCGAAGCCGGTGCCGAGGCGGTCGGTCAGATCGAGGCGTTCGGCGAGCGTCCGCCAGTCGGCCGGGTCCGGGTAGAACGCGGAGTACAGCTCCAGCGCCTCGCGCACGGTGAGTTTCGGCTGGAGTTCGCTCTCCTGGAGCTGGGCGCCGAGGACGCGGCTGGTGGCCTCGCGGTCGGTGAACGGGTCGAGTCCGGCGACCCGGACCCGGCCGGCGTCGGGGACCCGCAGCCCCTCGACGCACTCGACGGTGGTGGTCTTGCCGGCGCCGTTCGGGCCGAGGATCCCGAAGATCTCGCCCTCCTCGACGGTGAGGGAGACGTCGTCGACGACGGCCCTGCCGTTGTAGGACTTGCGCAGTCCGCTCACTTCGATGACTGACATGCTCCGAGAGTCCCAGCGGGGGCCCCGCCGCCACATCGGCCATCACGCTCGGACCTGCATCAGCCGATCGGTTGATGCGACGGTACGACCCCTCGAACGATCCAGGTGCGCCGAAAACTCGGTGGGCACTGTCAGTGGCGAATCGTAGGCTCGGTCCTGATGAGCACCTCCGACGCAGCCACCCCGGATCCCCCCGACCGTTCGACCGTACGCAGCCTGCTGCGCCTGTGGCCGTATGTGCGCCCGGTGCGGGCGCGACTGTTCGGCGCGGCGGCCGTCGCCGTGGTCGCCTCCTGTCTCTCGCTCGTGTTCCCGCTGATCCTGAAGTGGATGGTGGACGGCCCGGTCGCCGGGCACGATCCGGCGGGTGTCTGGCTCGGAGCGCTGTACCTGCTGCTCCTCGGCATCGCCGAGGCCGGTCTGTTCGGGCTGCGCCGCTGGCTGGTGGCCCGTCCGCTGGCCGGGGTCGAGGCGGACATGCGGGCCGGTCTGTACGCCCATCTGCAACGGCTGCCGGTCGCCTTCCACGACCGCTGGGCGTCGGGCCAGCTGCTGTCACGGGCGACCACCGACCTGATGCTGGTCCGCATGTTCCTGGCGTTCCCGCTGACCTTCCTGCTGGTGAACGGGGTGACGATCCTCGCGGGCATCGCGATCATGCTGGCACAGCAGTGGACCCTCGGGCTGGTGCTCCTCGCCCCCGCCGTCCCCGTGATGGTCGTCTGCTGGTCCTTCGAGCGGCGCTACTCGGAGGTGGCGCGGCGGGCCCAGGACCAGGTCGGCGACCTGACGACGGTGGTCGAGGAGAGCGTGCTCGGCATCCGGATCATCAAGGGGTTCGGGCGTCACCGCAGCCAGGCGCGGGCGTTCCGCGAGCTGTCCCGGACGCTGCGCGGCACGGAGCTGGTCAAGGCCCGGCTGCTCGCCTCCATCTGGGGCGTCATCGTCACCCTGCCCGAGTTCGCCATCGGCGCCGCCCTCGTCCTCGGCACGGTCCAGGTCGCCGACGGCGAGCTGTCCGCCGGCACGCTGGTCGCGTTCCTCTCGACCGCGCTCGCGCTGCGCTGGCCCGTCGACTCCATCGGCTTCCTCATCGCGATGAGCCAGGAGGCGGGGACGGCCACGGAACGGTACTTCGAGGTCATGAACGCGACCCCGGAGTCGGACACGCGGACGGCACCGGCCGACGCCGCGGTACGTACCGCCGTACCGGCGAAGGCGCGGGAGTCCGCGGCCGCGGCCGTGCGCGGCGACGGCGCCACGGAGGCGCGGGACGACCGCCGGGCGGCAGGGCACGGCGCCCGAGCCGCCGACGGCGAGGGCGGGCTGCGGTTCCACGGTGTCGAGTTCCGCTATCCCGACGCACCCCCGGACACGCCCCCCGTGCTGGCCCGGATCGACCTGCACGTCCGCCCCGGCGAGAGCATGGCGCTCGTCGGCGCCACCGGCACCGGAAAGACCACCCTCACCGCGCTCGTCCCCCGGCTGCACGAGGTGACGTCCGGACGCATCACCCTGGACGGCCGGGACATCGCCGCCATGCCCCGCGGGGAACTGCGCGAACTCGTCGCCGTCGCCTTCGAGGAACCCACCCTCTTCTCGGCCACCGTCGGCGAGAACGTCCTGATGGGCGCACCCGGGACCGCGGGCCGGGCCGAGCTGGACCGCGCCCTCGCCGTCGCCCAGGCCGAGTTCGCGCACACCCTGCCCGAGGGCACGGACACGCAGGTCGGCGAGCAGGGCCTCAGCCTCTCCGGCGGCCAGCGGCAGCGGCTCGCGCTGGCCCGCGCGGTGGTCGGCCGCCCGCGCTTCCTGGTCCTCGACGACCCGCTGTCGGCGCTGGACGTGCACACCGAGGCGGCGGTCGAGGCCGCGCTGCGCCGGGTGCTGGCGGAGACGACCGCGCTGATCGTGGCCCACCGCCCGTCCACGGTCCTGCTGGCCGACCGGGTGGCCCTGATCTCCGGCGGCCGCATCGCGGCGGTCGGCACCCACCACGAACTGCTGCGCACCCATGCCGAGTACGCCCACCTGATGTCGGGTGCAGAGGAGGACGACCGATGACGGCGGCGCCCACGACCACCGCACCGGGCAAGGAACCGAACGAGGAACGGGACGGGGCCCCGGCCACCCCCGGCACCGGAGCCGACCGCGGCACCGGCACCGGAGACGGCCGTGGCACCGGCACCGGAGACGGCCACTATCCCGGCACGGGGGACGGCCGTGGTCCCGGCGGCGGCGCCGATCCCGGCACCGGAACAGGCCCGGACGGCGGTCCCGGCCGTCGGCGGCGGAAGGACCGGGCGGCCTCCGGGACCGGGGCGCACCAGGACCCCTTCGACCACGACACGCTGCCCGCTCCCCCGGGAGCGACCGCGACGCTGCTGCGCTCGCTGCTCGCCCCGCTCCGGGTCCGGGTGGCCGTCACCACCGTGCTGCTGCTGCTCCAGCAGGCCGCCGTGCAGGCGGGCCCGCTGCTCGTGGCGTACGCCATCGACCGTGCCGTACCGGCCTTCCGGCAGGACGACCACGGACCGCTGATCGCCGTCGGTGTCGCCTACGCGCTGTGCTCGGCGGCCTCCGGCGCCCTCCAGTACGCGTTCATCCTCACCTCGGCGCGGGTCAACCAGGACGTGCTGCTCGATCTGCGCGGCCGGATCTTCCGGCACGCCCAGGCGCTCAGCGTCGACTTCCACGAGCGCTACACCTCGGGCCGGCTGATCTCCCGTTCCACGACGGACGTCGAGTCGCTGCGCGAACTGCTCAGCGAGGGGCTCCAGGAACTCGTCACCGTCATCCTGTCCTTCGTCTACATCTCGGCGATGCTGCTGTGGCTGGACGCCGGCCTGGGCGCGGTCGCGGTGGTCTCCTTCGTGCCGCTGTATCTGCTCATCCGGCGCTACCAGCGGCGCGCGGGCCGCATCTTCGCGGTCCGCTCGACGACGATCGCCGCGGTGATCGTGAAGTTCGCGGAGACGATGAACGGCATCCGGCCGGTGCGCGCGTTCCGCCGGGAGGCAGCCAACGAGGCCGAGTTCGCGGTGCTCAACAAGCGGCACGAGAGGACGAACGGCGACGCCCTGCTGGAGATGGCCCGGTACGTCGTGGGCTCACGGCTCGTCGCCAACACGGCGGTCGCGGGCATCGTGCTGTGGGGTGCCTACCGGGTCGCGTCCGGGTCGCTGGCGCTCGGCGTCCTCGCCGCGGCCGTCCTGTATCTGCGCAGGCTCTACGACCCCATCGACCGCCTCGGCATGTTCCTGAACTCCTACCAGTCCGCGGCGGCCTCGCTGGAGAAGATCGCCGGGCTGCTGGCCCAGACGCCCTCCGTGCCCGAGCCCTCCGCACCCCGGCAGCTGCCCGCCCTCGCCTCCGAACACCCGGGCCGCGCGGTCGAGTTCGAGGACGTCCGGTTCGCGTACCGCACCGGCGGGGAGGTACTGCCCACCTTCTCGCTCACGCTCCCCGCCGGTCAGACGGTCGCCGTGGTCGGCTCGACGGGCGCCGGCAAGTCGACCCTGGCCAAACTCCTGGCCCGGTTCTACGACCCCTCCCAGGGGCGGGTCCTGCTCGACGGCGTCGATCTGCGCGAACTGCCGGTACCCGAACTGCGGCGCGGGGTCGTGATGGTGACCCAGGAGGCGTTCCTGTTCTCGGGCACGGTCGCCGAGAACATCGCGATCGGCCGCCCCGAGGCCTCCCGCGAGGAGATCGAGCAGGCCGCGAAGGCGATCGGCGCGCACGACTTCATCAGCGCCCTGCCCGACGGCTACGACACGGACGTACGCAAGCGCGGCGGCCGTATCTCCGCGGGCCAGCGGCAACTCGTGGCCTTCGCGCGGGCCCTGCTCGCCGACCCGGCCGTGCTGATCCTCGACGAGGCGACCAGCTCCCTGGACATCCCGGGCGAACGGGCGGTGCAGCGCGCCATGTCGACGGTCCTGCGGGGGCGGACGGCGGTGGTCATCGCGCACCGGCTGTCGACGGTGGAGATCGCCGACCGGGTGCTGGTCATGGAGCACGGGCGGATCGTCGAGGACGGCACACCCGGCGAACTCGTCGCGGGCACCGGCCGGTTCGCGGATCTGCACCGGGCGTGGCGCGACAGCCTCGTCTGACGGCGGCGGGGAAGGCGGCGGGCGGGAGAGCGGCCGGCCGAGGGGCGGAATCAGTGACGGAAGAGGGCCGATGATCGACACGTACGCGGATCCGGGGACACCGGACCGCCGGGGCGGCTGGCGGTTCCTGTGGTGGCTGGTCACCCGGCAGACGCGCCGGTCGGTCACCGGGGCGGTGGTCTCCTCCGTGTGGATGGGGCTCATGGCGCTGACGCCGTATCTGCTGTCCCGGGCGATCGACGACGGACTGGCACCGGGCGACGGGGCGGCGCTCGCGGGGTGGACGGCCGCCGTGCTCGCCACGGGCGTGTTCAACGCCGGTCTCGGCGTGGTGCGGCACCGCACCATGACCAAGGTCCGGATGGACGCCAACTTCCGTACGGTCAAGCTCGTGGTCGAGCACGCGGCCCGGCTCGGCGCGGCGCTGGCGCGGCAGACCGGCACGGGGGAGATCGTCACGGTCGGCGTCCGCGACGTGGACACGATCAGCAACTCGCTGACGGTCGTCGGGCCCGGTCTGGCCGCGATCGTCACCTACGGCGTGGTGGCGGCGCTGCTGCTGCCGGTCTCGGTGCAGCTGTCCGCGGTGCTCCTGCTCGGGGTGCCGCTGACGGCCGGGCTCGTCGGGCCGCTCACGCTCCGGCTCCAGGGGACCGAGACGGGCTACCGCGAACGGCAGTCCGTACTGACCGCGCGGATCGGCGACCTCGCGGGCGGCCTGCGTGTCCTCAACGGCCTCGGCGGCAAGGGGCTGTTCGCGGACGCGTTCCGCCGCGACTCGCGCAAGCTGCGCGAACAGGGCTACCGGGTCGGCGCGGTGACCAGCTGGATCCAGGCGCTGGGCATGGGCCTGCCGTCCGTGTTCCTGGCCGTGGTGACCTGGCTCGCGGCCCGGCTGGCGGCCCAGGGGGAGATCTCCGTCGGCCAGTTGGTGTCCGTGTACGGCTACGCGGCGGTCCTGATCCTGCCGGTGTACTTCTTCATCGACTGCGGCTACGAACTCGCGCGGGCCGTGGTGGCCGCGCGGCGCGTCGTGCGGTTCCTGTCCCTGGAGCCGGTCGTCTCGCCCCCGGACGCGCCCGACGCCCCGGGGTCCCCCGCGGTCCTGCACGATCCGGAGTCCGGGGTCCGGGTGGTCCCGGGGAGGCTGACCGCGCTGGCCGGGGCCCGGCCGGAACAGTCCGCGGCCGTGGTCGACCGGCTCGGCCGGTACTCCTCGTCGGACGTGACCTGGGGCGGTGTACGGCTCGACGCGGTCGCCCTGTCCCAGGTGCGGGAGCGGATCCTGGTCGCCGACAACGAGGCCGACCTGTTCGCCGGCACCCTGCGCGAGGTGGTCGGGGGGCGCAGGGAGCCCGCCGAGGAGACGGTCGCCGAGGCCGTGCGCACGGCCGCCGCCGACGACATCGTCCTCGGGCTGCCCGACGGCCTCGACGCGGCCGTCGACGCCCAGGGCCGGAACCTGTCCGGCGGGCAGCGCCAGCGGGTCCGGCTCGTCCGCGCGCTGCTCACCGACCCCGAGGTGCTGCTCGCCCTCGAACCCACCTCGGCACTCGACGCCCACACGGAGGCGAGCGTCGCGGCCCGGCTGCGCGCCGCCCGTTCGGGCCGTACGACCGTCGTGACCAGCACGTCGCCGCTCGTGCTCGACCACGCGGACACCGTCTGCTTCCTGGTCGACGGCAAGGCCGCGGCCACCGGCACCCACCGCGAACTCCTGCGCACGGAACCGGGATACCGCTCGCTGGTGGCCCGCGACACGGAACCGGACGAGGACACGGAGCCGGACGATGAGGCGACGGGGGCCACGGGTCCCGTGGCGGGCGTGGACGAGGAGGTGGCGCTGTGACGGACCGGCTGCCGGTGGCGGGGCCCGCCGAGGTGCGGCGGGCGGCGGCACGGCTGATCCGCGCGGACGGGCGGATGTTCGCCGCCGTCCTCGCCCTCAACGCGCTGGCCGCCGGGGCCGGACTGGTCGGCCCCTGGCTGCTCGGGCGGATGATCGACGACGTGCGCGGGGGCGCCGGTGTGGCGGCGGTGGACGGGCCGGCGCTCGTCATCGTCGCGGCCGCGCTGGTCCAGCTGCTGCTGTCGCGCTGGGCCGGCTTCGTGGGCTACCGCTTCGGCGAGCGGTCCCTCGCGCGGGTGCGGGAGCAGTTCGTGGAGCGGACGCTGACCCTGCCCGCCTCGGTGGTGGAACGGGCGGGCACCGGCGATCTCACCGCACGCGGGACCACCGACGTCACGGTGGTGGGCACCACCCTGCGCGACACGGGACCCCAGCTGCTGATCTCCGGTGCGCAGGCGCTGTTCGTGCTCGTCGCCGTCTTCGCCATCGACCCGCTGCTCGGCGTCTGCGGGGTGCTGGGCCTGACCGGCATCGGGTTCGCGCTGCGCTGGTATCTGCGCCGGGCGCGCGGCGCCTATCTCGCGCAGGGGGCCGCCGGTTCCGAGGTCGCCGAGATCCTCGCGGCCACCGCGTCCGGCGCCCGCACGGTGGAGGCGTTCGGCCTGGGCGGGCTCCGGGTCCGGGCGAGCCGGGACGCGCTGGAGGTCTCCCGGGTGACGCGGATGCGGACGCTGTTCCTGCGCAGCGTGTTCTTCCCGGCCGTGGAGATCTCGTACGTCGTGCCGGTCGTCGCCGTGCTGCTGGTGGGCGGCGCGCTGCACGCCCGGGGGACGCTGAGCCTCGGCACCGTGGTCGCCGCGACGCTCTATCTGCACCGGCTCGCCGAGCCGCTGGACCAGATCCTGAACCGGGTCGAGCAACTCCAGAGCAGCGGGGCCTCGTTCGCCCGCGTGGAGGGTCTCGCGGGCGCGCCGCGCGCCGCCTCGGCCGGATCTCCGGTGCCGGTGGACGACCGGATCGACGTCACCGGGGTGCGGTACGCCTACGAGCGGGGCGGCGAGGTGCTGCGCGGGGTGGATCTGACGGTGCGGCCCGGGGAGCGGCTGGCCGTCGTGGGCCCCTCGGGCGCAGGGAAGACCACGCTGAGCAGACTGCTGGCGGGGGTCGACGCTCCGGGCAGCGGGACGGTGACGGTCGGGCGGGTGCCGGTGGTCGACCTCGACCCGGAGCAGCTGCGGCGGCACGTCGTCCTGGTCACCCAGGAGCACCATGTGTTCCTCGGCACGGTCCGTGACAACCTGCTCATCGCCGAACCGGACGCCACCGACGAGGCGTTGTGGGCGTCGCTCGCCGCGGTGGGGGCGGCCGAGTGGGCCGGGGAGCTCCCGGACGGTCTCGACACCGAGCTGGGTCCCGAGGCCGTGCGCGTCGACGGCTCACGGGCCCAGCAGCTGGCGCTGGCGCGGGTGGTGCTCGCCGACCCGCACACCCTGGTCCTCGACGAGGCCACGGCGCTGCTGGACCCGACGACCGCCCGGCACACGGAGCGCGCCCTGGCCACCGTGCTGGAGGGACGGACCGTCATCGCGATCGCGCACCGGCTGCACACCGCGCACGACGCCGACCGGGTGGCGGTGATGGAGGACGGCCGGCTCACCGAACTGGGCACGCACGACGAGCTGGTGGCGGCCGGAGGACCGTACGCGGCGCTGTGGCACTCGTGGCACGGTGACGCGGAGGAGGCCGGGGGCGTCGGCCCGTCGGAGGGCTGACTCAGCTCTCCCCGCCCCGCGTCGGCCCAAAGGGCGGCCGCCCCTGGGCGGGACCGTCGTCCTCCGTGGCTTCCCCGGGGTGTTCGCCGCCGGGCCCGGCGGCTCCGCGGCGCAGCGCGGCGAGGGCCGCGTCGAGTTCGTCGTCGGCCCGGCGTTGCAGGGCTTCGGGGTCGGGCTCCGGACCGTCCGGCTCTCCGGACGCGGGTGCGGGATCCGTGGCGGGCGGCTCCGCGCCGAGGAGCCGGTCGTGGAGCCATCGGCAGGCCTCGTCCTCGTCGGTGAACCGCTCGAAGACCTCGCGGGTCCCCCGCTCGTGGACGCCCACGCTCCAGTCCCCTTCGCGGCCGTCGAGAAACCAGCGGTCGGCCGCGCGGTGGACGCCGGGGCAGTCCGCGATCTCGTAGGAGGCGGCGGGGACCCCGGCCTCCCGGAGGGCCCTGCACAGGGCGAACCGGTCCATGCGATCGGCCTTCCGCCGGGGCGGAGCCGGCCCCTTTCGTCGCCGGGTCCGGCTTCCGCGCGCGGTCGTGCGCCACCCTCGGGGTGGGCGGGGATCAGGTGCGGGTGCGGACCAGCGTGCCGTTGCTCACGAGGTCCGCCACCGTGGTGCGGGGGATGTCCGGGCAGAACTTGCTCGACGTGACGTACTGGACGCCGAGGCCGGGCTGCTCGAACCCGGGGGCGGTCCTGCCCGCGCAGACGGTCACGTCCTTGGCGAGCCGGTAGGAGTGGTAGTTGTTCGGGTAGCGCGGGTCCATGGTGTCGAGGCTCGACGGCGGGATGGCCCGCTTGCCGTACTTGGTGCCCTTGGGGGCCAGGAAGCGGCCCGCCTCGCTGCCGAAGCGGTCGAGCCGCAGTCCGGCGTGGAGCACCAGCGGGGCGGCGAGCACGGTCCCGTTCCTGTGGGTGTAGCCGTCGTCCGGCGGGTAACGCCAGTCGCCCTGGCCGGAGTCGGCGGTGGGGTCCCACCACTTGTCGAGGAACTGCACGGCGGTGAGACCGCCGAGGCGGTCGTACCGGTCGAGGATGCGTCCCAGGACGCCCCGGGTCGGGAGCCACCTGGGGCCGAGGCGCCAGTCACCGCAGAAGTAGAGACGGCGCAGCCGCGGCGGGATGGGGTCCGGCACGAGCCCCCGGCACACGCGCGAGGGGTCCGACCCGGCGTGTTCGTCCCCCGGTTTCACATGCCCGGGGGCCGGCTTCGGCTCCGGGGTGGCGGACAGGGTGTGGACGCCGGCCGCGCGGCCGGCGTCCGGACGGTCGGGCGCCGCGGACGAGACGGAGGCGCCGAGCATCAGAGAGCCGGTCAGGCCTCCCAGCGCCGCCAGGCTCGCACACCAATGTGACCTTCTCACCAAACCTCCTGCGGGAGTACGTGTCCGGCTCGCACCGCTTCGCCCGGTCCAGGACGCCCGGGACGGGCCGGAATGCCGTGGATCACTCAAACCGCAGGGGCGGGAGGCAGGCGAGCGGACGTGCCGGAAGCCGCTCGAAAGGGTCTGGGCTTCATTCCGTTGCTGACGGCGGGCCGGTCATCTGGCGGTACGGGGCGCCCGGTCAGAGGTCCGCCCGCCCGCCCGGGCCGCGCTCGCTCCTTCACGCCGGGACGAACACCCGAAGGACAGTCCGTATACCGAACATGACTAACCGGACAACGGACCGTTTCCGGCCATTTTCGTGATGTGGTCCTGACAGAAAGGGTTATCTCCTGCCACTCTTCCCTCGGCAACTTCACAGCAACCTCACAGCAAATCCCGCTGTGTTGTGCCGTACGACCCCATGCACCTGGTTCCGCGTACCGCCCAGTTCTGCCCGGACGGGTCCCTCCATCGTCCGGTCTCCCCTGGCCGCGCGACCCGCGGCCATGCAGAAGGAGTCAGTGTTGAGCAGCAGTTCTCCCCACAGACGCACCTCCCACATCACCAAGCGCCGTGTCGCCGGTGTCGCCCTCGTCGGCGTCTCCGCGCTGCTGGCCGCGGCCGTCCAGTCGGGCGCCGCGAGCGCCGCCCCCGAACAGGCCCCCCGGGCGGGCAGGATCAACCCGGGCGCCGTCACGATGAAGCTCAGCGCCTCGCAGCGCGCCGAGCTGATACGCGACGCCGACTCGGCCAAGGCCACCACCGCCCGGGACCTGGGTCTCGGCGCCGGCGAGAGCCTCGTCGCCCGTGACGTCATGAAGGACGCCGACGGCACCGTCCACACCCGCTACGAGCGGACGTACGACGGACTGCCGGTCCTCGGCGGCGACATGGTCGTCGACACCTCCAAGTCCGGCCGGACCGGGCACGTCTACAAGGCGACGAGCGCGTCCCTCAAGGTCGCCACCCTCAAGCCCGCGGTCGCCGCCGGCACGGCGGAGAAGCAGGCGCTGTCCGCCGCGAGGGCCGCCGGTTCGAAGAGCACCACGGCCGACCGCGCGCCCCGCAAGGTGATCTGGGCGGCGAGCGGCAGGCCGACCCTCGCCTACGAGACCGTCGTCGGCGGCCTCCAGGACGACGGCACCCCCAACCAGCTGCACGTCATCACCGACGCGGCCACCGGCAAGAAGCTCTACGAGTACCAGGGCATCGAGACCGGCATCGGCAACACCCAGTACAGCGGCCAGGTGAACCTGACGACCACGCAGTCGGGCTCCAACTTCACGCTCACGGACGGCGCGCGCGGCGGCCACAAGACGTACAACCTGAACCGTGGCACGTCGGGCACCGGCACGCTGTTCTCACAGACGAGCGACACCTGGGGCAACGGCACCACGTCGAACGCCGCCACGGCCGGCGCGGACGCGCACTACGGCGCCGCGGAGACCTGGGACTTCTACAAGAACACCTTCGGCCGCAGCGGCATCAAGAACAACGGCGTCGGAGCGTACTCGCGCGTCCACTACGGCAACGCGTACGTCAACGCGTTCTGGGACGACAGCTGCTTCTGCATGACCTACGGCGACGGGTCGGGGAACAACGACCCGCTGACCGCGCTGGACGTCGCGGGCCACGAGATGAGCCACGGTGTCACCTCCAACACCGCGGGCCTGAACTACTCGGGAGAGTCCGGCGGCCTCAACGAGGCGACCTCCGACATCTTCGGCACCGGCGTGGAGTTCTACGCCAACAACTCGACCGACGTGGGCGACTACCTCATCGGCGAGAAGATCGACATCAACGGCGACGGCACCCCGCTGCGCTACATGGACAAGCCCAGCAAGGACGGCGGCTCCGCCGACAGCTGGTACTCCGGTGTCGGCAACCTCGACGTGCACTACTCCTCGGGTGTCGCCAACCACTTCTTCTACCTGCTGAGCGAGGGCAGCGGCGCCAAGGTCATCAACGGCGTCAGCTACAACTCGCCCACCTCCGACGGGCTCCCCGTCACCGGGATCGGCCGCGACAAGGCGCTCCAGATCTGGTACCGCGCGCTCACCACCAAGTTCACCTCGACCACCAACTACGCGTCGGCGCGCACCGGCACGCTCGCGGCGGCGGGTGAGCTGTACGGCACGACCAGCGCCGAGTACACCGCCGTGGCGAACGCCTGGGCAGCGGTGAACGTCGGTTCACGGCCGGGCGGTGGCGGCGGTGGCGGCACGTCGTTCGAGAACACGACCGACGTATCGATTCCGGACAACGGTCCCGCGGTCACCTCGTCGATCACGGTCACCGGCCGCACCGGCAACGCCCCGTCGAACCTCGCGGTCGCCGTGAACATCGTGCACACCTGGCGCGGTGACCTTCAGATCGACCTGGTCGCCCCGGACGGCTCGACCTACCGTCTGAAGAGCACCAGCTCGTCCGACTCGGCGGACAACGTGAACACGACCTACACGGTCAACGCGTCCTCCGAAGTCGCCAACGGCACCTGGAAACTGAAGGTCCAGGACAAGGCGGCCCAGGACACCGGCTACATCGACAGCTGGAAACTGACCTTCCCGTAGACCGCGACGGAGGTCCGCGAACCACCGGCACACGAGGGCGCCGCCCCGGGGATCCGACTCCCCGGGGCGGCGCCCCCCTTTGCCCGCGCCCGGGTTTGCGTTGACCCGTTCTTGACGGCGCCCGGCCGCCGCCGGAGACCCCAACTGTTCACCTGATCGCCGATTTTCGGCCAAGGTCCTTAAGGCCTCCTGACATGTACGCGCCTGGGATGGCACGCTTCACCCGCACGGCTCACCCGCACCGCAACTTCACAACCGTCCTTCCGGCCCCCACGCCGCTCGGACGTCCCCACAAGAAGGAGCTTGCGTGACTCCCCTCTACGCGCGTCACAAGCGCACCACTCTGGCCATCGCCACCGCTGTCGCCGCCGGAGCCCTGCTCACCACCGGTCTGACCACCGGTGCCGCCGCCCAGACGGCGGCCGCCCCAGCCGGCAAGACCACCCCCCTCGCCGGTTCGCCCGTCCTGCTCTCCGCCTCCGCGCGCACCGCGCTCATCCAGAAGGCCGACGCGGCCCGGACGGAGACGGCCCGCCGCATAGGTCTCGGCGCCAAGGAGAAGCTGGTCGTCAGAGACGTCGTCAAGGACGCCGACGGCACGGTCCACACCCGCTACGAGCGCACGTACAACGGCATTCCGGTCCTCGGCGGCGACCTGGTCGTGCACGAGAAGGCCGGCAGGACCGAGGGCGTGACCAAGGCGACCAAGGCGTCCATCAAGGTCGCCTCGCTCAAGCCGCTGGTCACCACCGCCAAGGCCGAGAAGCAGGCGCTGACCGCGGCCAAGGACGCGGGCTCCGCCAAGACCGCCGCCGACCGCGCGCCCCGCAAGGTGATCTGGGCGGCGAGCGGCAGGCCGACCCTCGCCTACGAGACCGTCGTCGGCGGCCTCCAGGACGACGGCACCCCGAACGAGCTGCACGTCATCACCGACGCGGCCACCGGCAAGAAGCTCTTCGAGTACCAGGGCATCGAGACCGGCACCGGCAAGACCCTCTACTCGGGCACGGTCACCCTCAACACGACCCTGTCGGGCTCGACGTACAGCCTGACCGACGGCACCCGCGGCGGTCACAAGACGTACAACAAGTCGCACAGCACGTCCTCCTCCACGGGCACGCTGTTCACCGACGCGGACGACGTCTGGGGCACCGGCACCGCCTCCAGCTCCACCACCGACCAGACGGCGGCCGCCGACGCCGCCTACGGCGCCCAGGAGACCTGGGACTTCTACAAGAACACCTTCGGCCGCAGCGGCATCAAGAACAACGGCGTCGGAGCGTACTCGCGCGTCCACTACGGCAACGCGTACGTCAACGCGTTCTGGGACGACAGCTGCTTCTGCATGACCTACGGCGACGGCTCGGGCAACACGCACCCGCTGACCTCGCTGGACGTGGCCGGACACGAGATGAGCCACGGCGTCACCGCCAACACCGCCGGCCTGAACTACTCCGGCGAGTCCGGCGGCCTCAACGAGGCCACCTCGGACATCTTCGGCACGGGTGTCGAGTTCTACGCCAACAACTCCTCCGACGTGGGCGACTACCTCATCGGCGAGAAGATCAACATCAACGGCGACGGCACCCCGCTGCGCTACATGGACAAGCCCAGCAAGGACGGCGGCTCCGCCGACAACTGGTCGTCCAGCGTCGGCAACCTCGACGTGCACTACTCGTCCGGTGTCGCGAACCACTTCTTCTACCTCCTCGCGGAGGGCAGCGGCGCCAAGACGATCAACGGAGTCAGCTACAACTCGCCGACGTACAACGGCTCCACGGTCACCGGCATCGGCCGCGCCGCGGCGCTCCAGATCTGGTACAAGGCGCTGACGACGTACTTCACGTCCTCGACCAACTACAAGTCCGCCCGCACCGGGACCCTCTCGGCGGCGGCGGCCCTGTACGGCTCGGGCAGCACCCAGTACAACGCGGTCGCGGCCGCGTGGAGCGCGGTCAACGTCAGCTAGCGCGAACGTAACCGAACCGAGGCGGCACCCGGCACGGAACCGTGCCGGGTGCCGCCCTACGCTTGCCCCCATGCCCTACACGTACGAGGACGTGGGCGCGACCCGCGAGGACCGCTGCCCCCCGGGCTTCCACCGACTGCACGTCCGCTCCCGCATCGGCGAGGGCGAGGCCGTCTTCCGGCGCGCCTCCGAGGCCCTGATGACCTGGGAACTGCACCGGGCCATGGGGATCGGCATGGTCTGCGACGCCGGCAAGGCGGCGCCGGGCGTCGACGTCACGGTCGCGATCGGCCCGATCAAGGCCCCCTGCCGGGTCGTCTGGACCGCCGAGGAACCGCGGCGCACCGCGTGGGCCTACGGAACCCTTTCCGGTCATCCCGAGTGCGGCGAGGAGGCCTTCGTGGTCTCCCGCACCGGTGACGGCACCGTCTGGCTGACGGTCAGCGCCTTCAGCCGGGCGGCCAAGTGGTACGCCCGCGCGGGCGGCGCGGCCACGCGCGGCCTCCAGCGCGTCTACGCCCAGCGCTGCGGCAAGGTGCTCAGACGCCTGTGCGCGGGGCTCGACGACTGAGGCACCCCGCGCGCACCGCCCGGGACCGGCCGACGCGGCGGGGGTGACCCGTCGTCAACGGGCCACCCCCTCTTCGTACGCGGACGGGGTGAGCCGTCGTGCACGGCTCACCCCTTCTCGTGCCGGTCGGGTCGTCGCCTCTCAGCGCATCAGCAGACCCGCGCCCTCCCCCGTCTCCTCCGAGGGCACCGCCACCAGGCCCAGTTCCGCGCCGGAGGCCAGCAGGCGGTGGGACGGCAGGATCCGGACGGTGTAGCCGAAGGAGCCGGTGCGGTCGAGGGACAGCGGGCCCTCGTACGCCCAGCGGCCCTCCAGGTCCGGTCCGCCGCCCGGCTTCAGCGGGACACAGACCGCGTCCGCGATCCGGTCGTCGGTGTCGACCCGGCCCGCGACCGCCTGCACCTCCACGTCCTCCGGGGCGAGCTCGCCGAGGCGTACGCGGACGCGCAGCGACAGCGTGGTGCCCAGCTCGGCCGTCGTGGTCGCCGAGGACGCCTCGACGTGATCGACGGTGATCCGCGGCCAGGCCGCACGGACCCGTGCCTTCCAGGCGGCCAGTTCGGTGGCCGCCTCGGCGGTCAGGGAACGGTGGGCGTGGGCCGCGGGCGCGTACAGGCGCTCCACGTACTCGCGCACCATCCGGCCCGCGAGGACCTTCGGACCGAGTTGGGTCAGCGTCCGGCGGACCATCTCGATCCACCGGTCGGGCAGGTCCTCCTGGCCGCGCTCGTAGAAGCGGGGGGCCACCCGCTGTTCGAGCAGGTCGTACAGGGCGCCGGCCTCCAGCTCGTCCCGCCGGTCGTCGTCGGTCGCGGTGCCGTCGGCGGTCGGGATGGCCCAGCCGAAGTCGGGCTGGAACCACTCGTCCCACCAGCCGTCCAGGACGGAGAGGTTGAGACAGCCGTTGAGCGCGGCCTTCATCCCGCTCGTGCCGCACGCCTCCAGCGGGCGCAGCGGGTTGTTGAGCCAGATGTCGCAGCCCGGGTAGAGCTTCTGCGCCATCGCCATGCCGTAGTCGGGCAGGAAGACGATCCGGTGGCGCACACGGGGGTCGTCCGCGAACCGGACCAGCTCCTGGATGAGCCGCTTCCCGCCGTCGTCCGCGGGGTGCGCCTTGCCGGCGACGACGATCTGCACCGGCCGCTCGGGGTGCAGCAGCAGGTCCATGAGCCGGTCGCGGTCGTTCAGCATGAGGGTCAGCCGTTTGTACGAGGGGACCCGGCGCGCGAAGCCGATGGTGAGGACGTCGGGGTCGAGCACGCCGTCGATCCAGCCGAGTTCGGCCGTGCCGGCGCCGCGCTGGCGCCAGGACGCCCGCAGCCGGTCCCGTACCTCCACCACCAGTTGTTCGCGCAGCACCCTGCGCAGGTCCCAGATCTCCTGGTCGGCGATCTCGGCCACGGCGTCCCAGCGGTCCGAGCCGCCGACGGTCAGCGCGTCCTCGGTGCGCTGCGCGCCGACCTGCCGGGCGCCGAGGCGGAAGACCTCGGGCGCCACCCAGGTCGGGGCGTGGACGCCGTTGGTGACCGAGGTGATCGGCACCTCCTCCGGGTCGAAGCCCGGCCAGAGCCCGGAGAACATCTCCCGGCTGACCTGGCCGTGCAGCAGGGAGACGCCGTTCGCCCGCTGGCCGAGCCGCAGGCCCATCACGGCCATGTTGAAGAGGTTCGGCTCGCCGCCGGGATACGTCTCCATGCCGAGGGCGAGGACGCGTCCCACGTCGATGCGGGGGAGCTCGGCGTCGGCGCCGAAGTGGCGGGCGACCACCTCCCGGTCGAAGCGGTCGATGCCCGCGGGGACCGGGGTGTGGGTGGTGAAGACCGTGCCGGCCCTGACCGCCTCCAGCGCGGAGTCGAAGTCCAGTCCCCGGTCGCCGAGTTCGGCGATCCGCTCCAGGCCGAGGAACCCCGCGTGCCCCTCGTTGGTGTGGAACACCTCGGGCTGCGGGTGCCCGGTCAGCCGGCAGTACGTACGGACCGCCCTGACACCCCCTATGCCGAGCAGCATCTCCTGGAGCAGCCGGTGCTCGCTGCCGCCGCCGTAGAGCCGGTCGGTGACCCCGCGCTCGCCGGCGCCGTTCTCCTCGACGTCGGAGTCGAGCATGAGCAGGGGGACGCGGCCGACCTGGGCCAGCCAGATCCGGGCGCGCAGCGCGCGGCCGCCGGGCAGCGCGAGGGACACCTGGGCGGGCGTGCCGTCCTCCTCGCTCAGCGGCACCACGGGCAGTTCGTTGGGGTCGAGGACCGGGTACTGCTCCTGCTGCCAGCCCTCGCGGGACAGCGACTGGCGGAAGTAGCCGTGCCGGTAGAGCAGGCCCACGCCGATCAGCGGGACACCCAGGTCGCTGGCGGCCTTGAGATGGTCGCCCGCGAGGATGCCGAGGCCCCCCGAGTACTGCGGCAGCGCGGCGGTGAGGCCGAACTCGGGCGAGAAGTAGGCGATGGCGGCGGGCAGGTCGGAGGTCTGTGTCTGGTACCAGCGGTCGCCGCTCATGTACGCGCGCAGGTCGTCGCGGACCTCGGCGAGCCGGTGCAGGAAGCCGCTGTCCGCGGTGAGTTCCGCGAGCCGCCCGGCCGGCACGCTGCCGAGCAGCCGTACGGGGTCGGTGCCGCACTCGGCCCAGCGCTCCGGGTCGACGGACTGGAACAGGTCGCGGGTCCCGGCGTGCCAGGACCAGCGGAGGTTGCGGGCCAGGTCACTGAGCGGGTGAAGGGCTTCGGGGAGAACGGGTCGGACGGTGAATCTGCGGATCGCCTTCACGAATTCCACCTTCACGGAGGACGTACGCGGCTAAGGGACGCACGGCGTTGTGCGGCCTTCGTCACCCACGACGTTAGCGGCGAGGGTGCCTTCGCGACACGGCGCATCGCGGCACGGCCTCCGATCGGAGCCGACCGTGTGACATCGGCGTGAAATCGACGCAACCCTCGCGGACACCTCACGAACGGGATGGCCGATTCCGCCCGCATGGGCGGCCTTGTGGTGCTTCGCACCGCACGAGAGGCTCACCGGGTGACGTACGGCCGGGCCGTGCCCGCAGTGGCCCGCTCCGGCCCCGGTACGTCGAGTTGAGGAGGGGAACTCAGGTCATGGCACGGACGAGGAAGTGGCGTCTGCGCTGGGCGGCGGGTGTCACCGCGGTCATGACGGCCGCGGTGCTTTCGGCCATCGCCCCGCCCGCGCAGGCGGCTCCCGCGGGGCGGATACTCGGCGCGGGGGAGCCCGGGTCCGTCGACGGCAGCTACATCGTGACGCTCAAGGGGGACGGACGGGCTCCGTCGGCGACCGCGGCGACGGCCGTCGCCGCGCGGTACGGAGCGAGAATCAGCCACACCTACGGCACGGTCCTCGACGGCTTCGCCGTGCGGGCCGGCCGAAGAGCGGCCCGGCTGCTCGCCGCGGATCCGCGGGTGGCCTCCGTCGTCCAGGACACCCGGGTCACGCTCGCCGGGGCCACGGACAGCGGCGCGGCGCCGGGCCGCGCCGAGAAGGACCCGCCGTCGTGGGGCCTGGACCGGATCGACCAGAGGGCCCGGCCGCTCGACGGACGGTATACGGCCCCCGGGTCGCAGGGGGCGGGGGTGACCGTCTACGTCATCGACACCGGCATCCGCATCACGCACCGGGATTTCGGGGGCCGGGCGAGCTACGGCTGGGACTTCGTGGACGACGACGCGACGGCGCAGGACGGCAACGGTCACGGCACCCATGTCGCAGGAACGGTCGCCGGAACCTCGTACGGCGTGGCCAAGAGGGCCAGGGTCGTCGCCGTGCGCGTCCTCGACGACCGGGGCGCCGGGTCCACCGCGCAGGTCATCGCGGGCATCGACTGGGTCACCCGGCACGCGAGAAGGCCCGCCGTGGCCAACCTGAGCCTGGGCGGGTACGCCAACGCCCAGCTGGACGCGGCCGTCCGCAACTCCATCGCCTCCGGGGTGACCTACACGGTCGCGGCCGGCAACTACGGGCTGCCCGCCTCGCTCTACTCCCCCGCCCGGGTCGCCCAGGCGCTCACGGTCGGCGCGACCGACCGGAACGACGCGCGGGCGCCCTTCTCGGACACGGGAGCCTCGCTCGACCTCTTCGCGCCGGGGGTGGACATCACGTCGACTTCGTACACCGGCGACATGGCGAGAGCGATCGGTTCCGGTACGTCGATGGCGAGCCCGCACGCGGCCGGGGCGGCGGCGCTGTATCTGGCCGGGCATCCGCGGGCCGCACCGGCCCAGGTGGTGAAAGCGCTGGTGAGACACGCCGTGCCGGGCAAGGTGTCGAACGCGGGCCCCGGTTCGCCGAACAGGCTTCTGAACGTCGGCTGACCCTCGCGCGACGCTGGTGCGACCAGGGTGATTCGGCCACACCGCACCGGCCTCGCCTGCCCGGGAGGAGGCCGGTCTTGTGTGTAGACATACGCGTGAGTAGTTAACAAAGTGCCGGAATGCCCACCCGCATAGGGTGGGAAGGCTCCTCCGGTACGCCCGCAGGCCCCACCTCCCCACACTCATCCGCCCACCCACGTTGACGCGGACAGGAGCGGTCATGCCCGCCACGCACCACACGTCGCCACCCCCGACGACCACCCCCGAAACACCTCCAGCCCGCGCGGCCGGGGACGGGCCCCGTACTCCGGAGAAACCGTCGACCGCACCCGGCGCGTCCGGTTCCGGCGCGCGCCCGGTGGGCGCCGGTGCCTCCGGCCCGCGCACCAGTACGCCCCCGGCCGGTACGCCCGCCCCCGGCACACCTTCGGACGGCACCCCCGCCGTCCCGGAGACGGCGTCCTCGGGCGCGTCCGCCGCGGGGACGCCGGCTCGCCGCGGGGCCGCCGCCGAACCCGGGACCGCCAAGTCCCCCGCCAGGACGGCCAAGACGGCCGCCGCGAAGACGTCCAAGCCGAGCAAGCCGTCCGCCGCGAAGCCGGCCAAGACCTCCAGGCCGGCCGCCGCCAAGACGGTCAAGTCGTCGGCCTCGAAGGCGGCCAAGCCGGGCAGGACGTCGGCCGCGAAGGCGGGGAAGGCCGTCGCGACGCCGGAGAAGACCGCGCCGAAGACGGCCGGGACGGCTCCGAAGGCGGGCCGGGCCGCCGTTCCCGCCACCCGTACCCCCGACGCGGGCGACGGTCCCCTCACCCCGGCCACCGCCCCGGCCACGGCCGTCGGGCGCATCCCCGTCCTGGACGTCCACCCGGTCGTGCAGCAGGGGCGCCGTCCCGCGAAGGCGGTGGTGGGCGAGGAGTTCGAGGTCTCGGCCACGGTCTTCCGCGAGGGCCACGACGCCGTCGCCGCGAATGTCGTCCTGCGCGACCCGGACGGCCGCCCCGGACCCTGGACGCCGATGCGCGAACTGGCTCCCGGCACCGACCGCTGGGGTGCCAGGGTCAGCGCGGGCACGGAGGGCCGCTGGACGTACACGGTGGAGGCCTGGGGCGACCCGGTCAGCACCTGGCGGCATCACGCGGGCATCAAGATCCCGGCCGGTCTCGACACCGAACTGGTGCTGGAGGAGGGCGCCCTGCTGTACGAACGGGCGGCCGCCGGCCTGCCCGAGGGAGCCCGGGGCAGCAGAAGCAGGGACACCGTCCTCGGGGCCGTGGACGCGCTGCGCGACACCGGCCGGCCCGTGGCCTCCCGGCTCGCCGCCGCGCTCACCCCGGAGGTGGACGCCGTGCTCGCGGAGCATCCGCTGCGCGAGCTGGTGACGTCGTCCGAGCCGTTGCCGCTGCTGGTGGAGCGGGAGCGGGCGTTGTTCGGCGCGTGGTACGAGTTCTTCCCGCGTTCGGAGAACGGGCGGGGCGACGCTTCGGAGCACGGTACGTTCCGTACGGCCGCGGGGCGGCTGCCGGCGATCGCGGAGATGGGCTTCGACGTCGTCTACCTCCCGCCGGTCCACCCGATCGGCACCACCCACCGCAAGGGCCCCGACAACACGCTGTCCGCGGGTCCCCAGGACGTGGGGGTGCCCTGGGCGATCGGCTCGCCCGAGGGCGGCCACGACGCGATCCACCCCGCGCTGGGCACCCTGGAGGACTTCGACGCCTTCGTCGCCCGGGCCACGTCCCTGGGCCTGGAGATCGCGCTGGACTTCGCGCTCCAGTGCTCCCCGGACCACCCGTGGGTGGAGAAGCACCCCGAGTGGTTCCACCACCGGCCCGACAACACGATCGCCTACGCCGAGAACCCGCCGAAGAAGTACCAGGACATCTACCCCATCGCCTTCGACCGGGACATGCCAGGACTGGTCCGCGAGACCGTGCGGGTGCTGCGCCACTGGATGGACCACGGAGTACGGATCTTCCGCGTCGACAACCCGCACACCAAACCCGTCGTGTTCTGGGAGCGGGTGATCGCCGACATCAACGGCACCGACCCCGACGTCATCTTCCTGGCCGAGGCCTTCACCCGCCCCGCGATGATGCGCACCCTGGCCGAGATCGGCTTCCAGCAGTCCTACACCTACTTCACCTGGCGCAACACCAAACAGGAACTCACCGAGTACCTCACCGAACTGGCCGGCGACTCCGCCGCCCGCATGCGCCCCAACCTCTTCGTCAACACCCCCGACATCCTCCACGAGTTCCTGCAAACGGGCGGCCGCCCCGCCTTCGAACTCCGCGCCGTCCTCGCCGCCACCCTCTCCCCCACCTGGGGCATCTACAGCGGCTACGAACTCTGCGAGAACACCCCCCTGCGCCCCGGCAGCGAGGAATACCTCCACTCCGAGAAATACCAGCTCCGCCCGCGCGACTGGGAGTCGGCGGAACGGGAGGGCCGGAGCATCGCTCCGCTGGTGCGGGAGCTGAACGCGGTCAGACGGCGGAGTCCCGCGCTGCGCCAACTGCGCGACCTGCACTTCCACCACGCGGACCAGGAGGCGGTGATCGCCTACTCCAAGTCCGTGACCGACGCCCGCGGTTCGAACACGGTTGTGGTGGTGGTCAACCTCGACCCGTACCACACCCAGGAGGCCACGGTCTCGTTGGACATGCCGCAACTCGGCCTGGACTGGCACGAGTCGGTGCCGGTGCGCGACGAGCTCACCGGCGAGACCTACAACTGGGGCAGGACCAACTATGTGCGACTGGAGCCGGGCGTCCGGTCCGCGCACATCCTCACCGTCCTGCGACCGTCCTCACCGCTGATCGGAGGGTCACCCACCACATGATCGTCAACGAGCCCGTCCCGGACACGTTCGAGGACACCCCGGCCAAGGACCGCGATCCCGAGTGGTTCAAACGCGCCGTCTTCTACGAGGTCCTGGTCCGCTCCTTCCAGGACAGCAACGGCGACGGCGTCGGCGACCTCAAGGGCCTGACCGCCAAACTCGACTACCTCCAATGGCTGGGCGTCGACTGCCTCTGGCTGCCCCCCTTCTTCAAGTCACCCCTGCGCGACGGCGGCTACGACGTCTCGGACTACACCGCCGTCCTCCCCGAGTTCGGCGACCTCGCCGACTTCGTCGAGTTCGTCGACGCCGCCCACCAGCGCGGCATGCGCGTGATCATCGACTTCGTCATGAACCACACCAGCGACCAGCACCCGTGGTTCCAGGAGTCCCGCAACGACCCCGACGGCCCCTACGGCGACTACTACGTCTGGGCCGACGACGACAAGCAGTACCAGGACGCCCGGATCATCTTCGTCGACACCGAGGCCTCCAACTGGACCTTCGACCCGGTCCGCAAGCAGTACTACTGGCACCGCTTCTTCTCCCACCAGCCCGACCTCAACTACGAGAACCCCGCCGTCCAGGAGGAGATCATCTCCGCGCTGCGGTTCTGGCTGGATCTCGGGATCGACGGGTTCCGGCTGGACGCGGTGCCGTATCTGTACCAGGTCGAGGGAACCAACTGCGAAAACCTTCCTGCGACCCACGAGTTCCTCAAGCGGGTGCGCAAGGAGATCGACAC
This sequence comes from Streptomyces sp. f51, assembly GCF_037940415.1. Lineage (NCBI taxonomy): Bacteria > Bacillati > Actinomycetota > Actinomycetes > Kitasatosporales > Streptomycetaceae > Streptomyces > Streptomyces sp. f51. Next base: position 5,203,886 of record NZ_CP149798.1, on the reverse strand, counting down.
GCACTACCCGGACACGGTGCTGCTGGCCGAGGCGAACCAGTGGCCCGAGGACGTCGTCGACTACTTCGGCGACTTCCCCTCCGGCGGCGACGAGTGCCACATGGCCTTCCACTTCCCCGTCATGCCCCGCATCTTCATGGCCGTCCGCCGCGAGTCCCGCTACCCCGTCTCCGAGATCCTCGCCAAGACCCCCGCCATCCCCGGCAACTGCCAATGGGGCATCTTCCTGCGCAACCACGACGAGCTCACCCTCGAAATGGTCACCGACGAGGAACGCGACTACATGTACGCCGAATACGCGAAAGACCCGCGTATGCGCGCCAACATCGGCATCCGCCGCCGCCTCGCCCCCCTCCTCGACAACGACCGCAACCAGATCGAACTCTTCACCGCACTCCTGCTCTCCCTCCCCGGCAGCCCGATCCTCTACTACGGCGACGAGATCGGCATGGGCGACAACATCTGGCTCGGCGACCGCGACGCCGTCCGCACCCCCATGCAATGGACCCCCGACCGCAACGCCGGCTTCTCCTCCAGCGACCCCGGCCGCCTCTTCCTCCCCACGATCATGGACCCCGTCTACGGCTACCAGGTCACCAACGTCGAGGCCTCCATGTCCTCGCCCTCCTCGCTGCTCCACTGGACCCGCCGCATGATCGAGATCCGCAAACAGAACAAGGCCTTCGGACTCGGCTCCTACACCGAACTCCCCTCCTCCAACCCCGCCGTCCTCGCCTTCCTGCGGGAGGCGCCCTCGACCGAGGACGAGGGGGACGACGACCTCGTGCTGTGCGTGCACAACTTCTCCCGCTTCGCGCAGCCCACCGAACTGGACCTGCGCGAGTTCAACGGCCGCCACCCCGTCGAACTCATCGGCGGCGTCCGCTTCCCGGCCATCGGAGAACTCCCCTACCTGCTGACCCTCGCGGGCCACGGCTTCTACTGGTTCCGACTCCGGAAGGAAGCCGCCTGACTCCGCACGGGGCGAGTTGAGCGCTTCGGCCGGTGAGCCCCCGCGGAGCGCGCCTAATTCGCGGCGCGCTCCGGGCGGGAGTGAACATCACGAGGGTGTCCAGGTCTGGTGTCACACACCGGGATTGGACACCCTTGTGCCGTGTCCGGAGGAAATCTCCCGGACCCGCTCGACCGAAAAGGCCCCCGGGCGGGGCGGTTTCCACGGCCGTGCCCGGGGCACGCATACGTAACACCCCGACCCCGGGGAAAGGACGCGACCCATGTCGGAAGCCGTCACACGCACCGCACCCCCAGGTCCCGGCCTTCTGGCGTCCCTTGAACCACTGCTGCGCGAATGGCTGCCGCGGCAGCGCTGGTTCGCCGGCAAGGGACGACCGGTCACCGGGCTCTCGCTGGTCACCGCTACCGAGCTGCTGCCACCGAACGGCCCGTTGGGCCTCTACCACCTGCTGGCACGCGCCCACCAGCCACCCGTACCGGGCGCCCCGGCCGTCCCGGGCGACTGCTACCAACTGTTGATCGGCGCACGCGAGGCACTGCCGCCCCGGCTGGCCCCGGCCCTGATCGGGCACCTGACCGAGGGTCCGCTCGCCGGACGCACGGTGTACGAGGCCCTGTCCGACCCCCAGCCCGCCGATGTGCTCCTGGAAGCCCTGCGCTCCCGGGCCCGCATCGGCGTGCTGCGTTTCGAGCGGGACACCGGTCAGGAGATACCGCCCGGTCTCGCACCGCGGATGATCACCGCCGAGCAGTCCAACTCCTCGGTGGTGTACGGGGACACGCTCATCCTCAAGTTACTGCGGCGGATCGTGCCCGGGATCAACCCCGACCTCGAACTGCCGCTGGCCCTGGCCCGTGAGGGCTGCGACCGGGTCCCGGCACCCACCGCCTGGCTCCGGGCGGAACTGTCCGGGCAGTCGTACGTCCTGGGCGTGCTCCAGCCGTTCGTGCGGGGCGCCTGCGACGGCTGGGAACTGGCGCTGCGCGGGCTCGCCAAGGGCGAGGACTTCGCCGCCGAGGCGCGGGCGCTGGGGCGGGCCACCGCCGAAGTGCACACGGCGCTCGCCCGCGCGCTGCCCGTGGTGTCCCTGGGCCACTCCCAGTTGGGGCCGCTGGTCGACGCCATGACCCAGCGCCTGGACGCGGCCGCGCAGGCGGTGCCGCTGCTGCGGCCCCACGCGCCCGGACTGCGCACGGCGTTCGAGGCGCTGGCCGATCTGACCGCCGAGGGGCACACGTGGACGGCCCAGCGCGTCCACGGCGATCTCCACCTAGGCCAGTGTCTGCGCTCCCCCGACGGGCGGTGGTCGCTCATCGACTTCGAGGGCGAACCGTCGAAACCCCTCGCCGAGCGCCGTATGCCCCAGCCCCCGGCCCGCGACATCGCGGGCATGCTCCGTTCCTTCGACTACGCGGCCCACGCCGTGACCCGGCAACCCGGTGCCGCCGGGACGGCGCCGGGGTCCGGCTGGGCCGACAACTGCCGGGCCGCCTACTGCACCGGCTACGCCGAGGTCGGCGGCCTCGACCCCCGTACGGATCCGGTACTGCTGCGGGCCTTCGAGACGGACAAGGCGGTGTACGAGGTCGTGTACGAGGCCCGGCACCGCCCGGACTGGCTCCCGGTTCCGCTGGCGGCGGTACGACGGCTGGCCGCGTCACCCTGATCCCCCCTGCACCGCCCCCGTTCACCCGCCCGAGGAGGCCCCGCCCGTGACGCCCCGCCCCCGGTCCGACGACATCCCGCAGAAGAGCAGCGCCAAGAAACCGCCCGCCGCCACCGGCAGGACGCCTGCCGACAAGACCCCCGCCGAGCCGGTGCCCGCCGGCAGGACGTCCACCGACCGCCCGGCGACGGGGAAGGCGGCCGGGAAGACGGCCGAGGACCGGGACGGCACCGGCGCGACCGGGCCCGTACCGGCCGGGAACGGGCCCGTGCCACCCACCGGCGAGGCCGGTGTCGGTCCCGCGGACCGGCGGCGGCTGCTCGACGGCACGCATCACGATCCGCACGGAGTGCTGGGCGCCCACACGGTCCCGGACGGTGTCGCCTTCCGGGTCTTCCGCCCGTACGCGCTCGGCGTCACCGTCGTCACGGACGAACTGCGCGCCGAGCTGCGCGACGACGGGGACGGCTTCTTCTCGGGGCGGCTGCCGCTGCGCGCGGTCCCGGACGCGTACCGGCTGCTCGTGGCCTACGAGGGGACGGTGGTGGAGACGGAGGACGCGTACCGGTTCCTGCCCGCGCTCGGCGAGCTGGACCTGCATCTGATCGGCGAGGGGCGCCACGAGGAACTGTGGCGGGCGCTCGGCGCCGAGCCGATGGAGCACCAGGGTGTCGCGGGCACGCGCTTCACCGTCTGGGCGCCGAACGCGCGCGGTGTCCGGGTGGCCGGGGGCTTCAACTTCTGGGACGGCACGGGGCATCCGATGCGGTCGCTCGGCTCCTCGGGTGTGTGGGAGCTGTTCGTTCCGGCGGTCGGCGAGGGCGAGCTGTACAAGTTCGACATAGCGCGCCCCGACGGCTCCCGCACCCTGCGCGCCGACCCGATGGCGCGCCGCACCGAGACACCGCCCGCCACGTCGTCGGTCGTCCACGCCTCCCACCACGCGTGGCGGGACGCCGAGTGGATGGGGAAGCGGGCGGAACGGCCGCCCCACGAGGCGCCGTTCTCCGTGTACGAGGTGCATCTCCCCTCCTGGCGGCCGGGCCTGACCTATCGTCAACTCGCCGACCAGCTCCCCGCGTACGTCTCCGACCTCGGGTTCACCCATGTCGAGCTGATGCCCGTCGCCGAGCATCCCTTCGGCGGTTCCTGGGGCTATCAGGTCACGGGGTTCTACGCCCCCACCGCCCGCCTGGGCACCCCCGACGACTTCAAGCACCTCGTCGACGCCCTGCACCGCGCCGGGGTCGGGGTTCTCATGGACTGGGTCCCCGCGCACTTCCCGCGCGACGAGTGGGCGCTCGCCGAGTTCGACGGCCGCCCCCTGTACGAGCACGCCGACCCGCAGCGGGCCGCGCATCCCGACTGGGGCACCCTGGAGTTCGACTACGGCCGCCGTGAGGTCCGCAACTTCCTCGTCGCCAACGCCACCTACTGGTGCGAGGAGTTCCACATCGACGGACTGCGCGTGGACGCCGTCGCCTCCATGCTCTACCTCGACTACTCCCGCGAACCGGGCCAGTGGACGCCCAACGAGCACGGTGGCCGCGAGAACCTGGACGCCGTCGCCTTCCTCCAGGAGATGAACGCGACCGTCTACCGGCGCAACCCCGGGGTCGTCACCGTCGCCGAGGAGTCCACCGCCTGGGACGGTGTCACCCGGGCGACCCATCACACCGGCCCCGGCGGCTTCGGCGGTCTGGGGTTCGGGCTGAAGTGGAACATGGGGTGGATGCACGACTCGCTGGACTACGTGTCGCACGAGCCGGTGCACCGCAAGTACCACCACGACGAGATGACCTTCTCGATGGTGTACGCCTACAGCGAGAACTACGTCCTGCCGATCTCCCACGACGAGGTCGTGCACGGCAAACGTTCGCTCGTGTCCAAGATGCCCGGCGACTGGTGGCAGCAGCGCGCGAACCTGCGTGCCTACCTCGCCTTCATGTGGGCCCACCCCGGCAAGCAACTCCTCTTCATGGGGCAGGAGTTCGCCCAAGGTGCCGAGTGGTCGGAGGCCCACGGACCCGACTGGTGGCTGCTCGACCCGGCCTACGGCGCCGAGGCCGACCACCGCGGGGTCCGGGACCTCGTGCGCGACCTCAACACCGTCTACCGGCACGAACCCGCGCTGTGGGAGCGCGACACCGATCCTTCCGGCTTCGCCTGGATCACCGGAGACTCCGCCGACGACAACGTCTTCGCATTCCTGCGCCACGCGGCCGACGGCACCCCGCTCCTGGCCGTCTCCCACTTCTCCCCCGCCGTCCGCCACGGCTACCGCATCGGCGTCCCCGAGGACATTCCCGCCTGGCGCGAGGTCCTCAACACCGACGACCTGCGCTACGGCGGCAGCGACATCACGGGCGCCGACCCCGTCAAGACGGAACCGACCGGATGGCACGGCCGCGCGGCCAGCGTCCAGCTGACCCTGCCGCCGCTCGCGACGGTGTGGCTGCGTCCGGCCTAGGCCGTGTCCGCTCCGGTCCCCGGTGGCGCGTCCGCCGGGGACCGGGCAGGGCCGTCACACCAGACCGGTGCCCCGCAGCGGGGCGGGCAGTTCACCGGTGTACAGCACGCCCAGCGCCTGGGTGGCCCGGGTCAGTGCCACGTACAGGTCGCTCGTCCCGTACGAGGCCGGCTCGACCACCAGGACGGAGTCGAACTCCAGGCCCTTGGCCTGCCGGGGGTCGAGGAGCACCACCGCGCGGGTGAGATCCGGCTCCGCGCCCGCCGTCACCCCGTCCAGCCGGGCGGCGAGCGCGGTGTGCAGGGGCCGCGGCGCGATCACCGCGAGCCGCCCCTCGGCCGGGGTCAGTTCGGCGACGGCCTTGGCGACCGCGCCGGGCAGATCGTCCCCGGCCTCCCGCGCCCAGGGCCGCACCCCGGTGGACCGGACGGAGCGCGGCGGCTCGAACCCGGGCCGCTCGGCCCGCACCACACCGGCGGCGACGTCCATGATCTCGGACGGGGTGCGGTAGTTGACGCCGAGCCGGGTGTGCTCCCAGCGGTCCTCCACGTACGGGGCGAGGATCTCCTCCCACGATCCGACCCCCGCCGCCTCCGCGGTCTGCGCGGGATCGCCGACGAGCGTCATCGACCGGGTGGGGCTGCGCCGCATCAGCAGCCGCCACGCCATCGGCGACAGCTCCTGCGCCTCGTCGACGATGATGTGGCCGAAGGCCCACGTCCGGTCGGCGGCGGCGCGCTCGGCGGCGCTGCGGTGGTCGTCCTCCTCGTGCCGCCGCGCCATCCGCTCGGCGTCGATGACGTCGTGCGCGGACAGGACCTCGGAGTCCTCCTCGTCCTTGTCCTCGAACTCATAGGTCCGCGAGGCGTAGGAGACGTCCAGCACGCCCTGCGCGTAGGCGATCTGGGTCCGGCGTTCCTGGTCGGCCAGCGCCCGCGCGAGCCGGTCGTCCTCGCCGAGGAGTTCGGCCGCCTCGTCCAGCAGCGGGACGTCCGCGGCGGTCCAGTCGGCGGGACCGGTCAGCGGGCGGTGGATGGCCGCCGCGTCCTCGTCCGGGACGTGGCCGTACGGGTCGGCCAGGAAGTCCGCGACCAGGCGTCGCGGGGTCAGTCTCGGCCACAACTGGTCGATCGCCGACCAGACTTCGGGGTTCTCGGCGAGTTCGTCGCGGATCTGGGTGATGTCGCTCGGGTCGAGGAGGTTGGAGCCGTCGAAGGGGTCCGTGCCGATGCGTTCGGCCAGCATGTCGGTGAGCGTGTTGAGGATGTGGCCCTCGAAGTGCTCGCGGGCCGCGTTGTGGGGCAGGCCGGCCGCGCGGGCGCGTTCCCGGGCGACCCGGACGAGGCCCGCGTCGAGCATCAGGACGTCACGGTCGTGTTCGATCGCGATGACCGGGTCGGGCAGGGCCTGGCGGTCCCGTACGACCCCGGCGAGGACGTCGGCCATGCCGGCGCGGCCCTTCACGGCGGCGGCCCCGGGGGTGTCGGAGGCGGTCGCGTGCACGCCGGGGAAGAGTTCGCCGACGGTCGAGAGCAGCACCCCGGTCTCGCCGAGCGAGGGCAGCACCTCGCCGATGTAGCCGAGGAAGGCGGGGTTGGGGCCGACGATCAGGACGGCCCGCTTGGAGAGCAGCTCGCGGTGCTCGTAGAGCAGGTACGCGGCGCGGTGCAGGGCGACGGCGGTCTTGCCGGTGCCGGGGCCGCCCTCGACGACCATGACGCCCCGGTGCGGGGCACGGATGATCCGGTCCTGCTCGGCCTGGATGGTCTGCACGATGTCGCTCATGCGGCCGGTGCGGGCGGAGTTGAGCGCGGCGAGCAGCACGGCGTCGCCGGTCGGGTCCTCGTGGCCGGTGCGTTCGCGGTCGCCGAGGTCGAGGATCTCGTCGTGCAGGTCGGTGACGTGCCGGCCCGCGGTGCCGATGTGCCGGCGGCGGCGCAGGCCCATCGGGGTGTGGCCGGTGGCCAGGTAGAAGGGGCGGGCGACCGGGGCCCGCCAGTCGATGAGGATCGGGGTGCGCTCGGTGTCGTCGGCGCGGATGCCGATGCGGCCGATGTGGTGGGTGACGCCGGCGGCCGGCCCGCCCTCCACCGGTGACAGGTCGATGCGGCCGAAGCAGAGCGAACCGTCCACGGCGTTGAGCGCGGCCAGCATCCCCGAGCGCTCGGCGACCAGGATGTCCCGTTCGAGCCGGGCCTGCCGGGGCGTGTTGCTCTGGGCGAGCGCGTCCCCGACGGAGGACTCGGTGGCATCGCGCAGGGCGTCCACACGCGCGTACAGCCCGTCGATGAATTCCTGCTCGCTTCGCAGTTCATCGTCGGGGAATTCTGTGTGCGATCCCTTGTTTGACAATTCCACTCCCACCCAGATATACTGCGGCTATCGAACTTCTTCACGTCTTCATTCCTGGAAGTCGTGAATCATTGAATATACGCAGAGAAATCCCCCGGGCGCAATTGCCCAGGGGATTTTTTGTGTGCCGGCCCGTTCGCCGGGTGGGGTCAGAGCACGTCGTCCAGTTCCTGGAGCAGCCGTCGCTTGGCGCGGGCGCCCACCATCGACTTCACGGGCTCCCCGGCACGGAAGACCATGAACGTCGGCATCGAGAGCACTCCGTAGGCGAGCGTCGTCTCCGGATTGGTGTCGACGTCCAGCTGGACCACCTTGAGGCGGTCGCCCTCCTCGAAGGCCAGCTCGCTGAGCACGGGACCCATCTGCCGGCACGGCGGGCACCAGTCGGCCGTGAACTCCACCAGCACGGGCAGATCCGAGCCGATCACCTCCGCCCCGAAGTCCGCGTCCGTCACCTCGGCCACACCTGCCGCTCTGATCATCGCGTCCGCCCTCCCAGTTCGCACACGGGTTCCGGACCACCCGGGACCTCCGCGTCGGCCGCCAGCGCGTCCCGCGCCCGCTCCGCCCGTTCCAGCTGCTCGCCGACCTGCGCGCGCACCGAGCGCAGCTCGTCGATCAGCGCGTCGAGCTCGCCGAGCTTGCGCCGGTAGACCTCCAGGGACGCCGGGCACGAGTCGCCCTCGGGATGACCGGCCCGCAGGCACTCCACGAAGGGCCGCGTCTCCTCCAGGTCGAACCCGAAGTCCTGAAGGGTCCTGATCTGCCGGAGCAGCCGCAGATCGTGCTCGTCGTACGTGCGGTACCCGTTCTCGCCCCGCCGCGCGGGCAGCAGGCCCCGCGACTCGTAGTAGCGCAGGGTCCGCGTGGTCGTCCCGGCCCGTGCGGCCAGCTCGCCGATTCGCATGGCCCCGACGGTAGTCCTTGACGCCGACGTCAAGGCAAGCACGGGCGCCGGACGCCGGGGCGGGGCGGGGCGGGGCGGGTCAGCGCGCGGGGCGGGGCAGCAGCGGCTTGCGGTCCACCGGGGACGACAGCACGATCGAGGTCGTCGTCCGCCCCAGCGCGGAGGTCTGTTCCAGGACGTCCTCCAGATGGACCGTGTCCTCGACGGCGACCTTGAGGATCCAGCAGTCCTCGCCGACGACGTGGTGGGCCTCGGTGATCTCGGGACGGGCCAGCAGTTCCAGCGTCCGCGGGTGCCTGAGCGTGTAGCCGCCGTGCGGGTCGACACGGATGAAGGCCTGGATGCCGTAGCCGAGACGGGACGCCGACACCTGGGCGCCGTATCCCGTGATCGTGCCCGTCGCCTCCAGCCGGCGCACCCGCTCCGCGACCGCGGCCGGGCTCAGCCGGACGCGGCGGCCCAGCTCGCTGAGCTTGATGCGGCCCTCGCTCTGGAGCAGTTCCAGGATCTGCCGGTCGAGCGCGTCCAAGCCCGCCGTCGTTTCACCGGGGACGGCGCGCGGATGCCGTGTTTCCTTCGGTGCGAACGCCGGATCTCCCATGTCTCCCCCTTCGGAACCGGCCCGTGCGACAGGAGAATTATGACCACAGGCCGAAACAGGCCGAAAACAGGGAGAGCGGCATGCGGGAGATCTGCGTCATCGGCGGGAACCGGTATTTCGGAAAGCGTCTCATCGCCCGGCTGGTGGCGGCCGGTGACCGGGTCACCGTCGTCAACCGCGGTTCGTCCGCGCCGCCCGCCGGGACGGTCCATCTGATCGCGGACCGCGACGACGAGCAGTCCCTGCGGGAGGCGCTGGGCCCACGGGTGTTCGACGTGGTCGTCGACCAGGTCTGCTACACACCGCGACAGGCGGAGATCGCCCGCCGGGTCTTCGCGGAGCGCACCCGCCGGTACGTGATGACGTCGACGGTCGAGGTGTACGAGCACGAGGACACGGCGGAACCGGTCGGCGAGGGCGCCGTGGATCCCCGCGCCGTCGCGGTGGACGCCGGACTCCCCTGGGAGGAAACGGAGTTCCTCGACGCCCACTACGGCGAGGGCAAGCGGCAGGCGGAGGCCGTGTTCGCGGCCGCCCCGGCCTTCCCGTACGTGGCGGTGCGCGTCGCCCATGTGCTGGGCGGGGACGACGACTTCACCGGGCGGCTGGAGCACTACGCCGACCGCGTCCGCGCCGGGAGGCCGATCGCCGTGCCCGCCGTGAACCACCCGGCGACCTACATCCACGTCGAGGAGATCGCCGACTTCATGTTCTGGACGGTGGGCGAGGAGTTCACGGGACCCGTCAACGCGGCGTCCCACGGGTCCCTGACGACACGGGAGTTGTGCGAGGCGATCGGCGCGCGCCTCCCGGGGGGCCGGACGGTCCTTGAGCCCGTCGAGACGGGCGAGGTCTCCCCGTTCTCGTTCCGCCGTTCCTACGGCATGGACAACTCCCGGGCGGCCCGGCTCGGTTTCCCCTTCGGCGAGGCGCGGGAGTGGCTGCCGCGTGCCGTGGCCGAGACGCTCGGAACGGACCGCTGACCGGGCCGGGGTCAGACCATGACCCCGGCCGACTCCTCCACTTCCAGCAGGGACGCGCTCTGCCGCTCCGCCTCGAACGCCCTGTGCCCGCCGCGCAGGCCGAACAGCCGCTTGGCGAGGAGGATGTAGAGGACGGCGAGGATGTTCAGGACCAGCGTGGTGATCTTCAGCCAGCTGATGTGCTCGGTGAGTTCGTAGATCTCCAGCGGGAGGAACGCGGCGGTGGCGACGACCGTGAGGTACTCCGCCCAGCGCTTGGCGTACCAGAGCCCGACCGCCTCGACGAGCTCGATCAGCGCGTACGCCAGCAGCAGGCCCGCGACCAGCAGCAGCGTGGAGTGCTTGTAGCCGAAGGTCTTCTGGATGGTGCCGACGACCGGCGAGTGGTCGAGGTCGTAGTGGAAGTGCCGGAAGACCGGCCTGAGCACGTCGAGATACTCGTCGAAGAGCCGGCGCACCGCGTCCTGGCTGTTGCTGAACTTCCACACGGCGGCCGCGACCGCCACGATGAACACCCCGCGCACGGCCCGCTCGATCGCCAGGAAGCGCAGGATGAACAGGTCGCGGAGCACCTTGCCGCGCGGCACGAGCGGCGCCTCGGCCGCGGGGCCGGAGCCGTGCGGGGCGCCGAGGGCGAAGTCGCCGCAGCGCAGGCAGCGCCAGACCTCGCCGAGCGCGGTCTCGGCGTGCAGCCGCACCCGCAGGCGCGGGTCGTCCGGCGCGTAGGTGACGTGCCCCTTGCGCGCACACGTACGCCGGTCCCAGTCGATCTTCATGCTCGGTGTCCTCCGCAGAACGTGCCGTGCCGTGCCGGACGGTCCGGCACGGCACGGTAGTGCATGTTCTACGAGACGGCGGTCCGGGGGGTCACGGTTCCTGCCCCGGTCCCACCCTCGGTCCCACCCTCGCTCGCGCCCTCGTCCCCGACCCGCTTCTCGGCCTCGGCAGGCTTCTCGCCCCGGGCCTCGGCACCGGTCGAAGCCCCGGAGCCCACCCCGGCCTCGCTCCCGGTCCCGGACACGGTTCCCGCTTCGGACACGGTTGCGGCCGCGGACACGGACACGGTTCCGGCCGCGGACTCGGACACCGTTGCGACCTCGGACTCGGACACGGTTCCGGCCTCGGTCTCGGCGTCGACTTCGGCCTCCGCCTCCGTCCGCGCCCTGCGCGGCAGCAGTACCGCCACCAGTACGGTGCCCACGCCCAGGATCACCGCTCCGACGAGGCTGGTGTGGGCCACCGCGTCCGAGAAGGACGAGCCGACCGCGTCGGCCATCTGCCGTGCCCCGTCGGCGAGTTGACCGGCCTGCGTCTTCAACTGGGCCGCCTGCTCGGCGTTCGCCGACTGTGCGGCCTGCTCGCCGAGCTGCCGGGCCTTGTCGCCGATGCCCTGGGCGACGACGTACCCGGCGCCGACCGAGTCCTGCGCCGTGGTCAGGGCGCCCGCCGGGAGCCTGCTGCCCGCGGTCGCGTCGGCGAGGTGCGAGGAGTACGAACTCGCCAGCACCGAGCCGAGGATGGCGATGCCGAGCGAGCCGCCGAGTTCGAGCGAGGTGTCGTTGACGGCGCCGCCGACGCCGAGCTCGGCCTCGGGGAACGCGCCCATGATGGCGTCCGTGCAGGGCGACAGCGCGAGACCGATGGCGAGGCCGAGCATCACGAGGGGCAGGACGAGGTCGCCGTACGCCGAGGAGGCGTCCACCCGGGTGAGCAGCGCGAGCGCCACCGTGCCGCCGACCATGCCCGCGGTGACCGTGAACCTCATGCCGATGCGCGGAGTGAGGTAGCCGGTGAGCGCCGAGCCCACGAAGACGGCCCCGGCGAGCGGCAGCATCCGCACTCCGGTGTCCAGGGCGTCGTAACCGAGGACGAACTGGAGGTGCTGGGTGAGGTAGTAGAAGGCGCCGAAGACGGCCAGGAAGAAGAGGGCGACGGCGAGGTTCGAGCCGGCGAAGCGGCGGTTGGCGAAGCGCCGTACGTCGATGACCGGGCGCGGGTGGCGCAGCTCCCACAGGACGAAGAGGACCAGTCCGGCCCCGGCGACCACGGCGGCGGTCACGGCCTTGACGCCCCAGCCGAAGTGCGGCCCTTCGATGATCATGTAGACGAGCGAGCCGATCCAGACGACCGAGAGGAGCCCGCCGACGTAGTCGATGCGGTGGTGGTGCGCGGCCCTGGACGGCGGCACCAGGACCAGCGCGCCGACGATGGCGAGGGCGGCGATCGGCACGTTGATCAGGAACGTGGACGACCAGCCGTGGTGCTCCAGCAGGGCGCCGGCGACCAGCGGACCCGCGGCGATGGCGAGTCCGGCGGTGGCGGTCCACAGGACGATCGCCTTGGCCCGCTCGGCCCGCGGGAAGGTCGCGGCGAGCAGGGACAGGGTGGCCGGCATGATCAGCGCGGCGCCGACGCCCATGACGGCGCGGGCCGCGATGACCCCGGTGGAACTGCCGACGAGCGAACCGGCGACGGCGCCGCCGCCGAACACGACGAGCCCGAGGACGAGGGCGCCGCGGCGGCTGTACTTGTCGCCGATCGCGCCGAGCAGCAGCATCAGGGCCGCGTAGGGGACGGTGTAGCCGTCGATGACCCATTGCAGGTCGGCGCTGGACAGGCCGAGGTCCCGGGTCATGTCGGGAGCCGCGACCGTGAGGGCGGTGTTCGCCATCACGATGATCAGCAGGCTCAGGCAGAGGACCAGCAGCGCCCACCACCGCCTGGCGTAGGGCCGGTCCATCCTCTCGACCGGTTCGTTCATGACGAGACGCATGGCTACGGGTCGCCCTTCCTTCGTCGACGGGCGCGGAGATCGTCCGCACCAGAACTTGCACAGTGGAGTGCAACTGCACAACTCTGTGCAAGATACGAGATTGCACAGCACTGTGCAAATGAAGGAGGTCGAGACCCCGTGCCCCCAGGACAGGAGGCCGCCCGGTGGCGGGCGGGCAGAATGGCAGCCATGACCACGGGTAACCCGAGCCGCGCCGATGTGAACCGCCGCCGCATCCTGGACGTCGCACTCGCCGAACTGCTGCGTGACCCCGACGCGTCCATGGACCAGATCGCGCGGGCGGCGGGGGTCGTACGGCGTACGGTCTACGGGCATTTCCCGAGCCGCGAGGCACTGGTGGGCACCCTGACCGACGAGGCCGTGGCGGCCGTCGCGGCGGCGCACGCGGCGGGCCGCGAGGGGGTCGTGGACCCGGCCGAGTCGCTGGCCCGCTCGACCCTGGCCGTCTGGGAGATCGCCGACCGCTACCGCCTGCTGGTCGCCCTCGCCCAGCGCAGCGTGACGATGCAGGGCATCAGGGAACGTCTGACGCCGGTGCGCGAGGCCTGCGCGGAGATTCTCCGACGCGGCCTGGAACAGGGTGTGTTCGCCTCGCCGCTGCCTCCGTACGCGCTGGCGTACGTGCACGAGCAGACCCTGTTCGCCCTCATGGAGGCCGTGAACGACGGGCTCCTGGCGGCGGCGGAGGCGGGCGGCTCCGCCACGGTCACGATGCTGACCGCGGCGGGTGTGCCCGTCTCACGCGCCACCGAACTGGTGGCGAAGCTGAGCGGCTGAGCCCCGGAGGAGTCAGGGCCTCCGGGGACTCGGCCGTGCACCGGACGGCCGGGCCCGTGGGGGGATGCCCGGCCGTCCGGGCGTCCCTGGGCCCGTCGGGCGGGGAGTGCCGGACGGGCTCCAGGAGTTCCTGGGACGTGTGCGCAGTTCCTGGGACGTGTCCGCCCTACGCGGTGCTCGGTTCCTTCTCGCCGCCCTGCTCCGGGAGGTCCGCGCGGACGCCGGCGGAGGCGTCGGCGGAGGCATCGGTGTCGGCGTCGTCCAGCAGGGTCCTCTCGTCGAAGGGAAGCTCCCCGGCGAGGACGAGCGCGACCCGCTCCTTGTCGATCTCCTTCGTCCAGGTCCCGATCAGGACGGTCGCCACGGCGTTGCCCGCGAAGTTCGTCAGCGCGCGTGCCTCGCTCATGAACCGGTCGATGCCGACGATGAGCCCGACGCCGTCCACCAGGGCGGGCTTGTGCGACTGGAGGCCGCCGGCCAGCGTGGCCAGGCCGGCGCCGCTCACGCCCGCCGCGCCCTTGGACGCGACCAGCAGGAAGAGCAGGAGCGGGATCTGCTCCCCGACCGCCATCGGCGTGCCCATCGCGTCGGCGATGTAGAGCGAGGCCATGGTCATGTAGATCATCGTGCCGTCGAGGTTGAAGGAGTAGCCGGTCGGGACGGTGATCCCGACCACCGACTTGCCGACGCCCAGATGCTCCATCTTCGCGATGAGCCGCGGCAGGGCGGACTCGGAGGACGAGGTGGACAGGATCAGCAGGAACTCCCGGCCCAGATACCTCAGGAACGTCAGGATGTTCAGGCCCGTCACCACGCGCAGCAGCGTGCCGAGCACGACGAGGACGAAGATCAGGCAGGTGACGTAGAAACCGAGCATCAGCACGGCGAGGCTCTTGAGCGCGTCGACGCCCGCGGAGCCCGTGACGGCGGCGATGGCGCCGAACGCGCCGAGCGGGGCCGCCCACATGACCATGGCGAGGATCCGGAAGACGAGCCGCTGGATGTGCTCCACCCCGCGCAGCACCGGCTGCCCCGCCGCTCCCATCGCCTGGAGGGCGAACCCGGCCAGGAGCGCCACGAGCAGGGTCTGGAGCACCTGGCCCTCGGTGAACGCCGAGATCATCGTGGTCGGGATGATCGAGAGCACGAAGTCGACGGGCGGCAGCGCCTCCGCCGACACCTGGCCCTGCCCGGCCTGCTTGACCGCGTCGGTCATCGCCAGGCTGCTCCCCGGCTCCAGGATGTTGCCGACGACCAGGCCGATGGCGAGCGCGACCAGCGACATCACCAGGAAGTAGCCGAGCGCGATACCGCCGACGGCGCCGACCTTGGCGGCCTTGCGGACCGAGCCGATGCCCAGCACGATCGTGCAGAAGATGATCGGGGAGATCATCATCTTGATCAGGTTCACGAAGCCCGTGCCGATGGGCTTGAGCTCGACGGCGAAGTCGGGGGCGATCAGGCCCACCGCGATCCCGAGGATCACGGCGGCGATCACGGCGATGTACAGATAGTGCGTGCGGTCCCGTCTGGCGGCGGGTGCGGCAGGTGCGGTCTGCGGCGTGCTGGCCACGGCTGCCCTCCTTGACGACGTCGTCGGCATCATCCGGCGTGCGGCTCACGACCGGCGGAACCCGGTGTGCGGCTCACGACCGGGGATCCGGGAGGCAGGGCTCCCGGGGGGATGAGGGGACTATCTCCCGGCGTGTGAGGGCGGTCACCCTTCCGTTCATTGAGTTCACACGCCCCCGGGGCGCCCGCGCCGGGGCCAGGCACACTGAACGGATGCGTCTTCCCCGTGTCCCGCGACCCCGCAGCCTGGCCGGCCAGCTCTTCGGCATGCAGGCCGTGCTCATCGCGGTCCTCGTCGCCGGGTACGCGCTGTTCACCTACGTCGGCGACCGCGGCCAGGCCGAGGAGGCGGCGGGCCGCCAGGCGATGGCGGTCGCGCGCTCGGTCGCGGACGCCCCGTCCGTCCACGCGGCCATCGGCACCGCGGAGCCCACCCGGGCGCTCCAGCCGTACTCCCTGCGCGTCCAGCGGCACACCGGCGTCGACTTCGTGACGATCATGAATCCCCGGGGCATCCGCTGGACCCATCCCGACGAGAAGCTGATAGGCGGACACTTCCTCGGGCACATCGGCCCGGCGCTCGCGGGCAGGTCCTTCACGGAGACGTACACGGGCAGCCTCGGCGCCTCGGTGCGCGCGGTGACCCCGATCCAGCAGGACGGGCGGACCATCGGCCTGGTCAGCGCGGGCATCCGGGTCGAGGCCATCACCGAACGCGTCCAGGACCAGGTGACGGCCCTGATCGGGGCGGCGGCGGGCGCGCTGCTCCTGGGCGCCGTCGGCACCTACGTCATCAACGCCCGGCTGCGGCGCTCCACCCACGGCATGAACGCGGCCGAGCTGAGCCGGATGCACGACTACCACCAGGCCGCGCTGCACGCCGTGCGCGAGGGGCTGCTGATGCTGGACGGCCAGTTCCGGGTGGCGCTCATGAACGACGGCGGGCGCGAACTGCTCGGGGTCACCGACGACGTGGTCGGCCGTTCGGTGGCCGAACTCGGGCTGCCCGCGCCGCTGACGGGCGCGCTGCTGTCGGCGGAGCCCCGCGTGGACGAGGTCCATCCGACGGACACGCGCGTGCTGGTCGTGAACACCTCCCCGGTGTCCGGCGGCGAACGGCGCGGCACGGTGGTCACCCTGCGCGACGTGACCGAACTCCAGGCGCTGACCGGCGAACTGGACTCCGAGCGCGGCTTCTCCCAGGCGCTGCGCTCGCAGGCGCACGAGGCGGCCAACCGGCTGCACACGATGGTCTCCCTCATCGAACTGGGCCGCGCCGAGGAGGCGGTGGAGTTCGCCACCGCCGAACTGGAACTGGCGCAGGCCCTCACCGACGAGGTGATCTCCGCGGTCGGCGAACCGGTCCTGGCGGCGCTGCTGCTGGGCAAGGCCGCGCAGGCGAACGAGCGCGGGGTGGAGCTCGTCGTCTCCGAGGACAGCGGCATCGACGACGGGCTGCTCCCGGCCGCGCTCACCCCGCGCGACCTGGTCACCGTGCTCGGCAATCTGATCGACAACGCGATGGACGCGGCGCAGGCGACGGTGGGCGCGCGCGTCACGGTGACGGCGTTCACCGGGGAGTCGGCCCTGGTGCTGCGGGTCGCCGACACCGGCTCCGGGGTCGACCCCGCGCACACCGAGCGGGTCTTCCAGCACGGCTGGTCCACGAAACCGGCGGGCCCCGGCGGGCGCGGTCTCGGCCTGGCCCTGGCCCGGCAGACGGTGCTCCGCCACGGGGGCACCCTTGAGGTGCGCGAAGGGGCCGCCGGCGGAGCCGAGTTCGAGGTGCGCCTGCCCCTGCCGGCACCGGCCGCCGCCCCGGCTCCCGGCACCGGCCCCACCCCGGACCCGGTCGCGGAAGCCACGCCGGGCACCGGCGCCGTCCCGCGTGCGCGGTCCGTCCAGTCGTCCGAGTCCGTTCTTCCGGGAGGCGGCGCATGAGCGATCCGATCCGCGTGCTCGTCGTCGAGGACGACCCCGTGGCCGCCGACGCGCACGTCCTGTACGTCGGCCGGGTGCCCGGGTTCACGGCGGTGGGCAAGGTCCACACCGGTGCCGAGGCGCGCCGGGCGCTGGACCGCACCCCCGTGGACCTGCTGCTCCTCGACCTGCATCTGCCGGACACACACGGCCTCCGGCTCGCGCGCTCGCTGCGGGCCGCGGGCCATCACGCCGACGTGATAGCGGTGACCTCCGCGCGGGACCTGGCCGTCGTACGGGAGGGGGTGTCGCTCGGGGTCGTGCAGTACGTGCTCAAGCCGTTCACCTTCGCCACCCTGCGCGACCGGCTGATCCGGTACGCGGAGTTCCGCGCGGCGGCCGGTGAGGCCAGCGGACAGGCGGAGGTGGACCGCGCGCTGGCCGCCCTGCGCGCCCCCGGACCGGCGGCGCTGCCCAAGGGCCTGAGCGCGCCGACCCTGGAACGCGTGACCGTGACCCTCAGGGACCACCCCGGCGGGCTGACGGCGGCCGGGGCGGCCGAGGCCGTCGGCATCTCCCGGATCACGGCCCGGCGCTATCTGGAACACCTGGTGGAGGCCGGCCGCGCGGCACGGGCCCCGCAGTACGGGACGGTCGGGCGGCCGGAGCTCCAGTACCGCTGGGTGAGGAGCTGACCTGCCGGTGCGGGTGCCGCCCGGCCGCCCTCTCGTACGACAGGGCGAATTCCGGACCGCGACCGAAACCGTATGTTCCTACAATCTGTGATTGTGGCCGAACAGTCCGTAGTCATCGCTGCCCCCGGCCCATAGCTTGTGCGCGTGCACCGACCGCAAGACCAACAGCCCACCCCGCCCTTCAACGCCCCCGCCGCCCGAAGACTGCGGGCAGCACTCGGAATGGGGCCCGAGCACGTCGCGTACGGTCTGAGAGCCTCGTACGGGCTGCCCTACGCGACACCCGATCTGGTCATAGCCTGGGAGCGCGGCGCGGCGGCGCCGAGCAGTCCCGAACTCACCGCGCTGGCCGGTGTGTTGTGGTGCTCCGCGGGTGAACTCATAGGCGCGCCGCGGACGTTGCGCGAACACCGTCTCGCCCGCGAACTGGCGGCGGAGGACGTGGCACACGCCGTCGGGATCGGACTCCTCGCCTACGAGCGGATGGAGGAGTCGGGGACCTGGCGCGGCAACGACCGGCAGTCGACCGCTCTGGCCCAGGTGCTCGACCTCTCGCTGCCCGACTTCATCACCGTGACGGGCCGCGACGGCCGGCTCGGCGACCTGCTGCGCAGCGCGGTGACGACGCGATGGCAGGCCTATGTGCGCCCGGTCGCGAAGATGGTGCCGCTGGAACGCGGCCTCCTGGAGGCCGTGCTGGAGGAGCTGCACACCGGCTACCAGGGGCAGATGGCCGCGACCCTGAACTGGGGCGGCGGTCCGGCCGCCACCGGATCCGGCGAGTCCGGCCGGGACTTCCTCGACCGGGTCGTCGATCATTTCTGGACAGCCGTCCGCGGCAGCTCGTACTGAGGTCCCGGACCCGCGCGCGACGGCGGCCCGGGCGCACACCGCGCCCGGGCCGCCGTCGGACCGTCTTCCGCATCCGGACTCCGGGTCCGGACCCCGGAGGTCTAGAAGACCGACTCCGCCTCGTCCATCCGGTCCTTCGGCACGGTCTTCAGTTCGGTGGTCGCGTCCGCGAGCGGCACCATCTCGATGTCCGTGCCGCGCAGCGCGGTCATCCTGCCGAAGTCGCCCCGGTGCGCGGCCTCGACGGCGTGCCAGCCGAAGCGGGTGGCGAGGACACGGTCGTACGCGGTCGGCGAGCCGCCGCGCTGGACGTGGCCGAGGATGACCGGCTTGGCCTCCTTGCCGAGGCGGCGCTCCAGCTCGTAGGCGAGGGCCGTGCCGATGCCCTGGAAACGCTCGTGGCCGAACTGGTCGATCTCGCCGTGGCCGTAGTCCATGGTGCCCTCGGCGGGGTGGGCGCCCTCGGCGACACAGATGACGGCGAACCGCTTGCCGCGGGAGAAGCGCTCCTCGACCATCGCGACCAGGTCGGACGGGTCGAAGGGACGCTCGGGCAGACAGATGCCGTGGGCACCGGCGGCCATGCCGGACTCCAGGGCGATCCAGCCCGCGTGCCGGCCCATGACCTCGACGACCATCACACGCTGGTGGGACTCGGCCGTCGTCTTCAGCCGGTCCATGGCCTCCGTGGCGACACCGACGGCGGTGTCGAAGCCGAAGGTGCGGTCCGTCGCGGAGATGTCGTTGTCGATGGTCTTCGGCACACCGACCACCGGCAGGCCCGCGTCCGACAGCATCCGGGCCGCCGTGAGCGTGCCCTCGCCGCCGATCGGGATGAGCGCGTCGATCCCGAACTCGCGTGCCATGTCCTGAGCGTTGTCGCACGCCTCGCGGAGCCGGTCGCGCTGGAGCCGGGAGGAGCCGAGAATGGTGCCGCCACGGGCGAGGATGCCGCTGACGGCGTTGAGGTCGAGGGTGCGGTAGTGGCCGTCGAGGAGCCCGGCGTAGCCGTCCTCGAAGCCGATGACCTCGTCGCCGAAGTTGGTGACCGCTCGGTGCACGACCGACCGGATCACTGCGTTCAGGCCAGGGCAGTCGCCGCCTGCCGTGAGAACTCCGATGCGCATCGTGCTGTGTCTCCCGCTCCCTGCTGGTTCGTGTGAGCCGCTTCGATTGTTTCACGGCCGGGGGTGCGGCGCCGATTCCGTCCACCGCCCGCCGCGCCACAGCACGCCCCCGCCCCGCCGACCGGCACACTTGCCCTGGCGGGCGCCTTAGCCAGCGCCGGAGGTATTGTCAAGAGGGTTCTGCTCACGTTGGTGGGCCCTTTTTCCGAGCCCAGAAATCAGCCTGGCGACGAAGGATGGAGAGCACGCGTGACGCGCAGCGTGTACGTGACCGGGATCGACCGAGGCGACGGCCGGCAGGTCGTCGAACTGGGGGTCATGGAGCTCCTGACCCGCCAGGTCGACCGGGTGGGGGTGTTCCGTCCGCTCGTGCACGACGGTCCCGACCGGCTCTTCGAGCTGCTGCGGGCCCGCTACCGGCTGGCGCAGGACCCCGCGACGGTGTACGGCATGGACTACCGGGAGGCGTCCGCGCTCCAGGCCGAGCAGGGCACCGACGAGCTGGTGTCCACGCTCGTCGACCGGTTCCACCTGGTCGCCCGCGACTACGACGTCGTCCTCGTCCTCGGCACCGACTTCGCCGCCACCCAGCTCCCCGACGAACTGGCGCTCAACGCCCGGCTGGCGAACGAGTTCGCGGCGTCCGTGCTGCCGGTCGTCGGCGGCGGGGGCCAGAGCGCCGAGTCGGTGCGCGCCGAGACCCGCAACGCCTACCGCGCCTACGACGGCCTGGGGTGCGACGTCCTCGCCATGGTGGTCAACCGGGTGGCCCCCGAGGACCGGGCGGAGATCGCGGAACGGCTCGACTCCCGTCTGCCGGTGCCCTGTTACGTCCTCCCGGACGAACCCGCGCTGTCCGCGCCCACGGTCGCCCAGATCACCCACGCGCTCGGCGGCACGGTGCTGCTCGGCGACGACGCGGGGCTCGCCCGTGACGCGCTGGACTTCGTCTTCGGCGGCGCGATGCTGCCGAACTTCCTGTCGGCGCTGACCCCGGGATGCCTCGTGGTCACCCCGGGGGACCGGGCCGACCTGGTGATCGGCTCGCTCGCCGCGCACAGCGCCGGCACCCCGCCGATAGCCGGCATCCTGCTCACCCTGGACGAGAAGCCGAGCAGCGAGATCCTCACGCTGGCGGCCCGCCTCGCGCCCGGCACCCCGGTCGTCTCGGTGACCGGGAACTCCTTCCCCACCGCCGAGGCGCTCTTCGCCCTGGAGGGCAAGCTGAACGCGGCGACGCCGCGCAAGGCGGAGACCGCCCTCGGCCTGTTCGAGCGTCATGTGGACACCGCAGACCTGCTCAAGCGGGTCTCCGCGCCCAGCAGCGACCGGCTCACCCCGATGATGTTCGAGCACCAGCTCCTGGAGCAGGCCCGCTCCGACCGGCGCCGTGTCGTGCTGCCCGAGGGCACCGAGGAGCGGGTGCTGCACGCCGCCGAGGTGCTGCTGCGCCGGGGTGTGTGCGATCTGACCCTGCTCGGGCCCGTCGACCAGATCCGCAAGAAGGCCGCCGACCTCGGCATCGACGTCAGCGCCACCCAGCTGATCGACCCTCAGACGTCGCCGCTGCGGGACTCCTTCGCCGAGAAGTACGCCGAACTGCGGGCCCACAAGGGCGTCACGGTGGAACTGGCCTACGACGTGGTCGCGGACGTGAACTACTTCGGGACGCTGATGGTGCAGGAGGGCCTCGCCGACGGGATGGTGTCGGGGGCCGTGCACTCGACGGCGGCGACGATCCGGCCCGCGTTCGAGATCATCAAGACCCGGCCGGAGTCGAGGATCGTCTCGTCCGTCTTCTTCATGTGCCTGGCCGACAAGGTCCTGGTCTACGGCGACTGCGCGGTCAACCCCGACCCGGACGCCGAGCAGCTGTGCGACATCGCCATCTCCTCGGCCGCGACCGCGGAGCAGTTCGGCGTCGAGCCGCGGATCGCGATGCTGTCGTACTCCACGGGCACCTCGGGTTCGGGCGCCGACGTCGACAAGGTGCGCGAGGCGACCGAGCTGGTGCGCGCGCGCCGCGGCGACCTGCGGATCGAGGGGCCGATCCAGTACGACGCCGCCGTCGAGCCCTCGGTCGCGGCGACCAAGCTGCCGGAGTCGAAGGTCGCGGGACAGGCGTCCGTGCTGATCTTCCCCGACCTCAACACGGGCAACAACACCTACAAGGCCGTGCAGCGTTCGGCCGGCGCGATCGCCGTCGGACCGGTGCTCCAGGGTCTGCGCAAGCCCGTCAACGACCTGTCCCGCGGCGCGCTCGTCCAGGACATCGTCAACACGGTCGCCATCACGGCGATCCAGTCCCAGACCCCCGACCGGAAGGCTGCCGTTCAGTGAGCGACCGTCCCGACCCCTCGGCCGCCGTGCCCGAGGAGCCCGCCTCCCCG
Source organism: Streptomyces sp. f51 (assembly GCF_037940415.1). Classification (NCBI taxonomy): domain Bacteria; kingdom Bacillati; phylum Actinomycetota; class Actinomycetes; order Kitasatosporales; family Streptomycetaceae; genus Streptomyces; species Streptomyces sp. f51. The sequence continues at coordinate 5,181,804 of NZ_CP149798.1, read as the reverse complement.
CAGGCCGTGCGGATCCTCGTCCTCAACTCCGGCTCGTCGTCGGTGAAGTACCAGCTGCTCGACATGCGTGACGGCACCCGGCTGGCCGTCGGCCTCGTCGAGCGGATCGGCGAGGGGACCTCCCTGCTGCGGCACACCACGCGCACGACGGGCGAGACCCGCGAGCGGGCCGACACGTTCGCCGACCACGAGGCCGCGCTGAAGGCGATGGCCGAGGAACTCGCGGTGGACGGGCTCGGCCTGGACTCCCCCGAACTCGCCGCCATCGGCCACCGGGTGGTGCACGGCGGACGGGCGTTCACCGAGCCGACGGTCATCGACGCGGAGGTCCTCGCGGAGATCGAGCGGCTGATCCCGGTCGCCCCCCTGCACAACCCGGCGAACCTCACCGGCATCCGCACGGCGATGGCGCTGCGCCCCGACCTGCCCCAGGTCGCCATCTTCGACACGGCGTTCCACACGACGATGCCGGAGGCGGCCGCGCGCTACGCGATCGACGTGGCGACGGCCGACGAACACCGCATCCGCCGGTACGGGTTCCACGGCACCTCGCACGCCTACGTCTCCAGGACGACCGCCGAACTCCTCGGCAAGGCGCCCGAGGAGGTCAACGTCATCGTGCTGCACCTGGGCAACGGGGCCTCGGCGTCCGCGGTCAGGGGCGGGCGGTGCGTGGACACCTCGATGGGGCTGACCCCGCTGGAGGGGCTGGTGATGGGAACGCGGTCCGGCGACGTGGACCCGGCCGTCATCTTCCATTTGGAGCGCGTTGGCAACATGTCCACGGACGAGATCGACACTCTTCTCAACAAGAGGAGCGGGCTGATCGGTCTGTGCGGCGACAACGACATGCGGGAGATCCGCCGCCGTGTCGACGAGGGCGACGAGCGGGCCCGGCTCGCCTTCGACATCTATATCCACCGGCTGAAGAAGTACATCGGCGCCTACTACGCGGTCCTGGGCCGCGTGGACGCCGTGGCCTTCACCGCCGGGGTGGGCGAGAACGCCGCCCCGGTGCGCGAGGCCGCGATCAGGGGCCTGGAGGAACTGGGGCTCGCGGTCGACGGCGAACTGAACGCCGTGCGCGGAGGGGAGCCGCGGCTCATCTCGCCGCCGTACGCGCGCGTCGCGGTCGCCGTGGTGCCCACGGACGAGGAACTGGAGATCGCCACACAGACGTACGCACTGGTCGGAAAAGGCGATGCCTGAGCGGGGCGGAGAGCCACGCCTGAGCGACCGCCCGCCCATTTGTATCTTCCGCCAGACGGAATATTCCGTTGCGAAACAAACCGATAGGATCGCCCCATGCGCCGTTCGAAAATCGTCTGTACTCTCGGCCCCGCGGTCGACTCCCACGAGAAGCTGGTCGCGCTGATCCAGGCCGGCATGAACGTGGCCCGTTTCAACTTCAGCCACGGCTCTCACTCCGAGCACCAGGGCCGGTACGACCGTGTCCGGGCCGCCTCGGCCGAGACCGGCATCGCCATCGGTGTCCTCGCCGACCTCCAGGGCCCCAAGATCCGTCTGGAGACCTTCGCCGAAGGTCCCGTCGAGCTGGAGCGTGGCGACGAGTTCGTCATCACGGCCGAGGACGTGCCGGGTGACAAGCACATCTGCGGAACGACCTACAAGGGTCTGCCCGGTGACGTCTCCAAGGGCGACCAGATCCTGATCAACGACGGCAACGTCGAGCTGCGGGTCGTCGAGATCGACGGTCCCCGGGTCAAGACGGTCGTCATCGAGGGCGGTGTCATCTCCGACCACAAGGGCATCAACCTGCCCGGCGCGGCCGTCAACGTGCCCGCGCTGTCGGAGAAGGACGTCGAGGACCTGCGCTTCGCCCTGCGGATGGGCTGCGACATGGTCGCCCTGTCCTTCGTGCGCGACGCCAACGACGTGAACGACGTCCACAAGGTGATGGACGAGGAGGGCCGCCGCGTCCCCGTCATCGCCAAGGTGGAGAAGCCGCAGGCGGTCGACAACATGGAGGGCGTCGTCGCGGCGTTCGACGCCGTCATGGTGGCCCGTGGCGACCTGGCCGTCGAGTACCCGCTGGAGCGCGTTCCGATGGTGCAGAAGCGCCTCGTGGAGCTGTGCCGCCGCAACGCCAAGCCGGTGATCGTGGCGACCCAGATGATGGAGTCGATGATCACCAACTCCCGCCCGACCCGCGCCGAGGCCTCCGACGTGGCCAACGCGATCCTGGACGGCGCGGACGCGGTCATGCTGTCGGCCGAGTCCAGCGTGGGCGCGTACCCGGTCGAGACCGTGAAGACGATGTCGAAGATCGTGGCCGCGGCCGAGGAGGAGCTCCTCTCCAAGGGCCTCCAGCCGCTCGTCCCGGGCAAGAAGCCGCGCACGCAGGGCGGTTCGGTCGCCCGCGCCGCCTGCGAGATCGCCGACTTCCTCGGCGGCAAGGGCCTGGTGGCCTTCACCAAGTCCGGTGACACCGCCCGCCGGCTCTCGCGCTACCGCGCCGCCCAGCCGATCCTGGCCTTCACCACGGACGAGGGCACCCGCAACCAGCTGACGCTGAGCTGGGGCGTCGAGTCGCACGTCGTGCCGTTCGTGAACAGCACCGACGAGATGGTCGACCTGGTCGACCGCGAGCTCCAGAAGCTCAAGCGGTTCAACGAGGGCGACGTCGTCGTGATGACCGCCGGTTCGCCCCCCGGCGTCCCCGGCACCACCAACATGGTCCGGGTGCACCACCTGGGCGAGAGCGGCCACGCCTGATCCCCGCCGCCGTACAGACGCCGAGGGCGCCCCCTGCGAACAGGGGGCGCCCTCGGCGTTTCGTGCGGCTCACGGACGGGCTCTGGACGACTCAGCCGGTCGTGTACTGGTGGAGTCCGGGGACGTGCAGGGTTCCGCCGAACTGACCGGCCTGAATGACCTTCACCTTGGTGAAGTAGATCAGCGGGATGTTCAGCGGCGGAGGGTTGTCGGGGTCGAACGTGACCGGGATGAGCCCGAGCAGATTCCCCGATATGCTCTCCGTGTACATGATCGTCTTGCCGTCGCGGATGGTGGACGTCGAACCGGCCGCGGCCTGCACGTGGTAGGTCTTGCCCGACTGCTTGTCCACCACCGTCTGGTGCAGGTCCCCGATGTCGGTGCCGTCGGATATGACGTACTTCAGCACCTTCTTGACGGTGCCGTCGGCCGTCCTCACCTTGACTATGCCCTGGTAGTCGGCGCCCTTGAGGAGCAGCGAACTGGCGTCGAGGTGCCAGGGATCGGTCGGCAGGGCGACCGAGTTGTCCACACCGCCCGTGTCGTCGGTGGCGACCGGGCAGTCCGCGGGGTTCGTGCTCGCGCTCGCGGACGGGCTGGGCGACTCGGTGACCGCGGCGGCCGTGTCCTTGGCCGCTTCGGTGGCGTCCGAGGCCGCCTTCGACGCGGTGTCGGTGACCTTGTCGGTGGTGTCCTCGACCGTCTTGGTGACCTTGCCGGCCGTGTCCTTGGCCGTGTCCGTGGCGCCCGTGCCGTCCGACGTGCCCGAGCCGGTGCTCGCGCTCGCGCTCGGCGACGCGGACGGCTCCGGGGTGGAGCTCGCCGTCTCGTCGGGCGTGAGGATGTCCTTGATGGCGTCACCGACACCCAGGGGGTCGAGCGGGTTCTTGCTGCTCTCGGACGCCGAGGGGGTCGGCGTGGACGCGGCGCTGTCCGCGGCCTTGTCCTGCGTGCTCGCCGAGGCGGACGGGGTCGCGGTGGGCCCGGCCTTGTCGTCGGAACCTGAATCCGACGAAGAGGTCGTGTCCTTGGCGCCCGAGTCCGACGACGCGGAGGGGCTCGGCGTGGCCTCGGGTGAGGAGGAGCTCGCGCTGGCCGAGGGGGAGGGCGACGCCGTGTCCGGCGCGTCCTTGCCCGTGACGGCCTCGACGCACGCCTGGTACTCCTCGGCCGTGAGGCTCTTGGAGGTGGAGTGGTCGTCGGCCTGCGCGAGCGTCGGGGTGAAGCCCATGCCCATGAGGACCGCCGTCGGCATCGCCGCTATGGCGATCACCTTGCCGGCGGGCATCTGGAACCTGGTGAACAGCGGCTTCCTCGGGGCCGCGTGGCGCGGCCCGGTTCTCACACGGGACTCCTCCACATCAGTCCCGTGGGTCACCTCGTCAGCCGGCACTGTGCCTCCCGTTCGCCCCGTTGGTCGGGCTCGTTCCTGACAGATCGTTCGGGTCGCCCGCGCCGCCCGCCGCCTCGGGCCCGACCGTCTCGGACACCGCGGCCTGCGGCACGTCCTGCTGGTCGAGGGACTTCGACGCGGCGTAGCCCTCCTCGGGTTCCCCGGGAACCCAGGAGACCGCCATGGCGCCGCCGAGAAGGGCGAACAGGAAGCCGATCAGGAAGCCGCCCAGGTTGGCCACCGGAATGGACACCAGGGCGAGGAGGATCGCGGCGACACCCGCGAACGTCCGCACGTGCTTCTGGAACCAGAGGCTGATCCCGAGCACGACGAGGAGCACGCCGATGATCAGGGAACCGGCTCCGGCGGTGGTGGACATCGCCAGCGTCAAGTGCCCGAGGTGCAGGTGCGCGTACGGGAAGTAGGCGATGGGAAAACCGCCGAACACGATGTACAGACCCGCCCAGAACGGGCGATCGCCCCTCCATTCACGGAAGTTCCGCCGGAACACCTGGAGGTAGTGCTCATCGTTCTGGCCGGGCGCGGCAGGAGTCTCGGCGCTCATGGAAACAGCTCCCTGGAACGGCATTGCTGTGAGAAGTACGCGTTGAGTGCTCCGCGTACGACGGGCGGAGCGGCGGGGTGGGCGAAGCGGCCTGAGCCTCCTCGCCCACCCCTGAGGTGCTTAGTAGCACTCGTGGGTGCCCGCGGACACCGACATCTTCAGACCGCTGAGCTTGAACGTGCCGGCGGTGGTCGCCCACGCCGTCTGCTTCACGTCGGTCAGCGTGGCCGACTCGGCCTGCTGGGCGAACCCGTAGGGGTTGGCCTGCTCGCCGCCGCCCTTCATGCCCGGACCCTTGCTGGCGTCCTTGGCGGCAACACCGATGTCGATGTTCTTGAACGTCGCGTCGGCGGCGAGGTCCTGGACATCGATGTACAGGTTGTCGGCGTGCACCGGCGTACCACTGCCGCCGGCCTTCAGCACGAGGCTGACGGAACCGAGCAGCGGGATGTCCGGAGTGACGACGGACTGGCACATGCCGGTGATGTCGGCGCTCTTGAACGCCGACACCGCGACGGGGTGCAGCGCCGCCTTGCCGTCGAGACCGGTGCCCTGGTCGAGGGCGCCGTACTGCGAGAAGCCCTGACCGTCAAGCTTGTCCGCGGACACCTTGAAGGACTGGCCGGAGACACTGAACGAAGCGGCGAGGGCACCCTGCGCGAGGGCGACACCTATCGCTGCCGTGGCTGCCACGCTGGGCACCATGACGACGGCGAACCGCTTCCATCTGGTCCCGCCACGCACCTGGGACATAATTTTTTCCTCCTTCTCGGACGTACATCTCCTGGCCCTGACTGCCACATTGCGGCGGCTCAGCCGGGCAGGGATGGGAGAAGTGCTACGTCCTCGGGAAGGAGAGCGCCTGTACCCGTTGGTGCGGACTGCACCCGAATCACCGGCGATCACCCCCGAGCGACAACCACTGGTCGCGCCTGACACACATCACGCACAACCTGCTGGACAGGCTCCGCCGGACGGCGAAGACCCCCCTGCCCAAGAACCGATCGCACTGCTGTCGGCCCTACTCGGTGGGGACCCAGAAAGTCCGCGGGCCCGATTGGGTGTCGGGGTGCGGGAATGGACCGAGCGTCGCCGATCGTGGTGCATTCTCGCCGCGCGCACAAGGGGGTTCGTTACTGGCTAGTAACGGCGGGATAACCGAAGTACGACCGGGCGGCATCGGGTGGCGACGCAGGGTGGCACCACCGGGGGTGACGCAGTGGTCAAATCCCGGACGGAACCGGACAGTTCAACGGTCTCGACTTACTACGAGTAACAGCGGCCGCGTTTACCAAGTTTTGGTAAAGCGCGGCCACATCCGTCCCTGTCGGCCAATCTTTCACCCGGGCATCACAAGCCCTGGCGTTTACGGACTGGTCAGAACAGCGCCCGGGCGAGCGCCCGTCGCGCCGCGACCACGCGCGGGTCGTCGGCGCCGACCACCTCGAAGAGCTCCAGCAGCCGCACGCGTACGGCGTCCCTGTCGTCGCCCGCCGTGCGCCGCACCGTGTCGATGAGCCGCCCGAAGGCGTCCTCCACGTGGCCGCCGACGAGGTCCAGGTCGGCCCCCGCGATCTGCGCCGCCACGTCGGCGGGCCTGTCCGCGGCGTCCCGGCGCACCTTCTGCGGGTCGAGGCCCTGCACGCGCTGGAGCAACTCGGCCTGCGCCAGGCCCAGTTTGGCCTCCGTGTTGCCCGGGTCGTCGCTCAGCACGTTCTTGTACGCCTGGACGGCACCGCCGAAGTCGCCCGCGTCCAGGGCCTGTACGGCGGCCTCCAGGAGCGCGTCGTACGGTCCGGCCGGCACCTCCCGCGCCACGGGGGGCGCGCCCGCGGTCGCGTCCGCGTCGACCGTCAGACCGGTCAGGCCGAAGCGCTGCTCGGCCACCTGGACGAGCTGGTCGAGGGTCCCGCGGATCTGCGCCTCGGCGGCGGCTCCCTGGAAGAGCGGCAGGGCCTGTCCGGCCACCACCGCGAAGACGGCCGGGATCCCCTGGACCCCGAACTGCTGCATCAGCATCTGATTGGCGTCGACGTCGATCTTCGCGAGGACGAAGCGGCCGTTGTACTCGACGGCCAGCCGCTCCAGGAGCGGGCTCAGCTGCTTGCAGGGCTCGCACCACTCGGCCCAGAAGTCGATGACGACGGGCACCTCGGTGGAGCGCTGGAGGACGTCCAGCTCGAATCCGGCCTCGTCGACGTCGATGACGAGACTCGCGGGTGTCACGGCCCCGCCTCCGCCCTGCCTGGCCGCTTCGGCGCGCGCCTGCTCCGCCTTCGCCTTGGCCTCTTGGGCCGCCTTCACCGCGGCGAGGTCGACGACTCCGCTCATGGACATGTTCCGTGGCTGCATGAGTACATCCTCCCCCTTCCTCGCGCACGTGTGAAAAGCGTCGTGAAAGCCAGGCTGTGTCAGGCCTGTTCGGCGCCGGGTCCCCACCTGGCGCCCGTGCGGTTGTCGCCGCGGTCGAGCTTTCGCTACGAGTCGTAGCGTAACTGTACGGAGGCACGCCCGTGCACCGTCTTCCGGTGATCTCCCTCACGGCTTCACGCAACCGCCGGATATCGGCCGGTGAAGCGGCCGGATATGGTCAACGGCATGCAATGTCGCTCCCAGGCCGCCCGTACGGGCCGCCCCCGCAGCGCCGCCGCGGACGCCGCGATCCTGGAGGCGACGCGCACGGCCCTGGTCGAACTGGGCTGGTCCAAGCTGACCTTGGGGTACGTGGCGACCCTCGCGGGGGTGGCCAAAACGACCCTCTACCGCCGCTGGGCGGGCAAGAACGAACTGGTCGTCGACGCGGTGGCCGAGCTCTTCGACGAGCTGGAGCTCCCGGACCGGGGCAGTCTGGCCGCCGACATCGAGGGTGTGGTGCTCCAGTTCGCGGCGATCCTGGACCGCCCGGAGGCGAAGACGGCGCTGATGGCCGTGGTCGCGGAGTCCACCCGGGACGAGCCGCTGCGCGAGCGCATCCGCACGTCCATCGTCGACCGGCAGAAGCGCCTGGTGATGGAGGGCCGCGCCCGGGCCCAGGCGCGCGGCGAACTGCCCCCGGAGTCGGACCCGGCCGCCGCCGACCGCACCGCCGCGCTGATCTTCGACGTGGTCGCGGGGGCGGTCGTCCATCGCACCCTGGTCAGCGCGGAACCCGCCGACGAGCCCTGGGTGCGCGCCTTCACCCAGGTCCTGCTGTTCGGGCTGACCGGCGCGACGACGCCTACGGCGGACTGAGCCACCGGTCCGGTGGGGGGTCGGGGCCGTGCCGGTGCATCAGGCCGTCGCCGTTGGATGAGGTGTGGGCGTCGGTGGCGACGGCCATCGATGCACCGACACGTCCCCTCACGTCCGTGAGTTTCAGCCCCTCCGGCGTTTGAGGAGCGGGGGTCCGGGGGCGGAGCCCCCGGGTACGGGTTGGGTAGGGGCGGAGGGGGCGAGAGAAGGCCTCTGGCGCGGGCGGACGCTCACCGGTACCGCAAGGGCCCCCGAACCCCTGGCTCGGGCAGAGCCAGGAGCACGGGGGCCCAGGGTCGGTCAGAAGCCTGCCGGCTCGATGTAGATGCCCCACTCGTCCCGCAGGACCCCGCAGATCTCCCCCAGGGTCGCCTCGGCACGAACCGCGTCGAGCATGGGAGCGATCATGTTCGAACCGTCGCGCGCGGCGCCGAGCATGGCGTCCAGCGCCCCCCGCACCGCTCCCTCGTCGCGGCCCGACTTGCGCGAACCCAGCACCCGCACCTGCTCGCGCTCCACCTCGTGGCTGACCCGCAGGATCTCCAGGTCGCCGGTCACGGACCCGTGGTGGACGTTGACACCGACGACCCGCTTGTCGCCCTTCTCCACCGACCGCTGGTACTGGAACGCCGACTCGGCGATCTCGCCGGTGAACCAGCCGTCCTCGATCCCGCGCAGGATGCCGGAGGTGATGGGACCGATGGGGTGCTTCCCGTCCGGGTGCGCCCGCAGCCCGCGCTCCTTGATCTGCTCGAAGATCTTCTCCGCGTCGGCCTCGATCCGGTCGGTGAGCTGCTCGACGTACCAGGAACCGCCCAGCGGGTCGGCGACGTTGGCGACGCCGGTCTCCTCCATCAGCACCTGCTGGGTCCGCAGGGCGATCTCGGCCGCCTGCTCGGAGGGCAGGGCCAGGGTCTCGTCCAGGGCGTTGGTGTGCAGCGAGTTCGTGCCGCCGAGGACCGCCGCGAGCGCCTCCACGGCGGTGCGTACGACGTTGTTGTACGGCTGCTGGGCCGTCAGCGAGACACCGGCGGTCTGCGTGTGGAAGCGCAGCCACTGCGCCTTCTCGGAGGTGGCGCCGTACACGTCCCGCATCCAGCGGGCCCAGATCCGGCGCGCCGCGCGGAACTTGGCGATCTCCTCGAAGAAGTCGACGTGCGCGTCGAAGAAGAAGGAGAGGCCGGGAGCGAAGACGTTCACGTCGAGGCCGCGGGACAGCCCCAGTTCGACGTAGCCGAAGCCGTCCGCCAGCGTGTAGGCGAGCTCCTGAGCGGCCGTGGAGCCGGCCTCGCGGATGTGGTAGCCGGAGACGGACAGCGGCTTGTACGCCGGGATCTTCTCGGCGCAGTGCTCCATCAGGTCGCCGATGAGGCGCAGATGCGGCTCGGGCTGGAAGAGCCACTCCTTCTGCGCGATGTACTCCTTGAAGATGTCGGTCTGGAGCGTGCCGTTCAGCACGGCGGGGTCGATGCCCTGGCGCTCGGCGGCGACCAGGTACATGCAGAAGACCGGCACCGCGGGACCGCTGATCGTCATCGACGTGGTGACGTCACCGAGGGGGATGTCCTGGAAGAGGACCTCCATGTCGGCCGCCGAGTCGATCGCGACACCGCAGTGCCCGACCTCGCCGAGCGAACGGGGGTCGTCCGAGTCGCGGCCCATCAGCGTCGGCATGTCGAAGGCCACGGAGAGTCCTCCGCCGCCGTTGGCGAGGATCATCTTGTAGCGCTCGTTGGTCTGCTCGGCGTTGCCGAACCCGGCGAACTGCCGGATGGTCCAGGTGCGGCCCCGGTAGCCGGTCGCGTACAGCCCGCGGGTGAAGGGGTACTCCCCGGGCCAGCCGATCTGCTCGAAGCCTTCGTAGTTGTCCCCGGGCCGGGGACCGTACACCGGCTCCACGGGATCACCGGAGAGCGTGGTGAAGTCGGCCTCGCGCTTGCGCGAAGCGTCGTAACGGGCCTGCCAGCGTCGGCGGCCTTCCTCGATGGCGTGAGCGTCCATACCCTCGAATTTACTAGGACGTCCTAGTAAATGTCGATGGCAAACCGCCGTACGGTCCCGTACGGCGGTGTGGATCAGGCCTTGGCGACCGCGGGAGCGGTGGCGTCCGCGACCTTGGACTCCAGCTCGTGGCTGATGCGGCGCTCCACGAAGAAGGCGGCCGTGGGGATCGTGCCCGCCAGCAGCACCCAGAGCTGCTTGCCGACCGGCCACTTCGCCTTGGAGCCCAGGTCGAAGGCGAAGATCAGGTAGACGACGTACAGCCAGCCGTGCGCGATCGCGACGACACGGGTGAAGTCCGCGGCCCCGTCGATGCCCATGCCGTACTTGGCGATCATGCTGAGGCACAGCAGAACCAGCAGCACGCCGGTGACGTAGGCCATGACGCGGTAGCGGGTCAACACGCTCTTCTTCATGGCACGAGGGTAACCACCCTTTTTGCGCGATCTTCACGCGCCCCCGCGCCACACCCTCCCCGGGCCGTGGCGCCCCGCCGTGCCCCGGGACTACTCGTCGTCGAAGTCGTGCGCGGCCACCCGCAGCGGCCGCAGCATCGCGAAGATCTCCGCGCACTCCTCGGCGTCGTAGACCCCGAGCCCGAAGTCCATCGCCATCAGGTCGCGGGTGGCCGCGTCGCAGACCTCGCGGCCCTTGTCCGTGATGGAGGCGAGGGTGCCCCGCCCGTCGTTCGGGTTCGGCCGCTTGTCGACGAGCCCCGACCGCACCAGCCGGTCCACCGTGTTCGTGACGGAGGTCGGGTGCACCATGAGCCGCTCGCCGATCTTGGACATCGGCAGCTCGCCCGCCTTGGAGAAGGTGAGCAGGACCAGTGCCTCGTAGCGCGCGAAGGTCAGTCCGTACGGCTTGACGACCGCGTCCACCTCGGCCAGCAGGATCTGGTGCGCGCGCATGATCGAGGTGATCGCGGACATGGACGGCACGGCGCCCCAGCGCTGCTGCCAGTGTTCGTCGGCGCGGGCGATGGGATCGAAGGCAAGACTGAGCGGCTTCGGCACGCCGACGACCTTACCGGCCGGTCACATCGTGGTCAGCCCCGTCTCGCTTTTCGGTACCGGCCTCCGCGGGACCGGGGTACGGGACGGGCTCGGGGCCCGCCTTCACCGGGCTCCGAGCTCCTCCGCGGCCCGGGCCGGGGCTCGTTCGGTACGGCGGGCCGCCACCGCCAGGGCCGCGCAGACCGCGGTTCCGAGGAGGCCCGCGCCCACGATCGTCGCCCGGACCCCGGCGAACTCCGCCGCCACGCCCGACAGGGCCATGCCGACGCCCTGGATCGTCATCAGACCGGCCGAGTTCAGCGTCATCGCCCGCCCGAGCAGCTCGTCGGGCACCGCCCGCACGAACCGCTGGTCGAGGCCGAGGGTGTACGCCGATCCGGCGCCCGCGAGCACCAGCAGGACCAGCGACCAGACCAGACCCGGCCGCAGCGCGTACGCGGCATAGGGCAGCAGCGTGACGCAGACCAGCGGGAGGGTGAGCCGGTCGCGGGTCGCCGGCCGCAGCCGCGACCCGGCGAACAGCTCCCCCGCGATCGTGCCGACGGGCAGCGCGCACATCAGCAGGCCGAGCCCGGCCGTGCCGGCCCCGAGCCCCGCGGCGTACGGCGCCGCCAGCGCCTCCGGAGCCACGACGAACATCGGCGGCACCCAGAACAGCAGGAGCAGCACGAGGATCCGGCGGTCGGCGAGAACCTGACGGGCGCCGCGCAGGGAGTCGCGCACGAGCGCCTGCCCCCGGTCCGCCCGCGCGGGCCGCCGCCGGGTGCCGAAGCGCAACAGGACGGCGGAGAGCAGGAAGGTGCAGACCGTGACGAGGAGCGCGTGACGCGGGGAGACGACGGTGAGCAGCAGACCGCCCGTGCCGAAGCCGGCCAGCAGCGCGCTCTGCGACAGGATGCGCAGCAGGGAGCGGCCGAGCACGAACAGCTCGCCGTCTCCGAGGACGTCCGCGAGGGTCGCCGTCCGGGTCCCCTGGAAGACGGGGGCCACCAGGGCGAGCGCGGCCCGCATGGTGAGCAGTACGGCGACGGGCGCGCCCGGCAGGACCATCACGGCCACGCAGCCCGCGCACACCAGATCGCACACCACCAGGACCCGGCGGGCCGGGAAGCGGTCCGCGACGCCCGCGAGCAGGGTCCCGCCGACCAGGTACGGCAGGAAGCCGAGCGCGAACGTCAGGGCGCTGAGCAGCGGGGAGCCGGTCAGGCCGTAGACGAGGACGGAGAGCGCGATCTCGCTGACGACGAGTCCGAGCAGCGAGAACGCGTGCGCGAGGAACACGGCCCGGAACTCGGGCACGGCGAACACGGGTCCGTAGCCGGTCCGCGCGTCGGCGTCCTTCGTGGCGTCCTTCGCGGCGGGCGTGGTGGCGGGTGCGGCGGTGTTCTCCGACGTGGGCGTCGGCGCGGGCACGGTCGTCGTGCCCTTCGGGTCTTGTTCCGGCATGGGCGTCAGCGTGCCCGGACCTGCTCAGGACCCGTAGAGTTTCGGCTTCAGCCGAATCTTCTGGGGTCGATCCATGCCGTCACTGCTGCACTTCGGGGAGGACGATCTCCTCAACTGCCGCTTCGCGGTGTCACCTCTGTGGGAGACGCAGGAGGCGGTCCGCACGCTCGACCGGCCCGCGCGGCACGGCTATCACGCACCCTGGCTGCGCCGCATGCGCGCGGCGGCCGACGGGCTCGACCTCTCGCCCCTGTGGCTGCTGATGCCCCGGCGCGGCTACTCCCCCGACTGGCTCGGACCGCCACCGCTGGGCCCCGCGGCGAGCTTCGCGGAGGAGATCGCCGCCGTCCGCGCGGCCGACCCGGACCTGGCCCGCGAGGAGAGCGCGCGGTCGCTCGCCGACACCCCCGGCGCCCTGGCGTCACCGCGCGGCCGGGCCCTGCTGGCCGACCCCGTGCGGATGGTGCGGGAGCTGACGGACCTGCTGGAACAGGCCTGGCACACCCTCGTCGAGCCGGACTGGCCACGGTTGCGTGCCCTGCTGGACGCCGATGTCGCCTTCCACTCCCGCCGGCTCGCCGAGGTCGGCCTCGGCGGGCTCCTCCCGGAGCTCGACCGGCGGTTCGGCTGGCGTTCCCACACGCTGACCGTGCAGGTCGGGGGCCGGCACGAACGGCACCTGGCCGGCCGGGGCCTGGTCCTCATGCCGAGCGTGTTCTCGTGGCCGGACGTGATCAGCGGCTTCGAACCCCCGTGGCAGGCGACCCTCGTCTATCCCGCGCGCGGCATCGGCGGGCTGTGGACCGAGCCGGCGGACCGCACCCCGGACGCGCTCGTACGGCTGCTCGGGCGCGGGCGGGCCGGCGTGCTCACGGCGCTGGGCGAACCGGCCGGCACGACCTCGCTCGCGCACCGGCTGGGCCTCGCCCCGTCCTCGGTCTCCGCGCACCTCACCGCCCTGCGCGACGCGGGCCTGCTCGTCTCGCGCCGGTACGGGCGCCAGGTGCTGTACGAGCGCACACCGCTCGGCATCGCGCTGGCGTCGGGCGGCGGCTGACCGGGACGGCGGCGCCACGTCGCTTCCCTGCCGCAATGTCCGCCTGTGCCACGATGGGTGACCGGTCGTCACCTTCGCGCAAGGGAGCAGCATGCCTCGGCTGATCCACGCCCTCGCGGCGCTCGCGGTGCTCGGACTCACGGCGGGCTGCGCGTCCGCGCCCGAGGCGGGACGGACCCCGGTCGCAGGTGGCGCCTCCACGCGAAGGGACGTCGCCGCCCGCTCGCCCTTCTGGGTCGACCCGCGGGGCCCGGCCGCCCGGCAGATCGAGCTGTGGCGCCGGCAGGGCCGGGCCGGGGACGCGGCGGCACTGAGGCGGATCGCGGAGCAGCCCGTCGCCCTGTGGCCGGCCGGCGAGACCGACCCGGGTCCCGCGGTCCGGTCGGCGATCGCCTCGGCGGCCCGCGAGGGGCGGACGGCGCTCTTCGTGGCGTACGACATCCCGCACCGGGACTGCGGCCGGCACTCGGCGGGCGGCGCGGCGGACGCGGACGCCTACCGGCGGTGGATCGGCCGGTTCGCCGACGCCCTCGGTGACGGCCGGGCCCTGGTGGTCCTGGAGCCGGACGCGGTCGCCCACATCGTGGACGGCTGCACGCCCGGCGCGTACCACGACGAACGCGAGCGGCTGCTGGCCGAGGCGGTCGTCCGGCTGAAGCGCCGGCCGGGCACGAAGGTGTATCTGGACGCAGGGAACGCCTCCTGGATCCCCGACTCCGGGCAGCTGGTCGGTCCCCTGGAACGCGCGGGCATCGCGGAGGCCGACGGCTTCGCGCTCAACGTCTCCAACTTCCAGACGGACGCGGCCAGCAAGGAGTACGGCGTCCGTCTCTCCGGCCGGCTCGGCGGCAAGCACTTCGTCGTCGACACCAGCCGCAACGGCAACGGCCCGCTGGATGGGGTCTGGTGCAACCCGCCGGGCCGGGCGCTGGGCACCCCGCCGACGACCGCCACCGGCGAACCCCTCCTCGACGCCTATCTGTGGATCAAGCGGCCCGGCGAGTCGGACGGCGAGTGCGGGGGCGGCCCCGCGGCGGGCCGGTGGTGGCCGGAGTACGCCCTGGAGCTGACCCGGGGGTCCACCGGCTAGAGGGCCGCCGTCCCCCGTCACCCTCCGTCCGGCGTCCCCGGGGATGTCACCGGACGTGGATCCACTTGGCCTCGGACGGTGTGCCCCGGGCGTCCGTCACGAAGAGCATGTACCAGCCGGGCGGCACCAGCGCAGGGTCCGTCGGTACGTCAACGGTGACCGAGTCCGCCGTCTTCGTCAGCCCCAGCTCGATCGACCGCTGCTCGACGTCCGTCGTATGGGTGACGGCACTGGGCCGCATCAGCCGGGCCTTGACGACCCGTTCCGGATGAGCGGTGGCGAACGTGGCCCGGTGGTTCGGGTCGAGCTCCTCGGGACCGGCACCCAGTACCGGACGCCGTGCGCCGTCGCGGTGCAGCGCGGGCGGGGTGAAGATCTCCATCCGCTGCTCGAAGTGGCCCAGCTTGGTGTTCCTCCGGTCGTCGAAGAGCGGGTCCGAGCCGAAGGTCGCGACGCGCCCGTCGGGCAGGAGCAGCGCCTCGGAGTGGTAGTTGCGGCCCACGCGGGGGGACGCGGCCTCGTGGAAGGTGTTGGTCCGGGGGTCGTAGAACTGCGCCTTGAGGATGTTGCTGGCGCCGCGGCCCCGGTAGTCCCGGGAACCGTTGGTGGTGAAGACGGTGTCGTCCGGCATGATCACGCTGTTCAGATAGCGCGTGCCCTGGGGCAGGTCGGGGCCGTCCTCGAACGCCGGACTGCCCTTCCGCAGGTCGACGACGGCGGTGCGCGCGGTGGACTTCGCGGACTCGCCGACGCCTCCGCCGCCGAGGATCATCACCTTCTGGTCCTGGGCGGGGGGCAGCAGGACCGAGGCGGAGGTCTCCGTCCGGTCGGCGTCCCGCAGGCCGGGCACCTTCTGGAACGTGTTCGTCCGCGGGTCCCACAGGCCCGGCTCGCGGCCCTGGTCGGCGGGTCCGTACCCGGCGTTGGAGGCCGGGTAGAAGAGCTTGCCGCCCTCGGTGAGGAACAGGGCCGGATAGGTGGGGAAGTAGCGGTGGGGCCCGGGGCTCCACTTCCGGGTCACGGGGTCGTAGATCTCGGTGTCGCCGGGGTCGATGACGCCGACGTCGTCGAGCCCGGAGACGGCGAGGACCCGTCCGTCGTCCAGTCCCACCAGGGTCGGGTACCAGCGGGCCTTGGCCATCGGGTCGACGGGGATGTACCGCTCGGCCCTCGGGTCGAACTCGTAGGCGGCCCTGATGCCCTGGAAGTCCTGCTTCTCCAGGGTGATCTTCTCCGAGAGGCCGTAGGTGTTGCGGGCGTCCTCACCGCTCAGGCCGACGATCTCGTACTGGGCCTGCCGGTCGGTGACCGACCCCGGTCCCTTCCGCGCGGCCTCGACGAAGACCCGGGCCTCCCCGGCGGTGACCTCGGTCCGCCAGGGCTGCATGACACCGTTGCGGTCATAGGTGACGACCTGGTTCCGCTTCGCCCGCGGGACCCTCACGTCGGCCCTGCTGACGTAGTCGACGCCGGCGGGCGAGCGGAAGACGGTGCCCTTCCTGAGGACGACGTCCTTGTCCGGGTTCTCGTTCTTCACCCGCATGCCGCCGGCGGCCCGTACGACCTCGCCGTCCAGCTTCTCGTAGCGGGCGGTGCCGCCGGCCACGAGCAGCCTGCCGTCCGGGAGCTGGGCGTGTCCCGAGCAGAAGAAGTCGTCCGGTGTGGGGATCCGCTTGAACGTGTTCTTCGCCGGGTCCCACAGGATGGTGTCGAAGGACCCCTGGTCGAACTTCTTCTGTTCGTTGCCCGACCCGGCGACGATGAGCACCTTCCCGGTGTGCAGCAGGGCCGCGTGGATCGCGTTGGTGCGGTACTGCGCGGGGATGTCGACGCCGCTCCAGGAGCCGTACCGCGCCTGGTAGGCGGGCCGGGAGATCTCGTACGCGTGGTAGGTCTCGCCGGCCAGGCCGAGCGCGGCCGGGGCGTTGAGTCCCGCGAGGACGGCGAGGCCCGCGAGACCGAGCAGCGCCTTCCTCCTCTTCTTCGAGGGCCGCTGCGCCTTCGTGGAGGGCCGGTGCGCCATGGCCTAGGTGCCTCCTGTCGTGGAGCCGGTGACGGTGACGGGGGTGGTGTCCGCCACCGCGTCCCGGCTGTCGGGGAGCCGGACGCGGGCGGGCGCCACGGGCCGGGTGCCGCGCTCCCCGGCGAGGGTGCGCAGCCAGACGACGACCGGGGCGAGGGAGATGCCGAGGGCCGGCAGCGCCCAGGCCCGCATGGCCGCGTGGGTGTGGCCGAGGACGGCGGAGGCGCCGAGCGAGAGGGCGAGGAGCGCGGCCCAGCCGAGGTGGACGCGGAAGGTCCCGAGCCGGTCGGGGCTGGCGTCATGGCCCTTCGGGGTGACGACGAATCGGCTGGGGCGGCGCAGCACGGCCTCGCTCAGCGCCTTGAGGTAGACGGGCGCCGACAGGGCCGACATCGCCATGCCGGCCAGACCCGCCGATCCCTCGGGTTCGTGCGGGGAGACGTTGTGCCGCCGGTTCCACAGGTACAGACAGATCTGGAGGGCGGCGGCGTCGCCGTAGAGCATCGACCACTCGGACGCGGTGACCTGCGTACCCGATGCCCCGAACCACAGGAAGAGGAAGCAGCTGAGCATGCCCAGCAGCCAGTTGACGGCCGTCATCGGGTAGTAGAGGAGCATCAGCGTGTACGACAGGAGCCGGCCGCGCGGCATGGAGAACAGCGCGTTGCCGTACTGCCCGAACAGGGTCTCGTAGGTACCGCGCGACCAGCGCGTCTGCTGGGTGAAGAAGTCGGTCCAGGAGGAGGGCCCCTCGCCGACGGCGAGGACGTCCGGCGTGTAGACGGACCGCCAGTGCCGTCCCGTGCGGGGGTTGCGGTTCCGGTGCAGTTCGAACCCGGTGGCCATGTCCTCCGTGATGGAGTCGTACAGCCCGCCGACCTGTCTGAGGGCGGCGATCCGCACGACGTTGTTCGTGCCGACGAACATGGGCGAGCCGTAGCGGTTCCCGGCGCGCTGGATCAGGGCGTGGAAGAGGAACTGCTGGGACTCGGCGGCCTTGGTGACGGGGTTGTCGTAGTTCCCGTACACCTGGGGGCCGACGACGAACGCGACGTCGGGGTCGCGGAAGTAGCCCATCATGCGTTCGAGGAACCCCGGCAGCGGGACGTGGTCGGTGTCGACCGAGGCGAAGAAATCGTAGGCGTGTCCGTAGAGGTCGAGCCACGCGTTGTAGTTGCCGTGCTTGGTACGGGCCCTGTGGCGTCCCTCGGGGCGGTTCCACTCGGGCACCCCGAGCCGGGTGAAGTGCCGGACGCCGAGCTCGGCGCACAGCGCTCCGGCCTGTGCGTCGTCGCCCTCGTCGAGGAGCCAGACGTCCAGGGGGCCGGTGTGGGTGAGGGCGACCGCGGCTTCGAGGGTGGCGCGGACCGTGGCGAGGGGTTCCTTGCCCGGGACGTAGGTGGTGAGGAAGGCGACCCTGGTGCCGTGCGCGGGGCGGACCGGAACGGGGTCGCGGGCGGCCAGCGTCGCGTGGGCGATGCTCAGGACGTTGACGGCCATGAAGAGTTCGATCAGGGCGATGGCGACGAGCATCGTGGTGTCGAGGGCGGTCCGCCAGGGCTCGGCCCCCTCGCGGTGCACCCAGTGCGTGGGCCACACCAGACAGGCGAGGAGCGCGCCGGTGACGATGGGGGCGAGGGCTGTCAGCAGGACCGCGCTCCTGCGGTGCGGCGACCGCGACAGGAGCTTGGTGTACCGCACCCGGTAGCCGGTGGCGGGCGGCTCGGTCAGGGGTCCGGCGAGTCGGCTGTAGGTGTCGTAGTCGTAGCCCGCGGGCCGCACATCGCCCTCCCGTCGTGGAACGACCCGGTGATCGTCCCGGCCGTCTCCCCCACACAAGTGGAGGTCTGACGACGTGTCGAACGGGGCGCGTCCGGTCGGGTACGGCGGGCGGGCGGGCGGGTGGTCTTTCGTCCCGGCGGCCCCCGGGCACGTTCGTCGCGGCCGTCCCCGGGCACGTTCGTCCCGGCCGCCCCGGACACATTCGTCCCGGCCGCCCCGGACACATTCGTCCCGGCCGCCCCGGACACATTCGTCCCGGCCGCCCCGGACACATTCGTCCCGGCCGCCCCGGACACGGAAGAACCCCGGTCCTGGGGACCGGGGTTCTTCGGTTCGAGGCGCACCCCGCGGTCGTGCCGATATGCCGACATACCGTCATGCGGCCATGTGGTCATGCCGACAGGTGCCGCTCCACCGTCTCCACCTTGGAGGTGAGGCCGTCCGTCACGCCGGGACGGATGTCCGCCTTGAGGACGACCGAGACACGGGGCGCGCGCGCCTCGACGGCGGCGACGGCGCGCTTGACGACGTCCATCACCTCGTCCCAGCCACCTTCGATCGAGGTGAACATCGCGTCGGTGCGGTTGGGGAGGCCGGACTCGCGGACCACGCGGACGGCGTCGGCGACGTACTCCCCCACGTCCTCGCCGACACCGAGCGGTGTCACGGAGAAGGCGACGATCATGCCTTCACCGCTCCGTCCGCGAAGGCGCGGGAGGCGACGACAGCTTCCTCGGCCCCGCGCTTGAGCTTGCGCTCGGCGAAGAAACCGCCGGTGGGCAGGACGGACAGGACGAAGTAGAGGACACCGGTGCCGGCGCTCCAGCGGGCGCGGTTCCAGGCGTCCAGCCAGAAGATCACGTACAGGATGAAGAGGACGCCGTGGACCGCGCCCATCACGGGCACGGCGTTGAAGTCCGTGGTCCGCTTCAGCACCGAGCAGACGAGCAGCAGCAGGAAGGACACGGCTTCGGGGGCCGAGACCAGGCGGAGCCGGCGGAGTGCGGTGGCGGTCTTTATGTCCACGGGTCACCTTCGGTGGGATTCGCTGTCGGGGGGAACGCTTCCTTGTGAACGCACGCACAAGCGTCCCGGCCATTGTGGCATCCGGCGGAGGCGATCCCGGGTCCGGGGCCCGGACGGCGCCGGACGGACCCTCCGGCGGAGGAACCCCTAGGGGACGGATCGGGGACGGATCCACCCATGAGCCCTGTCCGCCGACCGGCGGTGCGGTTACCTTCGCACCGTGGCGATGTTTCGACTTCAGGGCAGCAAGGTGCTGGCCGTCGACATGACCGGGGACGCCGTGAAGGCGAAGAACGGCTCCATGGTCGCGTACGACGGGCAGATGGCCTTCAAGAAGCTGAGCGGGGGCGGTGAGGGGCTGCGGGGGATGGTGACCCGGCGTCTCACCGGCGAGCAGATGACGGTGATGGAGGTGAAGGGGCACGGCACCTGCTGGTTCGCGGACCGGGCCTCGGAGATCAACCTGGTGTCCCTCCAGGGGGACAAGCTCTACGTGGAGTCGAGCAATCTGCTCGCCACGGACACCGGCCTGCGCACGGGCACGACGTTCACGGGGCTGCGCGGCGCCTCGCAGGGCAACGGTCTGTTCACGACCACCGTCGAGGGCCACGGCCAGGCGGCGATCACCTCGGACGGGCCCGCGGTGGTGCTGCGGGTCAGCGCGCAGTACCCGCTGACGGTCGACCCGGGCGCCTACATCGCCCATCAGGGCAATGTGCGGCAGTCGCTCCAGTCGGGTGTGACGTTCCGCACGCTGCTGGGCGAGGGCGGCGGCGAGGCGTTCCAGATGCGCTTCGAGGGCGACGGACTGGTCTACGTCCAGCCCAGTGAGCGCAACACGATCGCGGGGGATGTGTGAGATGGCGTTCCGCGAGGTGAACTCCAAGATGGTCGAGGCCACGGTGGTGCCGGGGCAGCGGCTGTTCAGTCAGCGCGGCGCGATGCTCGCGTACAAGGGCGAGGTGTCGTTCACGCCCAACATCCAGGGTGGTCAGGGCGGGGTGATGTCGATGATCGGCCGGCGCCTGGCCAACGAGGCGACGCCGCTCATGACCGTGGAGGGTTCGGGCACGGTGTTCTTCGGGCACGGCGGCCACCACGTCCATGTGATCACCCTCACCGGGGACACGCTCTACGTCGAGGCGGACCGGCTGCTGGCCTTCGACGGGACGCTCCAGCAGGGCACGATGTTCCTGGGCTCGCAGGGCGGCGTCATGGGCATGGTGCGGGGCCAGGTGACGGGCCAGGGGCTCTTCACGACGACGCTCAAGGGGCACGGGGCCGTGGCCGTCATGGCGCACGGCGGCGTCTTCGAGGTCCCGATCACCCCGCAGCGGACGGTGCACGTCGACCCGCAGGCGTACGTGGCGCACCACGGCGACGTGCGCAACAGGCTGTCCACCGCGCTGGGCTGGCGCGACATGGTGGGACGCGGTTCGGGCGAGGCGTTCCAGCTGGAGCTGAGCGGCAGCGGTTCGGTGTACGTCCAGGCATCGGAGGACAAGCTGTGAGCGGGTACGGAGTTCCGGGCGGCCCGGTGATCCACGATCCGATGTCGCTGCCGGTCGACGACAACGTCAACAAGTACACCTTCTGCGTGGAGCTCAAGGGGAGCGAGTGGTTCCTCCAGAAGGGCAAGATGATCGCCTACTACGGATCCATGGAATTCAACGGCATCGGGCACGGTCGACTTGACCGACTTGTCCGCACGTCGTTCCATTCGCCACTGCACGCGAGCGACTGGGTCGTGGCACAGGGCTCGGGCAAGATGCTGCTCGCCGACCGGGCATTCGACGTGAATTCGTACGACCTCGACGACGGCAACCTGACCATTCGCTCGGGCAACTTGCTCGCTTTTCAGCCAAGTCTCGCGCTCAAGCAGTCGATCGTGCCGGGCTTTCTGACACTGATCGGAACCGGCACGTTCGTGGCCGCGTCCAACGGTCCGGTGGTGTTCATGGAACCCCCGATCCGGGTGGACCCGCAGGCCCTCGTCGGATGGGCGGACTGCCCCTCCCCCTGCCACCACTACGACCATGGGTACATGACCGGCGTGATGGGCGGTCTACGTGCGATGACGGGCATCGGCGGAGCCTCGGGCGAGGAGCATCAGTTCGAGTTCGTGGGGGCGGGCACGGTGCTGCTCCAGTCCACCGAGATCCTGATGGCCGAGCAGGCCACGGGGGCGGTCCCGCAGCAGGCCGGGGTGCCGGGCGCGGGAGGGGTGCCCGGTCAGCACGGGCAGCAGGCCGGGGCACCGCGCCTTCCCGGACAGCTGGGGGACCTCCAGCGTCGCTTCGGGCTGTGAGCGGTAGTCTGCGGAGTGTGACGTCGAACGCACATCGAACACGTGCGCACGGTCACACAACCCCTCACTAGTTCGCATTTCAACATTTTAGGTAGACTTCATTCATGGAGACCGAGACGGCCACGCGCTGGCTGACCGATGCGGAGCAGTGCGCCTGGCGCACCCACCTGGAGGTCAACAGGCTGTTGACGTACCAGCTTGAGAGGGACCTTCAGCCGTTCGGGCTGACGATGAACGACTACGAGATCCTGGTGAACCTCTCCGAGTCGGAGGGCGATCGCATGCGGATGAGCGATCTGGCCTCCGCCACCCTCCAGTCCAAGAGCCGGCTCTCGCACCAGATCACGCGCATGGAGAACGCGGACCTGGTGCGCCGCGAGAACTGCGAGTCCGACCGGCGGGGCCTGTACGCGGTCCTCACCGAGCACGGCATGGAGACCATGAAGAAGGTCTCGCCGCACCATGTGGCCTCCGTGCGGCGGCACTTCATCGACCTCGTCTCGCCCGAGGCGCTCGAGGACCTGCACAAGTCGCTGCGCCCGATCGCCGAGCACCTGCTGGGACAGCGCGGCAAGCCGTAGGACCGGGGCCCCCGCATCCCCGGTCGGGTCCCGACGGCCTCCGTCAGCCGGGCAGTTGCGCGCCCTCCGTCACCGCGGACCACGCGCCGTCCGCACCGTGCCCCGCGTCCGCATCCGGACGCGGGGCACGTGCGTTCCGTACGCACACCAGGGCCGCCACCAGGGCCGCCGCCCCCGAGACCGCGAAGCAGGGGCCGAGCGGCAGCCGGCCCACCAGCAGGCCCGCACCGGCGGCTCCCACGGAACTCCCGGCGTTCACCGCGGTGTTGACCCAGGCGCCGGCCCGGGTGCGGAAGCCCGGCGGGGCCGCCGCGTCGGCCGTCAGATAGGCCGTGGTCAGGGCCGGGGCCACGAAGAAGCCGGCGCAGGCCACGGCCACGGCCAGGGTGCCGAGGCCGTCGGCGAGTCCCGCTCCGAGCAGGGTGAGGCCCAGGGCTCCGGCGAGCAGCGGCAGCCGGGCCTCGGGCGCCGCGCGCCAGTCGACCGCGCCGTTCAGCAGACCGCCCAGCGCGCTGCCCAGCGAGAGCGCGGCGAGCACCCAGGCCACCGCGCCCGCGCCGTGACGGTGCTGTTCGGCGAACGCCATAACCAGAAGGTCGACCGCGCCGAGGGAGAGACCGACACCGGCGGCGACGACCACGGGCCGGGCGAGACCCCGGCCGCCCCACCGGCGGCGCCCGCCACGTGCCGCTCGCGCGGCGGCCGGGCGGACGCCCGCCACGACGGGGGACGAGACGAAGGCCAGGGTTCCCGACCACACCAGCAGGGCGCTGAGCGCGACGGCGGCCGCGGGCGGTGCCAGTTGCACGACCGCCCCGACGACCAGCGGCCCGGAGACGAAGAGGATCTCCTCCACGACGCCGTCGAGACTGTACGCCCGCCGCAACAGCCTTTCGTCCCGGACCATTTCACCCCACACGGCACGCATCGTGGGGCCGAGCGGGGGTGTGCAGGCACCGGCGGCGACCGCCACCGCGCCGATCGCCGCCACGGGTGCGCCGGGCCGCCAGGCGGTGACCGCGAACAGGGTGAGCAGGCCCGCGTAGAGCGAGGCCATGGGGATCAGGGCGCGGCGGGCGCCGTACCGGTCGATCAGGGCCGCCCGCGCGGGCGACAGGAACACGCTCATCGCGCCGAACAGCGCCATGACCGTGCCGGCCACGGCGTACGAGCCGGTGGCGCGGGTGGTGGTGAGCATCATGGCCAGGGAGACGAGGCCGTACGAGAGACGGCCGGTCATGGCCGCCAGGAAGGTGCGGCGGGCATGGGGAACGCGGAGGAGCGCGGCGTAGGACGGCCGCGAGGACGACGCAGACATGGGTGGAGTTCCTCAACAGCGAGGCGGGACAGGGGTCGCCTGAGTGCCGCGACGCCACAGCCACGGTGCTGCGTTCACGTCGCGGGCCTGGGCGGGCCCTATGCCAGGAGGAGGAACATGCCGTCAACGTAACAGCGGTGCCCGGCGGTCGGCCAGGCCTTTACGAGCACCGGGCGCACCTCGCCGGGTGCGCACCCCGGCACGTCGAGCCGTCTCCGGAGGGGCGTGCCGTCCCGCGGCGCGCACCGGTGCGGTGCGGGCGCGACGCGCCGCGCCCCGGCGCGCCGGGGGCGGGCCGGGACGCGCACGGCGGGTCAGGTTTCCTTCAGGCCCTCGATCAGGGTGTCCGCGGCCTCGTACGGGTCGAGTTCGCCCGCGACGATGCGTTCCGCGAGGGCGCTCAGGCGGCGGTCGCCGTGGAGGTCGCCGATGCGGCGGCGCAGCGCGGTGACGGCGATCGTCTCGACCTCCTGGGACGCCCGCGCGAGCCGGCGCTCGGCCAGGACGCCGCGCTCCTCCATCCACGCCCGGTGCTTCTCCAGGGCCTCGACGACCTCGTCGATGCCCTCGCCGCGCGCGGCGACGGTCTTGACGATCGGCGGCCGCCAGTCCCCCGGGCCGCGGGACTCGCCGAGGCTGAGCATGTGGTTCAGCTCGCGGGCGGTGGCGTCGGCGCCGTCGCGGTCGGCCTTGTTGACGACGTACACGTCGCCGATCTCCAGGATTCCCGCCTTGGCCGCCTGGATGCCGTCGCCCATGCCGGGGGCGAGGAGGACGACGGAGGTGTCCGCCTGGGAGGCGATCTCCACCTCCGACTGGCCGACGCCCACCGTCTCGACCAGGATCACGTCGCAGCCCGCCGCGTCCAGGACGCGGATCGCCTGGGGGGCCGACCAGGCGAGGCCGCCGAGGTGCCCGCGCGTGGCCATCGAGCGGATGTAGACGCCCGGGTCCGAGGCGTGGTCGGACATGCGGACGCGGTCGCCGAGCAGGGCGCCGCCGGAGAACGGCGAGGACGGGTCGACGGCGAGGACGCCGACCCGCTTGCCCTGCCGGCGGTAGGCAGTCACCAGCGCCGACGTCGACGTCGACTTGCCGACGCCGGGCGAACCGGTGAGCCCCACCACGTACGCGTTGCCGGCCAGCGGGGCCAGCGCCGCCATGACCTCACGGAGCTGCGGTGCCGCTCCCTCCACGAGGGAGATCAGCCGGGCCACCGCCCGCGGCCGCCCTTCCCTGGCCTGGGTCACCAGCGAGGAGACGTCCTGCATCACAGCTCCGTTCACGAGAGGTCGGTCGTGCGAAAGCGGGTCAGGCCTTGGCCACCCGCACGATCAGGGCGTCGCCCTGGCCGCCGCCGCCGCACAGGGCGGCCGCGCCGACGCCGCCGCCGCGCCGCTTCAGTTCGAGGGCCAGGTGCAGCACCAGGCGGGCGCCGGACATGCCGATCGGGTGGCCGAGGGCGATGGCGCCGCCGTTGACGTTCACCTTTTCCGTGGACACCCCGAGGTCCTTCATTGACTGGACAGCGACCGCCGCGAAGGCCTCGTTGATCTCGATCAGGTCGAGGTCCTCGACCCCCAGGCCCTCCTTCTTGAGGGCGTGCAGGATCGCGTTCGAGGGCTGCGACTGGAGCGAGTTGTCGGGGCCGGCCACGTTGCCGTGGGCGCCGATCTCCGCGATCCACTCCAGACCGAGCTCCAGCGCCTTGGCCTTGCTCATCACGACCACGGCGGCGGCGCCGTCCGAGATCTGGGAGGCGCTGCCCGCGGTGATGGTGCCGTCCTTGGCGAAGGCGGGACGCAGCTTGCCGAGGGACTCGGCGGTCGTCTCGGCGCGGATGCCCTCGTCCTTGCTGAAGACGACCGGCTCGCCCTTGCGCTGCGGGATCTCCACGGGTGTGATCTCCGCCTCGAAGAGGCCGTTCTTCTGGGCGGCGGCGGCGCGCTGGTGGGAGAGCGCGGCGATCTCGTCCTGCACGGGACGCTGGATGCCGAGGCGGGTGTTGTGCTTCTCCGTCGACTCGCCCATGGCGATGTTCTCGAAGGCGTCCGTCAGACCGTCGTAGGCCATGGCGTCGAGCATCTCGATGGCGCCGTACTTGAAGCCCTCGCGGGACTTCGGGAGCAGGTGGGGCGCGTTCGTCATGGACTCCTGGCCGCCGGCGACCACGATGTCGAACTCGCCGGCGCGGATCAGCTGGTCGGCGAGGGCGATGGCGTCGAGGCCGGAGAGACACACCTTGTTGATGGTCAGGGCCGGGACGTTCATGGGGATGCCCGCCTTGACGGCGGCCTGGCGTGCCGGGATCTGCCCCGCCCCGGCCTGGAGCACCTGGCCCATGATCACGTACTGCACCTGGTCGCCGCCGATGCCCGCGCGGTCGAGGGCGGCCTTGATCGCGAAGCCGCCGAGGTCGGCCCCGGAGAAGGACTTCAGCGAGCCCAGCAGTCGTCCCATGGGCGTTCGGGCGCCCGCGACGATCACCGAGGTGTTGCTGTTCGTTCCAGACATGAGGTGCGATCCCCTTACCGGCTGCACAGCCGAGGAGTGAACGAGGGTTTACTGAGAATGTACTGAGCGGTAGGCCACCCGTCATCCGGCCCGCAGTGTGATCGCGCGCACGTTGCGTAACCACGCCGGGAGCGCTGCACTGACTCCATGCTGACGCGAATCGACCACATCGGGATCGCCTGTTTCGACCTCGACACGACTGTCGAGTTCTACCGTGCGACGTACGGCTTCGAAGTCTTCCACTCCGAGGTCAACGAGGAGCAGGGTGTCCGGGAGGCCATGCTCAAGATCAACGAGACGTCCGACGGCGGCGCCTCCTACCTCCAGCTGCTGGAACCCACCCGCGAGGACTCCGCCGTGGGCAAGTGGCTGGCCAAGAACGGCGAGGGCGTGCACCACATCGCCTTCGGCACCGCGGACGTCGACGCGGACGCCGCGGACATCCGGAGCAAGGGCGTCCGAGTGCTCTACGACGAGCCGAGGACCGGGTCCATGGGGTCCCGGATCACCTTCCTGCACCCCAAGGATTGCCACGGAGTACTGACAGAACTGGTCACTTCGGCGGCGGTTGAGTCACCTGAGCACTGACCTCCGTATATCTGGGCCGGTAGGGTTGGGCTCGGCCGTCGCCTTTCGCGGGGGACGGCCGTGGTCCCGGCGCCTTCCGGCGAGCGGGACCAAGGGCCGGGGTCCAGGTTTCGGGGGGCGAGCGTCGGGGCAGCAGCCCGTGCTCCGCCGTTGATCTGACACCATTCCCCGGGGGCCCCGTTCGGCCGAAGAACGGTGCTCGTTCGGAATTACATGACCAGGGGACGGATGGGACCGCGCAGTGCGGGGCTACGAACGCCAGGAGCGAGAGCCGGCGGCTGACGTCGACCACCTCTCTCGGTTCGAGGCCGAGATGGAACGGCTGAAGACCGAGCGGGAGAAGGCCGTCCAGCACGCCGAGGACCGCGGCTATCAGGTCGAGGTGCTGCGCGCCAAGCTGCACG
The DNA here is from genome assembly GCF_037940415.1 of Streptomyces sp. f51. NCBI lineage: Bacteria > Bacillati > Actinomycetota > Actinomycetes > Kitasatosporales > Streptomycetaceae > Streptomyces > Streptomyces sp. f51. The sequence continues at coordinate 5,154,725 of NZ_CP149798.1, read as the reverse complement.
AGGCGCGCCGCAGTCTGGCGACCCGTCCTGCCTACGACGGGTCCGACATCGGCTATCAGGCCGAGCAGATGCTCCGCAATGCCCAGATGCAGGCCGACCAGCTGCGCGTCGACGCCGAGCGCGAGATCAGCCAGGCGCGGGCGCAGACCCAGCGTCTCCTCCAGGAGCACGCCGAGCACTCGGCCCGCCTCCAGGCGGAACTGCACCAGGAGGCCGTCACCCGGCGTCAGCAGCTCGACCAGGAACTGGCGGAACGCCGCCAGACCGTCGAGTCGCACGTCAACGAGAACGTGGCGTGGGCCGAGCAGCTGCGCGCCCGCTCCGAGTCCCAGGCCCGCCGCCTGGTGGACGAGTCGCGCGCCGAGGCCGAGCAGGCGCTCGCCGCCGCCCGCGCGGAGGCCGAACGGGTCGCCGCCGAGGCGCGCCAGCGGCTCACCACCGACGCCGAGGCCGCCCGCGCGGAGGCCGAGGCGCTGCTGCGCCGTGCCCGCACGGACGCCGAACGCCTGCTGAACGCCGCCTCCACGCAGGCGCAGGAGGCCACCGACCACGCCGAGCAGCTGCGCAGCTCCACGGCGAGCGAATCGGACAACGCCCGCCGTCAGGCCACCGAGCTGAGCCGGGCCGCCGAGCAGCGGATGAGCGCCGCCGAGACGGCGCTGCGCGAGGCCCAGGCCGAGGCGGACAAGGTCCTCAGCGAGGCCAAGGAAGCCGCGTCGAAGACGATCGCGAGCGCCGAGTCGGTCAACGAACAGCGCACACGGACGGCGAAGGAGCAGATCGCCCGGCTGGTCAGCGAGGCCAACCAGGAGGCCGAGACCACCAAGTCCGAGGCCGAGCAGATCGTCGCGGACGCCCGCAGCAAGGCCGAGACGATCGTCGCGGAGGCAGAGGAGAGCGCGCGCAGCCTCACCGCCGAGGAGACCGCCTCCCAGCTCGCGAAGGCGGCCCGTACCGCCGAGGACGTGCTGAACAAGGCGTCCGAGGAGGCCAAGCGCACCACCAGGGCCGCCGCCGAGGAGGCCGAGCGGATCCGCACCGAGGCGGAGACCGAGGCCGACCGGCTGCGTGCCGAGGCGCACGACATCGCCGAGCAGCTCAAGGGCACGGCGAAGGACGACACCAAGGAGTACCGCGCCAAGACCGTCGAGCTCCAGGAGGAGGCCCGCCGGCTGCGCGGTGACGCGGAGCAGCTGCGTTCGGACGCCGTCGCCGAGGGTGAGCGCATCCGCGCCGAGGCCCGGCGCGAGGCCGTCCAGCAGATCGAGGAGGGCGCGCGGACCGCCGAGGAGTTGCTCGGCAAGGCGAAGGCGGACGCGGACGAACTGCGCCAGGCCGCCACCGCGGACAGCGAGAAGGTCCGCACCGAGGCCATCGAGCGCGCCACGGCGCTGCGCCGGCAGGCCGAGGAGACGCTGGAGCGGACCCGCGCGGAGGCCGACCGGCACCGCGCGGACGCCGAGGAGCGGGCCGAGACGATCGTGGCCGACGCGGAGCGGGTGGCCGAACGGCAGCGCGAGGAGACCGAGCGGGCCATAGAGGCCCGTCAGGCCGAGGCCGCCGAGGGACTGGCCCGGCTGCACACGGAGGCCGAGGAGCGGCTGGCCTCCGCCGAGCAGGCGCTGACCGACGCGCGCGCGGAGGCCGAGCGGATCCGCCGCGAGGCTTCCGAGGAGATCGACCGGCTGCGTTCGGAGTCCGCCGAGCGGATCCGCACGCTCCAGGAGCAGGCCGCGACGGAGGCCGACCGGCTGCGCGACGAGGCCGCGGCGGACGCGTCGGCGTCCCGTGCCGAGGGCGAGGCCATCGCCGTACGGCTGCGTTCGGAGGCCGCGGCGGAGGCCGAGCGGCTGAAGACGGAGGCACAGGACAGCGCCGACCGGGTACGGAGCGAGGCCCAGGCCGCGGCCGAACGTCTGGCGGCCGAGGGCGCCGAGACGCTGGCCGCCGCGCAGGAGGAGGCCGCCCGGCGCCGCCGCGAGGCCGAGGAGACCCTCGGTTCGGCGCGCCAGGAGGCCGACCAGGAGCGCGAGCGGGCCCGCGAGCAGAGCGAGGAGCTCCTCGCGTCCGCGCGCAAGCGGGTCGAGGAGGCCCAGACCGAGGCCGTACGCCTGGTCGAGGAGGCCGACCGGCGCGCCACGGAGATGGTCTCCAACGCCGAGCAGACCGCGCAGCAGGTGCGGGACTCGGTGGCGGGGCTGCACGAAAGCGCCCAGGAGGAGATCACCGGGCTGCGCTCGGCCGCCGAGCACGCGGCGGACCGTACGCGCACCGAGGCGCAGGAAGAAGCGGACCGGGTCCGCGCCGACGCCTACGCCGAGCGCGAGCGGGCCGGCGAGGACGCGGCACGGCTGCGGCGCGAGGCGAACGAGGAGCGGGAGGCCGCGACGGCTCTCGCGGAGCGCACGGTCGCCGAGGCGATCGCGGAGGCGGAGCGGATGCGCTCGGACGCCTCCGAGCACGCCCAGCGGGTGCGCACCGAGGTCTCGGACGCCATCGCGAACGCCGACCAGGACGCCGCGCGCACCCGCGCCGACGCCCGGGAGGACGCGAACCGGATGCGTTCGGACGCGGCCGCGCAGGTGGACACGCTGATCACCGAGGCGACGGCGGAGGCCGAGCGGCTCGGGATCGAGACCGCGGCCGAGGCCGAGCGGGTGCGCGCCGAGGCCGTGGCCAAGGCCGAGAAGCTCATCTCGGACGCGACCGGTGACGCGGAGCGGCTGCGGGCCGAGGCCGCCGAGGCGGTCGGTTCCGCCCAGCAGCACTCCGAGCGGATCCGTACCGAGGCCGAGCGCTTCAAGGTGCGGGCCACGGAGGAGGGCGAGCGGCGCACGGCGGCGGCGCGCGAGGAGGCCGAGCGCCTGCTGGACGAGGCACGCCAGGAGGCCAACAAGAAGCGCTCCGAGGCGGCCGAGCAGGTCGACACGCTCATCACCGAGACGGCGTCCGAGGCGGACAAGCTGCTCGCCGAGGCGCAGCAGAGCGCGCAGAAGACGACGGCGGACGCCGAGTCGCAGGCCGACACGATGGTCGGCGTGGCGCGTGGCGAGGCCGAGCGGCTGGTCTCCGAGGCGACCGTCGAGGGCAACACCCTCGTGGAGCGGGCCCGTACGGACGCGGACGAGCTGCTGGTCGGCGCGCGCCGGGACGCGACGGCGATCCGGGAGCGGGCCGAGGAGCTGCGCGACCGTGTCACCTCCGAGATCGAGGACCTGCACGAGCGGGCGCGCCGCGAGTCGTCCGAGGCGATGAAGAACGCGGGCGACCGGTGCGACGCGCTCATCAAGGCGGCCGAGGAGCAGCTCGCCGAGGCCGAGGCGAAGGCCAAGGACCTCGTGGCGGAGGCGAACTCCGAGGCGAGCAAGGTCCGTATCGCCGCCGTCCGCAAGGCCGAGGGGCTCCTGAAGGAGGCCGAGCTGAAGAAGTCCTCGCTCGTCTCCGAGGCGGAGAAGATCCGGTCCGAGGCGATCCAGGAGGCGAAGGCCGCCGTCGAGGAGGGCAAGCGCGACCTGGAGGTCCTGGTCCGCCGGCGCGAGGACATCAACACGGAGATCTCCCGTGTCCAGGACGTCCTGGAGGCGTTGGAGTCTTTCGAGGCCCCGGCGGGTGCCAAGGACGGCGGAGTGAAGGCGGGTGCGGCCGCGGGGGCGGCGCGTTCGGGCGGCAAGACGTCGGAGAGCTAGGGCCGGTCGGCGCCTCCGGCGTGATCCGCCGGACGGAAGCACCGATTACGTGCCGCGTGGGAGGTTTGTCACAGGTTCTGGCAAGCCTTCCCACAGCCGGCCACCCAAAAGGAGTGTCATTCTCCAGATCAAACACGTATCCGCTCGATGACACACCGCATTGCCCCCTAGGATTCCACCTATCACCTCACCGGTCTCATTCGACAGGATCCCCATGAGCGACACTTCCCCCTACGGCTTCGAGCTTGTGCGGCGTGGATACGACCGCGCGCAGGTGGACGAACGCATCTCGAAGCTCGTCTCCGACCGTGACAGCGCTCTGGCCCGTATCACCGCCCTCGAAAAGCGCATCGAGGAACTCCATCTCGAAACGCAGAACGCCCAGGCGCAGGTGAGCGACGCGGAGCCGTCGTACGCCGGTCTCGGTGCCCGCGTCGAGAAGATCCTCCGCCTCGCCGAGGAGGAGGCCAAGGACCTGCGCGAGGAGGCCCGTCGCGCGTCCGAGCAGCACCGCGAGCTCGCCGAGTCGGCGGCCCAGCAGGTGCGCAACGACGCCGAGTCGTTCGCCTCCGACCGCAAGGCCAAGGCGGAGGACGAGGGCGTCCGGATCGTCGAGAAGGCCAAGAGCGACGCCTCCCAGCTGCGCTCCGACGCGCAGAAGGACGCGGCGTCCAAGCGCGAGGAGGCGGACGCCCTCTTCGAGGAGACCCGCGCCAAGGCCGCGCAGGCCGCCGCCGACTTCGAGACGAACCTCGCCAAGCGCCGCGAGCAGTCGGAGCGCGACCTGGCCTCGCGTCAGGCCAAGGCCGAGAAGCGCCTCGCGGAGATCGAGCACCGCGCCGAGCAGCTCCGTCTCGAGGCCGAGAAGCTGCGCACGGACGCCGAGCGCCGCGCCCGTCAGACGGTGGAGACGGCCCAGCGCCAGGCCGAGGACATCGTGGCCGACGCGAACGCCAAGGCCGACCGCATCCGCTCGGAATCCGAGCGCGAGCTGGCCGCCCTCACCAACCGCCGCGACTCGATCAACGCGCAGCTCACGAACGTCCGCGAGATGCTCGCGACGCTCACGGGCGCCGCGGTGGCCGCCGCCACCGGTCCGGCCGAGGACGAGCCGATCTCCCGCGGGGTTCCGGCGCAGCAGTCCCGGTAACCGCACGGCACGACACCAGGGCCCGCTCCCTCACCGAGGGCGCGGGCCTTGTCGTCGTCGGGGCGGGGCCCCGCCGTCAAGTGGCAGGCCCCCAAGGGCCGCCTTAGCGTGGCCGCATGATCGAGCTCGAGGGGCTGACGAAGCGGTACGGCGAGAAGGTGGCGGTCAACAACCTCACGTTCGCGGTCAGACCGGGCATCGTCACCGGCTTCCTCGGGCCCAACGGCGCCGGGAAGTCCACGACGATGCGGATGATGCTGGGGCTCGACCGTCCCACCGCCGGCGACGTCCGGATCGACGGACAGCACTACGACCGGCTGAAGGACCCGCTGAAGTACATCGGCGCCCTGCTGGACGCGCAGGCCATGCACGGTGGCCGCAGCGCCTTCAACCATCTGCTGTGCCTCGCCCAGAGCAACGGCATCCCGAGGGCGCGCGTGCACGAGGTCCTGGACACCGTCGGCCTCACCGCGGTCGCGCGGAAGAAGGCGAAGGGGTTCTCGCTGGGTATGGGGCAGCGGCTCGGCATCGCCGGGGCGCTGCTGGGGGACCCGCGGATCCTGATGTTCGACGAACCGGTCAACGGCCTGGACCCCGAGGGCATCCACTGGATCCGCAATCTGATGAAGACCCTCGCCTCCCAGGGCCGTACGGTCTTCGTCTCCTCGCACCTCATGAGCGAGATGGCGCTGACCGCCGACCACCTCGTCGTGATCGGCCAGGGCAGGCTGCTCGCCGACACCTCGATGGCCGACTTCATCCGGCAGAACTCGCGCAGTTACGTCCGGGTCCGCTCCCCGCAGCGCGAGCGGCTGCTCGATGTGCTGAAGGGCGCGGGGATCACCGTCGTCCAGACGGGCAGCGGGGCGCTGGAGGTGGACGACGGGGAGCCGGAGCGCATCGGTGAGCTGGCCGCGCAGCACCAGCTCGTCCTGCACGAGCTGAGTCCTCAGCAGGCCTCTCTGGAGGAGGCGTTCATGCAACTGACCGCGGAGTCGGTGGAGTACCACGCGCACACCGACGGGCCCGCGCAGCAGATCGCGTCGAGCCCGGCCGACGTGCCCGTTTCCCCGCAATGGGGCGGCGACTGGAAGAAGGGCTGACCATGGCGGCCACCCAGGTACTCAAGTCCGAGTGGACCAAGATCAGGTCCGTGTCGTCCACGGTGTGGACGCTGAGCCTCGCGGCCGTCGTCACGATCGCCCTCGGTCTGCTCATCTCGATCCTCTCCAACAACGAGTTCGACAACATGAGCCCGCAGGACCGGCTGACGTTCGACCCGACGTTCATCAGCTTCGCGGGCATGACCCTCGGCCAGCTCGCGATGATCGTGTTCGGGGTGCTCGTCGTCGGCAACGAGTACAGCACCGGCATGATCCGCACCTCGCTCTCGGCGGTCCCGCAGCGGGGCACGTTCCTGTTCAGCAAGGTCGCCGTGGCGGCCGGCCTGGCGCTGGTGGTCGGCATGATCACCAGCTTCATCACGTTCTTCGTGGGCCAGGCGGCGCTCGGTACGCACCGGACGGCGATCAGTGATCCGGGGGTACTGCGCGCGGTGATCGGCGGGGGGCTCTACATGACGCTCATCGCCGTCTTCTCGATGGGGGTCGCGGCGATGCTGCGCTCTCCGATGCTCTCGCTCGGCATCCTGATGCCGTTCTTCTTCCTGATCTCCAACATCCTGGGGGCCGTGTCCGCGACCAAGAAGGTCGGCCGCTATCTCCCCGACCAGGCCGGCAGCAGGATCATGCGGGTGGTGCCACCCCTCGACGACACTCCCTACGGTCCCTGGGGCGGCCTCGGCATCATGCTCCTGTGGGTCGCCGTGGCCCTGGCGGGCGGCTACGCCCTGCTCAAGAAACGAGACGCTTAGGCCCCTGGGGGGCAGGTCGTCCGGGATCGCACCGACGCGGGGTCAGGTCACGCGGGGGCCAGGAACACGAGCCCCCGCCGGACCATCGGGTTCGTCCCCCGTCGGACCATCGGGCTCGTCCCCCGTCGGACCATCGGGCTCGTCCCCCGCCGGGCCGGGAGGCTGATCCCCGTCCCCGCTCCCGTCCTGGCCGGGAGGCTCGTCCCCCTCTGCGCCAGGAGGCTCGTCCCCGGCCGGGCCGGACGGCTCGCCTCCGCCCGAGTCGGGCGAGCCGTCCCCCGCCGGGCCGGGAGGCTCGTCCCCCGCCACGGCGGGGAGTTCGGTCCTCGGACCGGCGGCAGCTGCTCCCGCCGGTGGAGCCGGTGGTTCCGGGTCCGGGGTGTCGGGGGCCAGCAGGGCGTCGAAGTCGGGCCAGCCGGTCCACTTCCACACGTCCTTGCCGAGGTCGGGCTGGAGCGGCACGAACCGGCCGATCTCGAAGTCCCCCGCCTCCAGGTCGAACCAGCGTTCGTCGGCGACCTCGGTGCCGAGTCCGACGGTCCTGGCCGTCAGCCGGACGAGCAGCTTCACCCCGGACGAGGAGGACAGGTCCTTGCCCTGGATCCGGGAGAACGGCAGCCGGGGCACCGGCGCCTCGACCGGAATCCAGACCGTGAACGGGGCCCCTCGCTCGACCGCGAGCCAGCTCCGCTCGTCGGCCGGCTCGCCCTGCGCGTCCAGCACCTTCAGCCACTGCTTGTAGATGACGAGGCTGCCGTCGTGCGGGGAGGTCTCCAGATAGCGCAGATGGGCACGGGCCCTCAGGTCGACGACGGACAGGTTGTCGAACCGGTTGTAGAAGCGGACGGCGATGATGGCGTCGTCGCTGTCCGCGTGCCGCCGCGAGTAGCCGGGGAAGTCGGCGGTCCAGGCCCGCGAGATGCTGGCCCGCCGCCGCCACACGAAGGGGCGCAACGCGAACAGCTTGATCAGGACGATGCCCAGCAGGACCGCCGGCACCAGCGCGCCGGTCACGGACGCGAGCGTGGCGAGCAGCTGATGGGCGGTGCTGTCCGGTTCGGGGGCGAGGCTGTCGGTGCCGACGAAGGCCCGCAGCACGCCCAGACTGAGATCGAGCAGCCGCTCCCCGTCAGAGAACCGCTCCGCCATCGATCGCGCCGAGTGCTCGGTCAGCGTCCAGGCCGCCGCCACGACGACCGAGAGCCCGGCCAGCGCGCCGAGCGCCATCAGCAGCAGCGCGTGCACGGTGCGCCCCGCGATCCACCAGCGAACGGACATGCGGTAGCGCGGGTGCGCCGCTCCCCGCACCGCTACGCCCCGGGGTCGTCCCAGCCTCCGCAGCACCTGCCTCATCGGCCTCAACTCGCTTCCCCCGTAACCGATTTCGCCCCCACGCATACAATAAGGGCGACATCATTCCCGGTGTCGGTTCCGGCCAACCGCGCCCAGCCGGGGAGACCGGGGCCCACGCCGGGTACATCTCGGGTGAAGGCCCAGGTTCATCTCGCGTGAAAGGCTGTGCCCGCATGCGCGCGACACCACCCCCGGAGGGCGTCACCGTGACGACGAAGGACCGAAGCCTCGAAGCGCTGGGCCTGAGCGACGTGCCCGCGAAGAAGCCCCTCACCTATCCCGGCCGGCCCACCACCGAGCCGTCCCTGCTGACCGGCGGCGAGCTGCTCCAGCTGGACGTGCGCCCGCTGCGGCTCGGCGAGTGGTTCGTGGAGGAGCGCCAGGCGCAGCAGCGGCTGGACGAGGCCCTGGCCGACCTGGGGCAGGTGGGTACGGGGCTGCGCCACCCGGTCATCGCCGTCGGCTCGAACGCCTCTCCCGGGCAGGTCGCCCACAAGCTGACCCGCCTGGGCATCCCGGCGACCGTGCCGATGGTCCCGGTGCGGGTGGGCGGGATCGGCGTGGGCTGCTCCGGGCACATCAGCCCGGCCGGTTACGTGGCCGGGACGCCGTACGTGGACCGCGGCGCCGAGACGACGCTCGTGGTCACCTGGCTGGACTCGACGCAGCTCAAGGCCGTCGACGACACCGAGTTCCCCGACTACCGCCGGGCGATACTCCCCGGCGACGCGTTCACGATGACGATGCCGTCCGGGGAACGGCTCGGCGGCGCGTACATCTACTTCAGCGCGCACGGCGTGCTCGCCGATCCGGAGACCGGGCGACCCCGCCCCGGCGGTGGCGACCAGTCCGAACTCCTGGCCGCCCTGCTGGCCGGATCCGGGCGCCTGCGGGAGCTGCTCGGGCCCGACCCGGCGGCCTGGGTGCGCCGCGCGGGCGCGGACCGGTCGCTGCGCGAGGCGGGCACGCTGATCTTCGGCGAGGAGGGCTGGGTGCTGCCGCAGACCGACTTCCTGCCCTACCTCGACGAATCGGCCGAGCTGCGGCTCTACGACGACCTTCCGCCGCTGGACGATTCCCTGCCGCGGCACCCCTGACTTTCCTCGTCGGCGGGCCGGACGCGCATTCCCTTTCCCGCCCGATTTCCCGCCGATCAAGAAAGTCGGGTACCTGACAGGACACCCGTACGAGCCGTCGCCCTCTACTGGATCTTTCACCGTCCGATGGGCGCGACTTTACTTTCCCTTGAGTGGAACCGTCGGCGCCCGGATATCCTCCTAACCCTTACGGGGGCGTGCGCCCCGACGTCCTGAACCTTTCGATGGGTGCGGAGCATGATCGAGGCAGTCGGCCTGACGAAGCGCTACGGCGCCAAGACAGCCGTGTACAACCTTTCCTTCCAGGTCCGGCCGGGTGCCGTCACCGGGTTCCTCGGGCCCAACGGCTCGGGCAAGTCGACGACGATGCGCATGATCCTCGGCCTCGACAATCCGACCTCCGGTCAGGTGACGATCGGCGGCTTCCCCTACCGCAGGCTGCCCAACGCGCCCCGTCAGGTCGGCGCGCTCCTCGACGCCAAGGCCGTCCACGGCGGCCGCAGTGCCCGCAACCACCTGCTGAGCCTGGCCCAGCTGTCGGGCATCCCGGCCCGCCGCGTGGACGAGGTGCTCGGTGTCGTCGGTCTCCAGGACGTGGCGCGAAAGCGCTCCAAGGGCTTCTCGCTCGGCATGGGCCAGCGCCTCGGCATCGCCGCCGCGCTCCTCGGCGACCCCCAGGTGCTGCTCTTCGACGAGCCGGTCAACGGCCTCGACCCCGAGGGCATCCTGTGGGTGCGCAACCTGATGAAGGCGCTGGCCTCCGAGGGCCGTACGGTCTTCGTCTCCTCGCACCTCATGAGCGAGATGGCGCTGACCGCCGACCACCTCATCGTGATCGGCCGCGGCCAACTGCTGGCCGACCAGAGCATCAAGGACTTCATCTCGCACAACTCGGCCGACTTCGCCCGGGTGCGCACCCCGGAGACCGAGCCGCAGCAGCGCGAGAAGCTGACCGCCGCGCTGACCGAGGCCGGCGGCCAGGTGCTGCCCGAGCAGGACGGCGCGCTGCGCGTCACCGGGCTGCCGCTCCCCCGCATCAGCGACCTCGCGCACTCCGCCGACGTCCGGCTGTGGGAGCTGTCGCCGCACCAGGCCTCGCTGGAGGAGGCGTACATGCGGATGACGCAGGGCGCCGTCGACTACCGCTCGACCGTCGACCAGAAGGCCGGGCTCCAGCAGCAGCTGCCGCCGGGCGCGATGCCGCCGCCGCAGATGCCGGTGGCGGGCCAGGGCCAGCCCGGCTGGTACGCGCCGCTGCCGCCGCAGCAGGGCGGGCAGCCGTTCGCCATGCCGCAGTCCGGACCGTACGGGGCTCCCGCGGCCCCCGCCGCCGCTCCCGGCCCCTACGGCGCTCCGGCCGCCCCCGGCGCCGCGGACGTCAACCCGTACGCCCAGGGCCCCGCGGGCACCCCGGCACCCGCCGCCGCCCCGGCGCCCGCCGCGGCTCCCGAGCCCGCTCCGGCCGCCGCTCCCGAAGCCGCCCCCACGCCCGCGCCCGCCGCCGACCTGACCAAGCCCGAGGACGCCCGATGAGCACGCCCCAGCCCCCGATGCCGCAGCAGGCGGCCGCCGCCCCCGCCTGGCAGGCGGCGCCCGGCACGTCGTACACCTCGCCGATCCCCGTCACCCGCACCCACCTCGGGCACGCGCTCAACTCCGAGTGGACGAAGATCAAGTCGGTGCGCTCCACGATGTGGACGCTCGGCACCTTCCTGCTCCTGGTGGTCGGCATCGGCTTCCTGGTCGCCGTGCAGACCACGAACGAGGACTTCACGGACATCCCGTTCACCGTCCCCGCGTTCATCGGCCTGCTGCTCGGTCAGATCTGCCTGCTGACGCTGGGCGTGCTGGTGGTCTCCTCCGAGTACGGCACGGGCATGATCCGTACGACGTTCACGGCCTCGCCGCAGCGGCACCGGGTGCTCGCCGCCAAGCTGATCATCTTCTTCGCGGTCGCGTTCGCCGTCTCGGCCCTGTCGATCGGGCTCATCGGCCTGTTCACCGCGAGCCTGCACAGCGGCGACGCCCACGCCCCGTGGGGCGCCACCGTCTTCATGGGCGCGCTGTACGTCTCGCTGCTCGGCGTGCTCTCGCTCGCCGTGGGCTCGATGATGCGTCACTCGGCCGGCGCGATCACCACGATGCTCGGCGTCGTGCTCCTGCCCTCGATCCTGCCCGCGTTCCTGATGATGTCCGACACCCTGCGGACGATCGGCGAGAAGATGCAGGAGTACGCCGCCATCAGCTCCCTCGCCAAGGTCTTCCGGCTCAACGAGGAGCAGGGCAACGGCGTCGCCCAGCTCGGCCTGCTCGCCGCGGTCACGGCGGTGGCCGTCGCCGCCGCCTTCGTGCTCCTGGAGCGCCGGGACGTGTGACGACCGCACCCGGGCGGCGACGAGAGGCCGGAGGGACGGCCCAAGTCGCCTAGAACCTGGGCGCGTTACGGGACCGCTGCACCCGCGAGGTGCGGCGGTCCTTCGCGTTCCAGCAGGCCTTGTGCCAGTGCCGCCGCTCGTCGACGCCCGAGTGCTCCGGCCAGGCCACCACGTGCGGAACGCCGGAAGGGATCAACTGGTCGCAGCCGGGGCACCGGTAGGTCTTGCCCTGCGCGCTCGCGCCCGCCACGTGGCGCACGCTCCACTCATCGCCCTGCCAGCTCTCCGTGGACTGCCAGCCGCCGTAACGGTCCGACGAGTCCTCCTCGGGGCTCCTGCCGGACGAGCCGGCGTCCTTCGGACGGTTGCGACGCGGGGACAAGGGACACCTCACGGAGCTATACAGGGGGCAGGGGCCGACTCAAGCCTACGCGGGACGCACAGGGGTACGCGTACTCCGCCAACCCGCACAGATCCCCCCTCGGACCGACCTCGGGCCGTCTCCGGACAGCCCAATTCCCAGACAATCCGCAAATCTCTCCGCAAGGCCGTGTCTTCGGCACGTGTCAGGCGGTTATGCCGGTCGGGGGAGCTCCGTGTCGGAGCCGAGGAAGCAGGAAGTTCGATGCACGTTGGAAGTTTTGTACTGGGCGCCCAGTTCCCTGGCCAGGGCCAGGGAGAGGCCCTGCACCGCGCGGTGCGGTCGGCCGAGGTCGCCGAAGAGGCCGGGCTCGACGCGGTCTGGCTGGCCGAACACCACTTCGTGCCGTACGGGACATGCCCGTCGGCCGTCACACTCGCCGCGTATCTGCTCGGCCGCACCGACCGCATCAGGATCGGCACGGCGGTCAGCGTGCTGCCCACCGTCCACCCCGTGGCGCTCGGCGAGCAGGCCGCCCTGCTGCACCTGACGTCCGGCGGGCGGTTCTCGCTCGGGGTCGGCCGCGGCGGCCCCTGGGTCGACCTGGAGGTCTTCGGCGCCGGTCTCGCGGCCTACGAACACGGGTTCCCCGAGTCACTCGATCTGCTGATTCGCTGGCTCCGGGAGCCGACCGTCGCGGGCGGCTCCGAGCGGTTCCCGTTCCGTGAAGTCCCCGTCGTACCACGCCCGTCGGAGGCGCTGAGCGGAGCTCCGGGCCCCGAGGTGGTCGTGGCGTGCACCTCGCCCGCGAGCGTCCGGCTCGCCGCCGAGCGCGGACTGCCGATGCTCCTGGGCATGCACGTCGGGGACGAGGAGAAGGCCGAAATGGTCGCACTGTGGCGCCGGCACGCGCGCGCGGCGGGCCGTCCCACGGACGAGATCCTCACGGCCGCGCACGTCTCCGCCGGCGTCTGCCAGATCGCGGACCGCCGCACCGACGCCGTCGAGACGCTCGTGAAGGCGATGCCGGGCTGGCTGAAGCAGGGACTGGACGCCCATGTGACGGTGGACGGCCGCGCCCGCTCGATGCGGGACCCGGTGGCGTACACCGAACTGCTCTGCGGGCTGCACCCGGTGGGCACTCCGCGGCTGTGCGCGGACCGGCTCGCGGCGACCTCGGAGCGGACGGGCATCACACGGTTCGCCCTGCTCGTCGAGGGCTCGGGCGACCTGGCGGCGACCGAGGAGAACGTACGGCGGCTCGGGGCCGAGGTGCTGCCCCAGCTCGGGTGACCGCACGGAGTCCGGCCCGACGGGCCGGACACGCGGGGAGCTTGCCGCTCCAGTACCAATGCACCTCCCGCGTACGGAGCGGCAAGCAATGCGGCATCAGTGCGTCAGCAGTCCCTGAACTCCGGGGACTGGTTGAGCAGCTGACTGCGGACCGAGGTGAAGCGTGCCAGTGTGTCGTCCACCGATTCGTCCAGTGGGAACACCGCCACCCGGTGGCAGTTCTGGAAGGCCAGCCGCACTCCGAAGTGCCGCTGTAGCGCGCCGCGTATCGCGTCACTCGCGAGCGCACGCAGCAACTGGCCACGTGCCTGCTCGTCCGGCGGAGGCGTCTGGTTGTCGGCGAAATTGCCGCCGTCGACCTTCAGCTGGGCCACCAGGGAGCTGATCATCTCCCATGCGTAGGGCAGGGAGGTCCGGACGCAGTCGACGAATTCAGCTTCATCGACCTCGCCTCGCTCGGCCTGTTGGAGTAGGGCCGGTGAGACGTCGAGCGACATGGGTACTCCTCTCGCACCCCCATACCTCGGGGGTTGCCGGACAGGGACGGGGATCGCGATATCGAACACGCTGAGTACATGTATCGCGACCTCCCGTTCATACGGTAAGCATCGGCAGGTAACGGCACCAGGAGAATGGGCACATAGCGAACGCGCGGTAGGCCGACAATCGGCCACGGAGGAACACGGAACCTTCAGGATCAATGGGGTGACCCGCGAAAACGCCGGGCCGGGCCCGGCGGAGCCGCCCCGTTGGACAAATGGGGCGAACCGCGGATGCCACCTCGGGCCGGGCGCCGGAGGGGGTCACGGGACGGGGCCGGGAATCGCGTGCACCACCGCCGGTCGAGTAGCGTTGCCGACCATGCGTCTCGTCATTGCCCGCTGTTCCGTGGACTACGCGGGCCGGCTCACCGCCCATCTCCCGTCGGCGCCCCGCCTGATCCTCGTGAAGGCGGACGGCAGCGTCTCGATCCACGCGGACGACCGGGCCTACAAGCCCCTCAACTGGATGTCGCCGCCCTGCACACTGAAGGAGGGGTCGGGCGACGACGAAGGCGTCTGGACCGTCATCAACAAGGCGGGCGAGAAGCTCATCATCACGATGGAGGAGATCCTCCACGACTCCTCGCACGAACTCGGCGTGGACCCCGGCCTGATCAAGGACGGCGTGGAAGCGCACCTCCAGGAGCTGCTCGCCGACCGCATCGAGACCCTGGGCGAGGGCTACTCCCTCATCCGCCGTGAGTACATGACGGCCATCGGTCCCGTCGACATCCTGTGCCGGGACGCCGAGGGGCAGACCGTCGCCGTGGAGATCAAGCGCCGCGGCGAGATCGACGGCGTGGAGCAGCTCACGCGGTATCTGGACCTGCTGAACCGCGACCCGCATCTCGCGCCGGTCCGCGGCGTCTTCGCGGCCCAGGAGATCAAGCCCCAGGCCCGCGTCCTCGCCACCGACCGCGGCATCGGCTGTACGGTCCTGGACTACGACGCCCTGCGCGGCATCGAGGACGACAAACTGCGTCTGTTCTGAGCCCCCCGGGTTCGTATACGGCGGGAGGGCCGGTCCGATGTCCGGACCGGCCCTCCCGCCGTTCACGCCCGCGGTCCGGCCGTACGTCCGGACCGTACGGTCAGATCACCGTGCCGCCCGGCGACGTCGTGGCCGGGCCGCTGCCGGCCGGCGTCGCGTCCGTGGCGTGCGGCGCTCCGGTCGACACGGGGCCGCTCGCGGTGTCGGTGGTGCCCGGGCTCGACGACTCGGTGGCCGACGGCGAGGTGGAGCCCGAGGGACTCGGGGAGGTCGCGGAGGGCGAAGGGCTCGTCTTCGAGGGGGACGGGGACGGCCGGTGCGTGGGCCGCTTCGACGGCGACGAGGACGGCGAGTTCGAGGGCCGGCCGGTGCTCGTGTGCGTCCCGCTCGGTTCGGCGGAGGGCCGCCGGCTCCCGGTGGCGGAGGGCGTCGGGTCGTCCGAGGTGCCGTACGTGCCGTCGGGGCCCGGGTCGGTGGGCTTGGGCACGGAGCTGGGAGAGGAGTCGTCGCCCTTCTTCGGCGTGTCCGCGCCCAGACTGTCGTCCTGCGCGTCCTGGGTGGCGGACGGGTTGACGCCGACCTTCTCGGACGGGGTGTCGTTGCCGTGGTCGGAGGTCGCGCCGAGGGTCACCACGGTCCCGAGGACGGCGACGAGGAGCGCGCCCGCGCCCGCGGCCACCAGGTTGCGCCGGGTGCCGTCGACCAGCCGCCCCGCGACGCCGCGCGGCTTGGCCCCGGGAACGCCGGGGCCGCCCGCGCGGGAGAGCATCACGGTGTCGCCGGACGGGTCGGTGACGGCGTACGCGTACGGGACGCCGCCGGGGGGCGACATCGACTCCTCGTGACGCGCGTCCGGCACCTCCTCGCCCGCCGGGGTGCCCCCACCGGTCAGCTGGAGGGGTCCTGAGCGGTCGGCGACCAGCGCGAGGGCGCGGCGGCCGGCGGTGATGCCCCGCTTGTCGGCGAGCTCGCCGCGCAGGGCGACGGAGGCCTCCAGCTCGGCACGGGACCGGTCCAGCTGGTGGCCGCAGAGCGCGATGACGCCCAACTCGTGGTGGAAATAGGCCTGTTCACCGATGTCGCCGGCCAGCTCGGAGGCCTCGACCCCGAGGCGCAGGACGCGCTCCCAGGCGCTCCAGTTCAGCCCCGAGGCGAAGGCGGGCGCCGCGGTGCGGGCGAGCCGGACGGAGGCCGCTTCCTCGCCCTCCTCCAGCGGCGCGGTGGTGACCGGGACGAGCACATCCAGGGCGGCGAGCACCGCGTCCGCCTCGGCGCAGACCCGCTCCGGGGTGACCGAGGGGTGCCCGGCCCACCAGGTGTAGTGGCGGGCGGCGGCCAGCGCGCTCTCCTGGAGCGTCTCCGCGTATCCGGAGGCCAGCAGCTGGGCCTGCACCCCGGCGGCCAGCCGGTAGCGGGAGCCGACCGGGGAGACCAGCGCGGAGGCGGCGAGCTCGGCGAGCGCGGCGTCGGCGTGGGTGTCGCCCACGAGCGCGGGCAGATGGGCCTGGTGGGGCACCTCGCCGCCGAGCGCGACGGCGAAGCGCAGGGTGGCGCGCGCCGACTCGCTGAGCCGGGAGGCGAGCAGCGCGGCGGGCGCGGCGCCCTCGGCGAGGGAGGGCAGCGGTACGTCGGCGCCGTCGCCGCCCTGGAACGGGACGTCGGCCGGGGCCTCCTGGAAGACCCCGTACTCGTCGAAGGCCTCTTCCCTGGCCTGGAGCCGGTCGCGCTGCCTGAGCAGCGCTCCGGCCTGTATGAAGCGCAGCGGCAGGCCCTCGGACTCGAACCAGAGGTCGCCCGCCCAGTTCGACTCGTCCTCGCTCAGGACGCGTCCGACGGCACGCTCGAGGAGTTCGAGACCGCCGCTGCGGTCGAGTCCGCCCAGGAGGACCTCTTCGACCTCGGCCTGGGCCGAGGGATGGGGTATGTCCGGGGTGGCCGCGATCACGAAGGCGCACTCGGGGGTGGCGTCGAGCAGCATGTCGAGGGCGCCGCCGCCGATCTCCGCGTCGTCGAGGATGACGACCGCGCCGATCTCGCGGACCAGCACGAGCAGTTCGTCGTGATCCGGACGGTGCAGGGGTGCCTCGTAGACGGCGGCGAAGAGGTCGTGGAGCACGTCGCTCGCGGTGCGCCCGTAGCCGGAGAGGCGGACGACACCGTCGGGCGCGAGGTCCGAGCAGTCCTCGGCGACGGCGTCCAGCAGGACGGTGCGGCCCGAGCCCGAGGGGCCGGTGAGCCGTGCCGAGCGTCCGCGCGCGAGGAGGCGTACGAGCTGCTCGCGCTCCTCGTGGCGTTCGAGGAGCGGCAGCCGCGGCTGTGCCGGGCCGGGCGGTGCGGGCGGCTGGGCCGCGCGGGCCAGTTCGGCGCGTTCGGCGGCGCCGTACTTGGCCGGCGTCCCGGGCCGCTCGTGCGGCGGGCAGTTCTCGATCTCGCTGCCGTCGACGGGGTTGACCGTGAGGGCGAATTCGCCCGCCACGAGTCTGACGGTGCGCACGGGTGCGGGTTTGTGCTGTCCCAGGTCGGCTGCGAGGGGGTCGCGCGGCGGGCGCGGGCGAGTCACCTGGCCCTCGTCGTCCTGACCGTAGTCCTCGGAGCCCCGGTCGATCGGGTCCATGTTCCAAGCCCCCCAAAAGCGTCGTGTGCCGATGCCCTCCCGGCCTGGCTGCACAGCGCTTCGTCGCTTCTGGTCCGGTGCCCGCTCGTAGGGTTTCGGTCGGCGGGCAGCCGAACCCTAAACCTTCGCACAGTATCTACGAACAGGCGGGGTACCGCGCCGTCCGAACCGTCACAGCTTCGTGAGGATTGTGCACGTGGCAGGCTCGGCGCACCGGTCGGGGCGCGGTTTGGTGCGGCGCTCGGGGCGTGCGCGGTCGCACACGCGGAGCGAGGGGGCGCCGCCGGCTCGGGTCACACCCGGGGCAGCGACTCGACCCCGATACCGCCCTCGATCGCCAGGATCCGGTGCAGCCGGGTGGCCACCAGCAGACGCTGCATCTGCGGCGGCACTCCGCGCAGGACGAGCCGTCGGCCGCACCGCCCGGCACGCCGGTGGGCCCCCATGATGACACCGAGGCCGGTGGCGTCCCAGGAGTCCAGCTCGGACAGGTCCAGCACGAGATCGCCCGCTCCGTCGTCGACGGCCGTGTGCAGGACCGTGCGGGCGTCCGCCGCGCTGCGTACGTCGAGGCGGCCCCCGACGACCAGCTCGGCGTGGTCGCCCCTGATGTACATATGCGCTCCCCGAGAATGCGTCTCGTAACTCCGCGTGTGTCTGTTTCCGCGTCTTCGCGTCTGCATGTTGTGCATGGTCTGACTGCCTGAGGGCCCCGGAGGTTGCCGTCTGTAAGCGAACCGATACCGAATTCACCTCATGGAGTGACATCCGAGAGGTGTGCGCGGTGTCCGTGGCACATGCGGCGGCCGGATCCCGGCCGCCGCATGATCGTTCAGTGCTTGTAGAAGCCCTGCCCGCTCTTGCGCCCGATGTCACCGGCGTCAACCATCCGGCGCATCAGCTCCGGCGGGGCGAACTTCTCGTCCTGGGTCTCGGTGTAGATGTTGCCGGTGGCGTGCAGCAGGATGTCGACGCCCGTGAGGTCGGCCGTGGCGAGGGGGCCCATGGCGTGGCCGAAGCCCAGCCGGCAAGCGAGGTCGATGTCCTCGGCGGTGGCCACGCCCGACTCGTACAGCTTCGTCGCCTCGACGACGAGGGCCGAGATGAGACGGGTGGTCACGAAGCCGGCGACGTCGCGGTTGACGACGATGCAGGTCTTGCCGACGGACTCGCTGAACGCGCGGGCGGTGGCGAGCGTCTCGTCGCTGGTCTTGTAGCCGCGGACCAGCTCGACGAGCTGCATCATCGGGACCGGCGAGAAGAAGTGCACGCCGACGACCCGCTCGGGGCGCTCCGTGGCCGCCGCGATCTTGGTGATCGGGATGGCGGAGGTGTTGGAGGCGAGCACGGTGTCGGGGCGGACGATCTTGTCCAGCGCCTGGAAGATCTCGTGCTTGACCTCGAGCTTCTCGAAGACCGCCTCGACGACGATGTCGGCGTCGGCGGCGGCGTCCAGGTCGGTGGTCGCCGTGATGCGCCCGAGCGCGGCCTCCGCGTCGGCGGCGTCCAGCTTGCCCTTGCCCACGAACTTGTCGTACGAGGCCTTGATGCCGTCGAGGCCGCGGTTCAGCGCCTCGTCCGTGACATCGCGCAGAACGACGTCCCAGCCCGCCTGCGCGGAGACCTGGGCGATGCCGGACCCCATGAGTCCGGCTCCGATGACGGCGAGCTTCCCAGCCACTCAGACTCCCTTAACACGCTGCTTGTGTATGCCTCTTCGGCGGAGAGTAGCGTTCGGAAGGGGGCGTGAAACCGGTAAGTAACGCGTGTCACGGTCTCAGGGCGTGAGACACCCGTCACGTCCCGTCCCGTCGGCCGGACGAACGCTCGCCGGCCGACTCCGCGCCCTGTGATCCGCACCTCGCGGGCACGGCGCCTCCCGGGCCCGCGAGGCCGTCTAGATTGACTCCATGGTCAATCTGACGCGCATCTACACCCGGACCGGCGACCAGGGCACCACCGCCCTCGGGGACATGAGCAGGGTCGCCAAGACCGATCTGCGGATCTCGGCGTACGCCGACGCCAACGAGGCGAACGCCGTCATCGGCACGGCGATCGCGCTGGGCGGCCTGGAGGACGAGGTCGTCCAGGTCCTCACCCGCGTCCAGAACGACCTGTTCGACGTCGGCGCGGACCTGTCGACGCCGGTGGTCGAGGACCCGAAGTTCCCGCCGCTGCGGGTCGAGCAGTTCTACGTCGACCGGCTGGAGGCGGACTGCGACCTGTTCAACGAGCGGCTGGAGAAGCTGCGCTCCTTCATCCTGCCCGGCGGCACCGCGGGCGCCGCGCTCCTGCACCAGGCGTGCACGGTCGTACGCCGGGCCGAGCGCTCGACCTGGGCCGCGCTGGAGGTCCACGGCGAGGCGATGAACCCGCTCACGGCCACCTACCTCAACCGGCTCTCGGACCTCCTGTTCATCCTGGCCCGTACGGCGAACAAGGACACCGGCGATGTCCTGTGGGTCCCCGGCGGGGAGCGCTGAGCGACTCCGGACCCCATCCGTCACACCGGACGAAGGGCGTCCGCGCCGGACTCGAAGGTCACTTCGGGCCCGTGCCGCGGGCGCCCTTCGCCGTCCCCGCCGACGGCTCCGGCGGACCCCCGACAGGAGCACGAAGGCCCACGTCAGCCGCCCGCCGGGGCCTCGGCATCGCGTGTTGGAGCGCCAATGTGCCGTGTGCTCAACGGAGTTGAGACTCCATCACGAGAGCGAAACAGTGGTCCAGACCTATTGACCCATGGTCCAGACCTTCCTATTCTCACGGCACCGTGGGTGTGAAGGCTCAGTCACGCCCCTCCCCCTCCAACTCCCCCGAGGAGGCGCGGAATGCGCTTCAGACAACGCGCGACGGCAGGGCTCGCGACCCTGCTGCTCCCCCTGGCCGGCCTGGTCGGCCTCGCGAGCCCCGCCCAGGCCGCGACCACCGCCACGGCCACCTACGCCAAGACCCAGGACTGGGGCACCGGCTTCGAGGGCAAGTGGACGGTCACCAACACCGGCAGCACCGCCATCAGTTCGTGGACGATCCAGTGGGACTTCCCCTCCGGCACCTCGGTCACCTCGGCCTGGGACGCGGACGTCACCAGCTCCGGCAACCACTGGACCGCCAAGAACAAGTCCTACAACGGCAGTCTCGCCGCCGGGGCCTCCGTCTCCTTCGGCTTCAACGGAGCGGGCTCCGGCTCCCCCTCCAACTGCACCCTGAACGGCGGCAGTTGCGACGGCGGCACCACCGTCCCCGGTGACAACGCGCCCTCCGCGCCCGGCACCCCCACCGCCTCCTCCATCACCGACACCTCGGTGAAGCTCTCCTGGAGCGCGGCCACCGACGACAAGGGCGTCAAGAACTACGACGTCCTGCGCGGCGGCACCAAGGTCGCGACCGTGACGACGACCTCGTACACGGACACCGGCCTGACCGCCGGCAACGACTACTCGTACACCGTCCAGGCCCGTGACACCGCCGACCAGACCGGTCCGGTCAGCGGCGCGGTCGCGGTGCACACCACCGGCGGCACCACCGACCCGCCGCCCACCGGCAAGGCCGTCAAGCTCGGCTACTTCACCGAGTGGGGCATCTACGGCCGCAACTACAACGTCAAGAACCTGGTGACGTCGGGCTCGGCCGCCAAGATCACGCACATCAACTACGCCTTCGGCAACGTCACCAACGGCCAGTGCGCGATCGGCGACTCCTACGCCGACTACGACAAGGCCTTCACCGCCGACCAGTCGGTCAGCGGCGTCGCCGACACCTGGGACCAGCCGCTGCGCGGCAACTTCAACCAGCTGCGCGAGCTGAAGGCCAAGTACCCGAACCTCAAGGTCCTCTGGTCCTTCGGCGGCTGGACCTGGTCCGGCGGCTTCGCCCAGGCGGCCGCCAACCCGGCCGCGTTCGCGGACTCCTGCTACAACCTCGTGAAGGACCCCCGCTGGGCCGATGTCTTCGACGGCATCGACATCGACTGGGAGTACCCGAACGCCTGCGGTCTCTCCTGCGACACCAGCGGCGCCGCGGCCTACAAGAACCTGATGCAGGCCCTGCGCGCCAAGTTCGGCTCGAACAACCTGGTCACCGCGGCCACCACGGCCGACGGCACCTCCGGCGGCAAGATCGACGCCGCCGACTACGCGGGCGCCTCGCAGTACGTCGACTGGTACAACGTGATGTCGTACGACTTCTTCGGAGCGTTCAACGCGCAGGGCCCGACCGCCCCGCACTCCCCGCTCACCTCGTACAGCGGCATCCCGACGCCCGGCTTCACCACCGCCGACGCGATCGCCAAGTTCAAGGCGAAGGGCGTGCCCGCGAGCAAGCTGCTCATCGGCATCGGCTTCTACGGCCGCGGCTGGACCGGGGTCACCCAGGCCGCGCCCGGCGGCACGGCGACCGGCCCTGCGGCCGGCACCTACGAGCAGGGCATCGAGGACTACAAGGTCCTCAAGACGTCCTGCCCCTCCACGGGCCTCGTCGCCGGCACGGCGTACGCCTACTGCGGCAACAACTGGTGGTCGTACGACACCCCGGCCACCATCGGGACGAAGATGTCGTGGGCCAAGAGCCAGGGCCTGGGCGGCGCCTTCTTCTGGGAGTTCAGCGGTGACACCAGCAACGGTGAACTGGTCAGCGCCATCAACACCGGCCTGAGCTGATCACCGGACCGGGACACCGGTCCGCAGCACACCAAAAGAACCGCGGGCAGACCTCAGGGTCTGTCCGCGGTTCGCCGTTGCGGGGGGCCTCAGGCGACGTTCACCCTCTGGCCGGGCGGAGCCGCCTCCAGCCACGCCAGGAAGCCCGTGAGCGCGTCCTCGCTCATCGCCAGTTCGAGGCGGGTCCCGCGGTGGAGGCAGGCCAGGATGATCGCGTCGGAGAGCAGCGCGAGCTCCTCCTCGCCGTCCGCGGCACGGCGGCCGGCCACCTCGATCGCCGAGCGTTCGAGGAGACGGCGCGGGCGGGGGGCGTACGAGAAGACGCGGTACCACTCGACCCGGTCTCCGTTGTAGCGGGCCACGCCGTAGCTCCAGCCCTTGCCGCTGGGGTCACCCTTCTCGGGGACGTCCCAGCGGAGGCTACAGTCGAACGTTCCGCCGGAGCGCTGGATGAGCCGGCGGCGGAGGCCGAAGACGAACAGCCCCACCACCACGAACGCCACTACCACTCCGCACACAGTCAGAGCGAGGACCATCGACACCGACCTCCTCGTCTCCTAGGTAACGGAAAAGAAAAAACGTCCGGATTTGCCTCAGCCGCGGCCAGGGCCGGAGTGATCCGGTCCCAGCCGCGGCTGAGTCAAAGCCTTGCACAGTGCTCCCCCGGCGCCTGACGGGCCGGGGTCGCACCGATCGTCAGTGGTTCGCCACCGCACGCAGACGGACGTCCGCACGACGCTCGGCGGACGCGTCGGCGTCCGACTTCGCGCGCTCGAGCGCCCGCTCCGCACGCTGGACGTCGATCTCGTCCGACAGCTCGGCGATCTCGGCCAGCAGCGACAGCTTGTTGTCGGCGAAGGAGATGAAACCGCCGTGCACCGCGGCGACGACCGTTCCACCATCACTCGTACGAATGGTCACCGGGCCCGACTCCAGCACACCGAGAAGCGGCTGGTGACCGGGCATGACGCCGATGTCGCCGGACGTGGTACGCGCGACGACCAGGGTGGCCTCGCCGGACCAGACACTGCGGTCCGCGGCGACGAGCTCGACGTGCAGCTCAGCAGCCAAGGTGGGCTCCTCGGGTCACCACCCGGCGTTGCTGCCGGGTGTTGGGTCAAAGTCTAGTAGGCGTATGGAGGGGGAAGGACCGCACCCCGCGAGGTGCGGCCCCGCCCCCTCCTCAAGAACACGAGGTTCAGGAGACGCCGAGCTCCTTGGCGTTGGCCTTGAGGTCCTCAATGCCACCGCAGAGGAAGAACGCCTGCTCCGGGAAGTGGTCGTACTCGCCGTCGATGATCGCGTTGAAGGCCGCGATCGACTCGTCCAGCGGGACGTCCGACCCGTCGACGCCGGTGAACTGCTTGGCGACGTGGGTGTTCTGGGACAGGAAGCGCTCCACGCGACGGGCGCGGTGGACGGTGAGCTTGTCCTCCTCGCCCAGCTCGTCGATACCGAGGATCGCGATGATGTCCTGAAGGTCCTTGTACTTCTGGAGAACCGACTTGACGCGCATCGCGGCCGCGTAGTGGTCCGCCGCGATGTAGCGGGGGTCCAGGATGCGGGACGTGGAGTCCAGCGGGTCCACGGCCGGGTAGATGCCCTTCTCGGAGATCGGACGGGAGAGAACCGTCGTCGCGTCGAGGTGGGCGAACGTGGTGGCCGGGGCCGGGTCGGTCAGGTCGTCCGCGGGGACGTAGATCGCCTGCATCGAGGTGATCGAGTGACCACGGGTCGAGGTGATGCGCTCCTGGAGGAGACCCATCTCGTCGGCCAGGTTCGGCTGGTAACCCACCGCGGAGGGCATACGGCCGAGCAGGGTCGAGACCTCGGAACCGGCCTGCGTGAAGCGGAAGATGTTGTCGATGAAGAACAGCACGTCCTGCTTCTGCACATCGCGGAAGTACTCCGCCATGGTCAGACCCGCGAGGGCCACGCGCAGACGGGTGCCCGGG
Organism: Streptomyces sp. f51; assembly: GCF_037940415.1. Taxonomy (NCBI): domain Bacteria; kingdom Bacillati; phylum Actinomycetota; class Actinomycetes; order Kitasatosporales; family Streptomycetaceae; genus Streptomyces; species Streptomyces sp. f51. The sequence goes on along the minus strand of NZ_CP149798.1, from coordinate 5,130,780 downwards.
GGCTCGTCCATCTGGCCGAAGACAAGGGCGGTCTTGTCGATGACGCCCGAGTCCGACATCTCCTCGATGAGGTCGTTGCCCTCACGGGTGCGCTCGCCGACACCGGCGAACACGGAGACACCGTCGTGGTTGTTGGCGACGCGGTAGATCATCTCCTGGATGAGCACCGTCTTGCCGACACCGGCACCACCGAACAGACCGATCTTTCCACCCTTGACGTACGGGGTGAGAAGGTCGATGACCTTGACGCCGGTCTCGAACATCTCGGTCTTCGACTCGAGCTCGTCGAAGCGCGGGGCCTTGCGGTGGATGGACCAGCGCTCGCCCGAGTACTTCTCGTCGGAGTTCAGCACCTCACCGAGGGTGTTGAACACCTTGCCCTTGGTGAAGTCGCCGACCGGGACGGAGATGCCCGTGCCCGTGTCGGTGACCACGGCCTGGCGGACCAGACCGTCGGTGGGCTGCATGGAGATCGTGCGGACCAGGCCGTCACCCAGGTGCTGGGCGACTTCCAGGGTCAGCGTCTTCTTCTCGCCGGCGTTGGCCGGGTCGGCCACCTCGACGTGAAGGGCGTTGTAGATGTCCGGCATCGCGTCGACGGGGAACTCCACGTCGACGACCGGGCCGATGACCCGGGCGACGCGGCCCGTGGCAACGGCCGTCTCAGAAGTCGTCGTCATTACTTGTCACTCCCCGCGGTCGCGTCGGCAAGGGCTGCGGAGCCACCGACGATCTCGCTGATTTCCTGGGTGATTTCGGCCTGGCGGGCCGCATTGGCAAGTCGGGAGAGCGTGGTGATCAGGTCTCCCGCGTTGTCGGTCGCCGACTTCATCGCGCGGCGCGTGGCGGCGTGCTTGGAAGCAGCCGACTGGAGCAGCGCGTTGTAGATACGGCTCTCGACGTAGCGCGGCAGGAGGGCGTCAAGGACGTCCTCCGCCGACGGCTCGAACTCGTACAGCGGAAGGATCTCGCCCTCGGGCGCCTCTTCCGCCACCTCTTCGAGGCGAAGCGGCAGCAGCCGGCCGTCGATGGCCGTCTGCGTCATCATCGAGACGAACTCGGTGTAGACGATGTGGAGTTCATCCACGCCGCCGTCCGCCGTGTCCTTCTCGATGGCCTCGATCAGCGGACCCGCGACCTTCTTCGCGTCCGCGTAGGTGGGCTCGTCGGTGAAGCCCGACCACGATTCCACGACCTTGCGCTCGCGGAAGTTGTAGTGGGCCAGACCGCGGCGGCCGACGATGTACGTGTCGACCTGCTTGCCCTCGGCCTCAAGACGGGCGGTCAGCTGCTCCGCCGCCTTGATGGAGTTGGAGTTGAAGGCGCCGGCCAGTCCGCGGTCGCTCGTGAGGAGCAGAACCGCGGAACGGGTCGCCGTCTCCGCCTCCGTGGTCAGCGGGTGCTTGGTGTTCGAGCCGGTGCCGACCGCCGTGACCGCGCGGGTGAGCTCGGTCGCGTACGGCGTGGAGGCCGCCACCTTGCGCTGCGCCTTGACGACGCGCGAGGCGGCGATCATCTCCATCGCCTTGGTGATCTTCTTGGTCGCGGTGACGGATCGGATGCGACGCTTGTAGACCCGGAGCTGGGCTCCCATGAGTCAGGTCCCTTCCTTACGTCACTTGGCGGCGGCCGGAGCGTCCTCGCCGAGAAGCTTCCCGTCCGAGGTCTCGAACTGCTTCTTGAACTCCGTGATGCCGTCGGCGATGGCGGTGAGCGTGTCGTCCGACATCTTGCCGCCCTCCTTGATGGAGGTCATGAGGCCCTGCTCCTTGCGGTGCAGGTACTCCAGGAGCTCCTTCTCGAAGCGGCGGATGTCGGCGACCGGGACGTCGTCCATCTTGCCGGTGGTCGCGGACCACACGGAGACGACCTGGTCCTCGGTCGGCATCGGCTGGTACTGAGCCTGCTTGAGCAGCTCGACCAGACGCTGACCGCGCTCCAGCTGCGACTTCGACGCGGCGTCCAGGTCGGAACCGAAGGCGGCGAACGCCTCCAGCTCGCGGTACTGGGCCAGGTCGAGGCGAAGACGGCCGGAGACCTGCTTCATCGCCTTGTGCTGGGCGGAGCCACCGACGCGGGAGACCGAGATACCGACGTTCAGGGCCGGACGCTGGCCGGCGTTGAACAGGTCGGACTCCAGGAAGCACTGGCCGTCGGTGATGGAGATGACGTTGGTCGGGATGAACGCCGACACGTCGTTCGCCTTGGTCTCGACGATCGGCAGACCCGTCATCGAACCGGCGCCCAGGTCGTCGGAGAGCTTCGCGCAGCGCTCCAGCAGACGGGAGTGCAGGTAGAAGACGTCGCCGGGGTAGGCCTCGCGGCCCGGCGGGCGGCGGAGCAGCAGGGACACGGCGCGGTAGGCGTCGGCCTGCTTCGAGAGGTCGTCGAAGATGATGAGGACGTGCTTGCCCTCGTACATCCACTGCTGACCGATGGCCGAACCGGTGTACGGCGCAAGGTACTTGAAGCCGGCCGGGTCGGACGCCGGGGCGGCGACGATGGTCGTGTACTCCAGCGCGCCGGCCTCTTCGAGGGCGCCACGCACGGAGGCGATGGTCGAACCCTTCTGGCCGATGGCGACGTAGATGCAGCGGACCTGCTTCTTGGTGTCGCCCGAGCGCCAGTTGTCGCGCTGGTTGATGATCGTGTCGACGGCCAGCGCGGTCTTGCCGGTCTGACGGTCACCGATGATCAGCTGACGCTGGCCACGGCCGATCGGGGTCATCGCGTCGACGGCCTTGTAGCCCGTCTCCATCGGCTCGTGCACCGACTTGCGGACCATGACGCCCGGGGCTTGCAGCTCGAGGGCGCGGCGGCCGGACGTCTCGATCTCGCCGAGGCCGTCGATCGGGTTGCCGAGCGGGTCGACGACGCGGCCGAGGTAGCCCTCGCCCACGGCGACGGACAGCACCTCACCGGTGCGCTGCACCGGCTGGCCCTCTTCGATGCCGCTGAACTCGCCGAGGACGACCGCACCGATCTCGCGCTCTTCCAGGTTGAGCGCGAGGCCGAGGGTTCCGTCCTCGAACTTCAGCAGCTCGTTCGCCATGGCCGAGGGAAGACCCTCGATCTTGGCGATACCGTCGCCGGCGACGGTGACCGTACCGACCTCCTCGCGCGAGGCCGCGTCCGGCTGGTACGACTGGACAAAGTTCTCCAGTGCGTCCCGGATCTCCTCCGGCCGGATCGTGAGCTCCGCCATCTGGGTTCCCTGCTCTCCTTGTTGGGCCCGAAGTTTCACTTTGGGGGGATGGGGGACTCCCCCCGATGAGAGGTGAATCCTCTGCACGGCCCAACCAGGGCCGTAATTGCCTACTGCTTGTGTGATTGCTAGCTCGCCATGCGGCGGGCGGCGTCCTCGAGACGGTCCGCGATGGAGCCGTTGATGACCTCGTCGCCGACCTGCACCCGGATCCCGCCGAGGACATCGGGGTCCACGTCGAGGTTGAGGTGCATCGGACGGCCGTAGAGCTTGGCCAGAGCGGCGCCGAGGCGCTGCTTCTGTCCGTCGCTCAGCGGCACCGCGGAGGTGACCACGGCGACCATGCGGTCGCGACGCTCGGCGGCGAGCTTGGACAGGGACTCGAGTCCCGCTTCCAGGCTACGTCCGCGGGGCGCGGTCACGAGGCGCGTCACCAGACGCTCGGTCGTCACGTCGGCCCGGCCGCCGAGCAGGCTGCGCAGCAGCTCGCTCTTGGCCGCCGTGGTGGCGGCCCGGTCGGTCAGCGCGGCGCGCAGCTCGGTGTTCGAGGCGACGATCCGGCCGAAGCGGAACAGCTCGTCCTCGACGTCGTCGAGCGCGCCCGTCCGCTGCGCCGCCGTGAGGTCGGCGGTGGCGGCGAGTTCCTCGAGGGCGTCCACCAGGTCGCGGGGCTGCGACCAGCGGGAGCGCACCATGCCGGACACCAGGTCCGCGGCGCTGCCGCCCACCTGGCCGCCGAGCAGGCGCTGGACCAGCTCGGCCTTGGCCTCGCCGGGCTGCGCCGGGTCGGTGAGGACCCGACGCAGCGACACCTCGCGGTGGAGCAGCGTGGTGACCGCGGCCAGCTCGTCGGCGAGCAGGGCCGCGTCCACGGACGTCGAGTCCGTCAGCGCGTCGAGACGCTCACGTGCGGCTGCGGTTGCCTCGCGGCTCGCTCCGTGTGCAGTCATCGAGCCGCCTCGGCCTTCTCCTCAAGCTCGGAGAGGAAACGGTCGATGACACGGCTCTGGCGGGCGTGGTCCTCGAGGGACTCGCCGACGAGCTTGCCGGCCAGGTCGGTGGCAAGCGTGCCGACGTCCTGACGCAGCGACTGTGCGGCGGCCTTGCGGTCGGCCTCGATCTGCGTGTGGCCGGCGGCGACGATCTCGTCGCGCTGCCGCTGGCCTTCCGCGCGCATCTCGGCGATGAGCGTGGCGCCCTGCTCCTGTGCGTCCTGGCGCAGGCGCGCGGCCTCGTGACGGGCCTCGGCGAGCTGAGCCTTGTACTGCTCGAGCACGCTCTGGGCCTCGGTCTGCGCGGCCTCGGCCTTTTCGATACCGCCCTCGATGGCCTCGCGACGCTGCTCCAGAACCTTGTTGATGTTCGGGAGCAGCTTCCAGGCCAGGAAGCCGAAGACGATGACGAAGGCGAGCAGGCCGATGACAAGCTCGGGAATCGGCGGGATGAGAGGGTTTTCCTTCTCGGCCGCCAGAATGAGCATGTGGCTCATGTCAGTGCCTTTCGTCTAGTGGGCTGTCGCTGATCGGGTGGATCAGGTGCCGTAGACGAACGGCATGACCAGACCGATGAGGGCGAGCGCCTCACAGAAGGCGAAGCCGAGGATCTGGTTGGCGCGGATCAGACCGGCGGCCTCGGGCTGACGGGCGAGAGCCTGGGTGCCGTTACCGAAGATGATGCCGACGCCGACGCCGGGGCCGATGGCCGCGAGGCCGTAACCGATCGAGCCGAGCGAGCCGGAGACAGCGGCAAGGGTCTGGGACATGCCAGTTCTTCCTTTTCTTTACGGACCGGTGGGGGTTGGCCACCGGACGACTGCGGGGTCGAGAGAGGGGCGCCGCTCAGTGGTGCTCGGCCAGCGCGCCCTGGATGAAGGTGCAGGTCAGCAGCACGAACACGTACGCCTGAAGGGCCTGGATGAACAGCTCGAAGGCCGTCATGACGATGACCATGATGAACGAGACGCCCGAGTAGACGATCCCGAGGCCGTTGAGCAGGTACCAGGTGGCGATCGTGAACAGCAGCAGCAGCGTGTGACCCGCGAACATGTTCGCGAAGAGTCGCACCGCGTGAGTGAACGGCCGGACGATCAGGTTCGAGAGCAGCTCGATGAACATGGCCAGCGGGAGAACCGGGCCGAGCGACTTGTCGTAGCCGCTGAAGTTCTTGAACGCTCCGACGAATCCGTGGCGCTTGAACGTCAGGGACACCCAGACGATGTAGACGATGCCGGCCAGTACCGCGGGGTACGAGATGATCGCCGTGACCGGGAACTGGGCGACCGGAATGATCGACCAGAGGTTCATCATCCAGATGAAGAAGAACAGCGAGACGACCAGCGGGACGTACTTCTCGCCCTCCTTCTTGCCGATCGTCTCGTAGACGACGCCGCGCCGGATGAAGTCGTAGCCGGTCTCGGCCACCATCTGGAGCTTGCCCGGGACGACCTTCGGCTTGCGGAAGGCGGCCCAGAAGAAGGCGACGACGACGAGCGAGCCGAGCAGCGCCAGGAGCATCGTCTTGTTGAAGTACAAGTTGCTGTCCCCGTTGCCCCAGAGGGGCTCGAACAGGAACGAGTGCAGGCCGGGTGCCGGGAAGCCACAACCGTTGTTCTCGAAGATGTGGCAGTCGGTCTCGAAAGCGAGCACCTGCGTCGGGTCAGCACTCACCGCGGGCTCCTTCAGCGTGGCGCATAGGTACGGCAACCTCGTTGTGTCGGCGCGGCGCGCAGCCGCGGTTCGGCACTGGACTGGTGTTACGGATGTGGGGGCGGCAGAGGGGCATCAAGCCTCGCGATCGAACAGGCGTCAGCTCAGATGCCCGCGCCCGCGATGCCGCAGTTGGCACCGGACGATAGCAGGATCTCCTACGTGCACTTATCCCGGCCCTACCCCTCACGACGAGTGCCCCTTGTTCTCGGGCTTTTCGGCCTTCGAGGAGTCGGGTTCGACGTAGAGGATCTTGGCCTTCATATGGGCACGCGCCTGGGCGCCGATCCACACGAGGGTGGTGGCGACCAGGGTGAGCGCGAAGGACTTGGGATTGAACAGCGATGTGTTCTTGAACGCGGCGACAAAGATGAACAGCAGAAGAATCTGCGCCGTGTAGAGCAAGAGGCCCATCGCCTGGAACAAGTGCGGAAGCGATTTGGCAGTGCGCTGCAAAACGTAGAGGCCCAGCCCCATGAAGAGGATCACGACCAGCGTCGCGACGATCGCCCCGAGCGCTCCCTTGCCGCCGGCGACCACACCGCTGACGACGGCGGCAATCGCGCCGACGGCAGCTGTGGGTACAGCGGCCTGAAGGAGGATCCGGGCGTCATTGGACGGCATGGCGGCAACTCCGCTTGCTAAGGGGGGCGTGTCGTCATGGACGAGCGTAGTCCCGGGCTGAGAGAGAACCTCACGCCAAAGGACCGTCGTACAGGGGTCCTTCGGCTCTGCCCTGGGTTCTCGTGAACCGTATCACAAACTATTTGATGAGGTCTTTACCTGGTTGGTGTGCTGACTGTCACACATGAGAGTGAAGCTGCGCGTCTGTGCATTTCAAGCGCCGCTTTGTCTGTTATTGGGACGCTTTACTACCCCACGATTTGGTCACGCGTTAGTCAGATTCTTACCTTCGGCTCAGCGCGAGGACTCGGCCTCACGCCGGTCGAGGAGCCGCGCACGGGTACCGATGGCCGTCGCTCCGTTGACTCCCGCGACTCCCGCCGCCGCCGGAGCACGGTGCTCGCGCGCCTCCTCCGGCTCGCCTGCGGGCGCCGCCTCGTGGGTCACGGGCGCACCGTCCTGGGCGGCCGCGGCGGCCCTGCGGCGCCGGTAGCGGGGCGGCAGGAGGTGCTCGGCCCAGCGCGGGGCACGCGGCGTGAAGCGGGGCAGCAGAAGCAGTACGAGACCGACGGCGCTGAGCGCCGCGATGGCGAGCACGCTCCACATGGCACCGGAGTTGACCGAGTACGCGAGAGCGCCGAAGGCGATCAGCGCCGACCAGAAGTACATGATCAGGACCGCGCGGCTGTGCGAGTGGCCGACCTCCAGGAGGCGGTGGTGCAGATGTCCCCGGTCGGCGGCGAACGGCGACTGCCCGCGCCAGGTGCGCCGCACGATCGCGAGCACCAGGTCGGCGGCCGGGATCGCGATGATCGTCAGCGGCAGCAGCAGCGGGATGAACACCGGCACCGTCTGGTGCACGGTGTTGCGCTCGGAACCGGAGAACAGGTTCATCACGTCGGGGTCGATCTGCCCGGTGATGGAGATGGCGCCGGCGGCCAGCACCAGACCGATCAGCATGGAACCCGAGTCGCCCATGAAGATCCGCGCGGGGTGCATGTTGTGCGGCAGGAAGCCCAGGCACATGCCCATCAGGATCGCCGCGAACAGCGTCGCGGGGGCGGCGGCCTCGATGCCGTACGAGTACCAGATCCGGTAGGCGTACAGGAAGAACGCGGCGGACGCGATGCACACCATGCCCGCGGCCAGTCCGTCGAGACCGTCCACGAAGTTGACCGCGTTGATGGTGATGACGACGAGCGCCACCGTCAGCAGCGTGCCCTGCCACTGGGTCAGCGCGACCAGCCCGACGCCCGGGATCGGCAGCCACAGGATCGTCAGGCCCTGCATGACCATCACACCGGCGGCGATCATCTGGCCGCCCAGCTTGATCAGGGCGTCGATCTCGAACTTGTCGTCCAGCACACCGATCAGCCAGATCAGCGCGGCTCCGGAGAGCAGGGCGCGCGGTTCGTTTGAGTTCGAGAAGACCGCGTTGAGGTTCTTCAGGTGGTCCGCGACCAGCAGACCGGCGCACAGCCCGAAGAACATCGCGATGCCGCCGAGCCTCGGCGTGGGTTCACGGTGCACGTCGCGCGCCCGGATTTCCGGCATGGCTCCGGCCACGATCGCGAATTTCCGTACCGGCCCTGTCAGCAGGTACGTCACCGCGGCCGTGATGCAGAGCGTCAGCAGGTATTCACGCACGGGCTTCCCCACAGGTCTCGCTGGCCATCACAGCCCCACACCCTAGCGATGCACGCATATGGTTGAGGACTTTCGGGTAGCGACGATGGTTGCACGTGTGGCTGTGCGGTCCGGTACGCGTACCCCCGGTCAGTCCGGATAAGGCGGAAATCTACCGGTGAGATCCCGCACCTCGTCCCGTGCCCCGCGGCCGTCGATCTCGTCCCGCAGCACCCCGGCGAACAGGGCCGCGACCCGTGCCATCTCCGGCTCGCCCATCCCCTGGGTGGTCAGCGCGGCGGTCCCGAGCCGCAGGCCGCGGGTGTCACCGTGAGGCAGCGCACAGGTGTCGAGGACCATACCGGCGGCGGCGAGCCGGCCCCGCGCCTCGCGTCCCTCGACGCCGAGCGGCGCGGGATCCGCGACCAGCAGATGGGTGTCGGTGCCGCCCGTGGTGACCACGAGCCCCTCCGCCTCCAGACCCGCGGCCAGCACCCGCGCGTTGGCGGTCACCTGATGGACGTACGCCGTGAAGGCCGGGGTCGCCGCCTCGCCGAACGCGACCGCCTTGGCCGCGATGGTGTTCATCTGCGCACCGCCCTGCGTGAACGGGAACACGGCCCGGTCGACCCGCTCGGCCAGTTCGCCGCCGCACAGGAGCATGCCGCCGCGCGGCCCCCGCAGCACCTTGTGGGTGGTGGCGCACACGACATCGGCGTACGGCACCGGGTTCGGCGCCGCCCCGCCCGCGACGAGGCCGATCGTGTGGGCGGCGTCCGCGATGAGATAGGCGCCGACCTCGTCGGCGATCTCCCGGAACAGCGCGTAGTCGATGTGCCGGGGATACGAGATCGACCCGCAGACGACGGCCTTGGGGCGGCGGGCGCGGGCCAGGGTGCGCACCTGCTCGTAGTCGATCAGCCCCGACTCCGCCCCGACGCCGTAGCCGACGAAGTCGAACCAGCGTCCGGAGAAGTTCGCGGGCGATCCATGGGTGAGGTGACCGCCGAAGGGCAGCCCCATCGCCAGAACGGTGTCACCGGGGCGCAGCAGGGCGGCGTAGGCGGCCAGAACGGCCGAACTGCCGGAGTGGGACTGGACGTTGACGTGATCGGCGCCGAAGAGGGCCTTGGCGCGGTCGACGGCGATCCGCTCGGCGACGTCGACGATCTCGCAGCCGCCGTGATGGCGGGCGCCGGGATACCCCTCCGCGTACTTGTTCGCCAGCGGCGAGCCGAGCGCGGCCAGCACGGCCGGTGACGTGAAGTTCTCGGCCGCGATCAGCTGGAGCGTGGTCGACTGCCGGTCCAGCTCACCGTTCAGGATCTCCCCGAGCTCGGGGTCCTGGCGGCTCAGTACATCCGCTGCGGGCATGGTGGCGACCGGCATGGTGGACTCCGGACATCTGCGGGGGGACGCTTATGTCCAATGTAGGACCGGGACCGGTGCAACGCCCGGTGTCACGTCCGCGCGGGTACCCCCGTCAGAGCGGTGACGACCGGATCCAGTGCCTCGTTGATCTCGTCCCCGATGGACCGGAAGAACGGCAGGGGCGCCCCGTAGGGGTCGTACACCTCGTCGGCCTCCGCGGTCGGGGCCAGCAGCCAGCCGCGCAGGGCGGCGGCGGCCCGCACCAGGGCCACGGCCCGCTCGACCACACCGTCCTCCAGGGGCGGCAGGGTCGCGGTGTCTATGGCGCGCACCAGCCGGGTGAACTCCTTGAGGGTGAAGGTGCGCAGGCCCGCGGAGTGGCCCATGGAGATGACCTGGGCGCGGTGGTCGCGGGTGGCCGTCAGGACCAGGTCGGCGCGGATGACGTGGTCGTCGAGGAGCTCGCGCCCCACGAAGCCCGAGGGGTCCGCGCCGAAGTCGGTCAGGACGGTCGCCGCGTTGGCCTCCATGGGCGCGCCCTCGTGGCCCCAGGTGCCGGCGCTCTCCACGATGAGCCCGCCCCACAGGGGGTCGCCCAGCCGGTCCGCCAGGGCATGCCGGGTCAGCCGCTCGGTGATCGGCGAGCGGCACACGTTGCCGGTGCTGACGTGGAGGATGCGGAAGGACCCGCTCGGGGATCCGCCGGACCCGGTGATCCCCGTGCCTATGCCACGCATGGGGATGCTCCCTGCTCGGGCCGGGCCGGGAGCCCGGAGGGCTCGGGGGCTGTCAATTCGCCACCTCGAGGTCGGGTACGACCTTGCGGAGCTCCTCCGCCGACAGGGCGCCCGCGCGCAGCAGGACGGGCACCTTGCCGGTGACGTCGACGATCGAGGAGGGCACGTTGCCGGGGGTCGGGCCGCCGTCCAGGTAGACCGACACGGAGTCGCCGAGCATGTCCTGGGCGGCGTCGCAGGTCTCCGGGGAGGGGTGGCCCGTGAGGTTGGCGGAGGAGACGGCCATCGGGCCGACCTCGGTCAGCAGCTCGATGGCGACGGGGTGCAGCGGCATGCGGATCGCCACCGTGCCCCGGGTGTCGCCGAGGTCCCACTGGAGCGAGGGCTGGTGCTTGGCGACGAGGGTCAGGGCGCCCGGCCAGAACGCGTCGACGAGCTCCCAGGCCATCTCGGAGAAGTCCGTGACGAGGCCGTGCAGGGTGTTCGGGGAGCCGATGAGGACGGGGGTGGGCATGTTGCGGCCCCGGCCCTTGGCGTCGAGCAGGTCGGCGACGGCCTCGGAGGTGAACGCGTCGGCGCCGATGCCGTAGACGGTGTCGGTGGGGAGGACCACCAGTTCGCCACGGCGGACGGCGGACGCCGCCTCACGCAGACCTGTCGTGCGGTCGGTCGCGTCGTTGGTGTCGTATCGCCGTGCCATTTAGCGGGCCTCCTCATACACGTACTGCTGGCTGGGGGTGCGAAGAAACGCGATGCGGGCGGACGCGCAGCGCGGGCGCGCGAAGGCGGCGCGCGCCGGGGCCGGACGGGCCGCGCTCACGGCATCGCCTTGCGGGCCGTCGCGAACCGCGGCCTGTTGTTGAGGTCCGGGTGGTCGGCCGCGTCGGCCCAGCCCCGCTCCTCGGTGAAGATCCAGGGCACCTGTCCGCCCTGGGTGTCGGCGTGCTCGATGACGACGACACCGCCGGGGCGCAGCAGCCGGTGCGCGGTGCGCTCGATACCGCGGATGAGGTCGAGTCCGTCCTCGCCGGAGAACAGGGCGAGCTCGGGGTCGTAGTCCCGGGCCTCCGGCTGTACGTACTCCCATTCGGTGAGCGGGATGTACGGCGGGTTGGAGATCACCAGGTCCACCTGGCCGTCGAGGTCGGGGAACGACGTCAGGGCGTCTCCCTGGCGCAGGTCGACCCTGGACCCCTCGACGTTCTTGCGCGTCCACTGGAGGGCGTCCTCGGACAGCTCCACGGCGTGCACGCGCGAGCGCGGGACCTCCTGGGCGAGGGCGAGCGCGATGGCGCCGGAGCCGGTGCACAGGTCGACGATCAGCGGCTCGACGACGTCCATCGCGCGGACGGCGTCTATGGCCCAGCCCACGACCGACTCGGTCTCCGGGCGGGGCACGAAGACGCCGGGCCCCACCTGGAGTTCGAGATAGCGGAAGTAGGCGCGCCCGGTGATGTGCTGGAGCGGCTCGCGGGCCTCGCGGCGCGCGGTCACCTCCCAGTAGCGGGCGTCGAAGTCCACGTCCTTGACGGTGTGCAGCTCGCCCCGCTTCACGCCGTGCACGAAGGCGGCGAGCTCCTCCGCGTCGTTGCGCGGCGAGGGCACGCCGGCGTCGGCCAGCCGCTGGGTGGCCTGGGCCACTTCCGCGAGCAGCAGGTTCACGCTGGTCCTCCGGGCTGAGCTGTTGTCGTGGGTCGTGCGGTGATTACGCTGCGGCGAGCTTGGCGGCCGAGTCCGCGTCGACGCAGGCCTGGATGACGGCGTCGAGCTCTCCGTCGAGGACCTGGTCCAAGTTGTACGCCTTGAAGCCGACGCGGTGGTCCGAGATGCGATTCTCCGGGAAGTTGTACGTACGGATCTTCTCGGAGCGGTCGACCGTGCGGACCTGGCTGCGGCGGACGTCGGAGGCCTCACGCTCCGCTTCCTCCTGCGCCGCCGCGAGGAGCCTGGAGCGCAGGATACGCATGGCCTGCTCCTTGTTCTGAAGCTGGCTCTTCTCGTTCTGGCAGGAAGCGACGACTCCGGTGGGAATGTGCGTGATGCGCACCGCGGAGTCGGTCGTGTTGACGGACTGGCCGCCGGGGCCCGAGGAGCGGTAGACGTCGATCCGCAGGTCGTTCGCGAGGATCTCGACCTCGACCTCCTCGGCCTCGGGCGTGACGAGCACGCCGGCGGCGGAGGTGTGGATGCGGCCCTGCGACTCGGTGGAGGGCACGCGCTGCACGCGGTGCACGCCGCCCTCGTACTTCAGGCGGGCCCAGACGCCCTGGCCGGGCTCGGTGGCACCCTGGCCGCCCTTGGTCTTCACGGCGACCTGGACGTCCTTGTAGCCGCCGAGCTCGGACTCGGTGGCGTCGATGATCTCGGTCTTCCAGCCGATGCGCTCGGCGTAGCGCAGGTACATGCGCAGCAGATCGCCGGCGAACAGGGCGGACTCGTCGCCTCCGGCGCCCGCCTTGATCTCCAGGATGACGTCCTTGTCGTCGCTCGGGTCGCGCGGGACCAGCAGCAGGCGGAGCTTCTCGGTGAGCTCCTCGCGCTGCTTCTCCAGGTCCTTGACCTCGGCGGCGAAGTCGGGGTCGTCGGCGGCGAACTCCTTCGCCGTGCCGATGTCGTCCCCGGTCTGCTTCCAGGAGCGGTACGTCGCGACGATCGGGGTCAGCTCGGCGTAGCGCTTGTTGAGCTTGCGCGCGTTGGCCTGGTCGGCGTGGACCGACGGGTCAGCGAGCTTCTTCTCCAGATCGGCGTGCTCGCCGATCAGTTCCTCGACCGCCTCGAACATCTCCGGCTCCAATGGACTGTCCCCAGCTCCGGGAAGGGCCCGGGGACGTAGGTACGGCGTGGGGTTCCCCTATTCGACCGTGTCGAGAGCCCGGGGAGGGGGCTGGACCGCAAAGCGCCGGTCCCGGCGTCCCCCGTGCGGGGGACTCCGAAGACCGGCGCTGTGGGCTCGCTACTTGCTGGCAGCGGCAGCCTTGCCGAAGCGGGCCTCGAAGCGGGCCACACGGCCACCGGTGTCGAGGATCTTCTGCTTGCCCGTGTAGAACGGGTGGCACTCGGAGCAGACCTCGGCACGGACGGTGCCGCTGGAGATCGTGCTGCGGGTGGTGAACGACGCGCCACAGGTGCAGCTGACCTGCGTCTCGACGTACTCGGGGTGGATGTCGCGCTTCAAGGTGTCTCCTAGTTTCGGGAGGGCACCGGGTCGCCGCCGCTGGATGCGGATGCGTGAACCGGGGCCGACGTACCAGTCTGCCAGGACTGGCCGTATCCCCCAAAACGGGGGGACGCGGCGATCTATTCCCCCGGGGGCAGCGCGGGGCCCGGGCGGTGGCCACGAGGGGCCCGCACGGGGCCCGCACGCAGGTCAGCCGGGGTTGACGACGCCCTTCGCGGTGCCGGTGGCGGTTCCCTCGGTGGCGGCCTTCGGGATCGGCCGGTCGGCCTTGAGCGCCTTCCAGACCATCGCGGCCTTGGCCTTGTCGACCAGGACGCGGTTGCCGTCGGCGGGGTCGTACTGGACGGGCATCGTCACCATGTTCATGTGGGACGCGCCGATGCCCTTGAGGCCGCCGGCGAAGGAGGCGAGGTCGGTGACGCTGCCGATGTCGGAGTCGGTGGTCACCGTCTTGGTCGCGGTGTCGGCGAGGTCGTACAGCTTTTTCGGGTTGGACAGGAGCCCGATGTGCTTGACCTGGCCGACGAGGGCCTTCATGAACGCCTGCTGGAGCTGGATGCGGCCGAGGTCGGAGCCGTCGCCGACGCCGTGCCGGGTGCGGACCAGGCCGAGCGCCTGCTTGCCGTTGAGGTTGTGCGATCCGGCGGTCAGACGCAGATGGCTCTCGTGGTCGGAGATGGCCTTGGTCGTGGTGACCGTCACGCCGCCGAGGTCGTCGATGAGCTTCTGGAAGCCGCTGAAGTCGATCTCGACGTAGTGGTCCATGCGGATGCCGGTCATGGACTCGACGGTCTTCACCGCGCAGGCCGCGCCGCCGGTCGAGTAGGCGGAGTTGAACATCGCGCCGGAGACCGCTCCGTGGACGGTGCCCTTGGAGTCGGTGCAGGAGGGCCGCCCGACGAGGGTGTCACGGGGGATGGAGACCACACTGGCCCGCTTGTGGCCCTTGTACACGTGGACGATCATCGCGGTGTCCGAGCGGGCGCTGCCGTCGTCGGCGCCGCCGCCCAGCTTCTTGTTCGTACCGGAGCGGCTGTCGGAGCCGAGGACCAGGATGTTCTCCGAGCCGTTGTCGACCTTCAGGGGCCGGTCGCTGCCGAGCGCCTGGTTGATGTCGACGCTCTTGAGGTTGCCGTTGAGCTTGAAGAACAGATACCCGGCCCCGGCGCCGCCGAGCGCCACGACACCCGCCGCGGTCCAGGCCGTGATCATCAGGGCCTTGCGCCGCGTGCTGCGGGGCCCCCGGCGGCCGCCGGGGCGGCGCGGGGTGCTGTTGCCCGGCTCGCCCGGTATGGCGGGCTCCGGTGTGCTCTCGGCAGGCATATGGCTCCTCGGTTGCTCTGCGGTCGGTTACCCCCTGCTTTCAGGGACAGGCCCATCTGGTCGTGACGAGGCGTACCGCTCCATGGTCACTCCGTACGGTCAGACGGGGAAACTCGGGAAAGGGTTGCACGACGAAAAGTGCCCACCGCGTGACGCGATGGGCACTCCTCGTGATCGGCCGGAGCGGGGAGAACCCCGCTCACCTGCGATGTCAGCCGAAGATGTCGTACTGCTTGAAATCGGTACCTACCGAGATCCTTGTGGCAAAGATCTCGGTGGTGGCCTTTCCGGTCCCGGGGTACAGGTAGAGCGTGCCGCCGGGGGTGCGGGCCAGGAAGTCGGCCTTGCCGTCGCCGGTCACGTCACCGACGGCGTCGAAGGCGTTGTAGCCGGCCCAGGTGCGCACCTTGACGCGGGTGGAGAAGGCTCCGCTGCCGGTCTTGCCGGTGCCCTTGTACAGGTAGACGTACGAGCCGGTCTTGCTGCGCGCGATGAGGTCGGCCTTGCCGTCGCCGGTGAAGTCGCCGTGTCCGCGCACCGAGTTGTACTGGTTCCAGCCGGTGCCGACCTGGACGCGCGCCGAGAAGGTGCCGTTGCCCTTGCCCGGGTACTCCCACATGACTCCGGCGGAGTCGACGGAGAGGATGTCGGGCAGGCCGTCGCCGGTGAGGTCGCCGGGGGCGATGATCCGGGCGCGGGTCTTCCAGTTGGTGAAGAGCTTGTCCGTGGCCGAACGACCCGTCGAGGCCAGGATGTGGACCCAGTAGACGTCGCCGGTGGCGCTGTCACGGACCACGAGGTCCTGGATGCCGTCACGGTCGAGGTCGGTCTGGAGCACGACGTTCACGCCGTCCCAGTTGCCCTGCGACACCCGCGCGGCGAACGAGGTGCCGTTGGAGGTCTTCTCGTAGCCCGTCCTGGTCGACGCGTTGCGGACCCACAGGTCGGCCTTGTGGTCGCCGCTGAAGTTGGTGTCCTCGACCCGTGGCCAGGCCGCGCCGACGTAGGCGCTGACCTTCGAGAAGACGCTGTACGCGCCCTTCTTGACGCAGTTCTCGACGCCCCAGGAGACGACGCCCACGATGCGTCCGTTGACGATCAGCGGGCCGCCGGAGTCGCCGTTGCAGGCGCTGGTGGTACGGGCGTCCGTGCCGGATGCCGGGTCGCCCGCGCAGATCATGTGGCCCTCGACGAAGGCATCCACGCCACCGAGGACCGACCGCATGGCCGTGTTGCACGTGCTGTCCGAGTTGATCGGCAGCGTGGCCGTCTTCAGCGTCTCGGAGATGTCCTGGGTGGTGGAGGTGGTGCGGCCCCAGCCGTAGAGCGTCGCCTTGGTGCCGGCCGCATACGACGCGGTGTCACCGGAGGTCGTCATGCGGATCGGCTTGACGGTGACCGGGGTCGCCAGCGTGATGACCGCGATGTCGTTGTTGATGGTGCTGGGGCTGTAGGACGGGTGGGTCCACTGGCGCGAGACGCCGCTGACCGTGCCGTTGTGCAGGTCGGTGTTGCCCGCCGAGTCGGTGGTGGGCAGTTGGGCGGTGTTCGTGACGACGGCACCGTTGGCCGCCCAGTCGTAGGTCTTGCCGTTCTCGTCCTTGGTGCAGTGCGCGGCCGTGAGGATCTTCGTCGGGGAGACGACGGAGCCACCGCAGAAGAAGCCGATGTCCTTGGCCTCGTCGTAGTACCAGAGTTGGGCCATCCACGGGGCCGTGGTGATGGCGGTCGTCTGGCCACCGATGATCTTCGGGTCCACGTGCGCCGGGGTCGTGGAGGCGCTCAGGGACACCTTCGGGGCCGTCCGGCCCGCGGTGTCGTCACCGGCCACGGCGCCCGCGACGCGCTTCTCCAGCGCGGCCCGGGACGGCGTGGCCTTCGCGAGGTTCACGGTGGGCAGGGACAGCGTCGCCGGGCCGGGCGCGGCGTTCGCGGACGACATCAGGAGCGCACCGGCGACGACGGCGGCGAGGCCCGCCGCGGCGACCGGGACGGCGATCCGTATGCGGCGTCTGTGCCGACCGCCCCCGGACATGGACGTATCCACTCAAGTCCCCCCTCAGAGATAAGAGTTCAGATCTGGTTCAGCAGAAGTTCGAAGGCGCGATCGTACACGTGTCCCGGACAGCGCAGAGGGCCGCCCCCGTCACCCAGGGTGACGGGGGCGGCCCTTTGCGGTTCCGCCCTGCGAATCCCGGTCGTCGAGGACCGGGGACGCGAGGAGATCAGTCGTTGCCGTTGCCCGGCGACGGCGTGGTCTTCTGGATCTGGAGCAGGAACTCGGCGTTCGACTTCGTCTGCTTCATCTTGTCGAGCAGCAGCTCGATCGCCTGCTGCTGGTCGAGCGCGTGGAGCACGCGACGCAGCTTCCAGGTGATGGCGAGCTCGTCGCTGCCGAGCAGGAGCTCTTCCTTGCGGGTACCGGACGCGTCGACGTCCACCGCCGGGAAGACGCGCTTGTCGGCCAGCTTCCGGTCCAGCTTGAGCTCGGCGTTGCCGGTGCCCTTGAACTCCTCGAAGATGACCTCGTCCATGCGCGAGCCGGTGTCGACGAGCGCGGTGGCCAGGATCGTCAGCGAGCCGCCGTCCTCGATGTTGCGCGCGGCACCGAAGAAGCGCTTCGGCGGGTACAGCGCGGTCGAGTCGACACCACCGGACAGGATGCGGCCGGAGGCCGGGGCGGCGAGGTTGTACGCGCGGCCCAGACGGGTGATCGAGTCGAGCAGCACGACGACGTCGTGGCCCAGCTCCACCAGACGCTTGGCGCGCTCGATGGCGAGCTCGGCGACCGTGGTGTGGTCCTCGGCCGGACGGTCGAAGGTCGAGGAGATGACCTCGCCCTTGACCGACCGCTGCATGTCGGTGACCTCTTCCGGACGCTCGTCGACCAGGACGACCATCAGGTGGCACTCGGGGTTGTTGTGCGTGATCGCGTTGGCGATCGCCTGCATGATCATGGTCTTGCCGGTCTTCGGCGGGGCCACGATCAGACCGCGCTGGCCCTTGCCGATCGGCGCGACGAGGTCGATGATGCGGGTCGTCAGCACACCCGGGTCGGTCTCCAGACGGAGCCTGTCCTGCGGGTACAGCGGCGTGAGCTTGTTGAACTCCGGCCGGCCGCGGCCCGAGTCGGGCGCCATGCCGTTGGTGGAGTCCAGGCGCACGAGCGCGTTGAACTTCTCGCGGCGCTCGCCGTCCTTGGGCTGACGGACCGCGCCGGTGACGTGGTCACCCTTGCGCAGACCGTTCTTGCGGACCTGGGCCAGGGAGACGTACACGTCGTTGGGACCCGGCAGGTAGCCCGACGTACGGATGAACGCGTAGTTGTCGAGGATGTCGAGGATGCCCGCGACGGGGATCAGCACGTCGTCGTCGGCGACCTGCGGCTCGGCGATCTCGTCGCGTCCGCGACGGCCACGGCGGTCCCGGTAACGGCCCCGACGGCCACGGCGGCCGCCCTCGAAGTCGTCGTCGTCCTGCGGTCCGTTGTCACGCGGGCCGTTGTCACGGGGGGCGTTGTCACGCGGCTGCTGGCGGTCCTGACGGCCACCGCCCTGCTGCTGACGGTCCTGGCGCTCCTGACGTTCCTGCCGCTCGGGACGCTGCTGGCCGGCGCCCTGGCCGCCCTGCTGCTCGTCGCCCTTGTTCGGGCGGCGGTCGCGGCCGCCACGGTCGCGGTCGCGGCGGTCACGGCGCTCGCGACGGCCGTCGGCGCCCTCGGCGTCGCCCTGCGTCTCGTTCTTCGCCTCGGCGGCGACCGTCTCGGGGCTGCCCGCCTCGGCGGTGGCACGGCGACGGCGGCGCTCGGCGGGGGCGTCGTCTCCCCCGCGGTCGGCCTCACGCTCGGCCTCGCTCGCGCGGGAGGGGCCGCCGGCCGGCTGGCCGGGGATCTCGATCTGCTGCTGGGAGACAGCCTTCTCGGCGGCCTTCTCGGCCTTGTCGACGGCCGGGGCGGCGGCCTCGTCACCCGTACGGGCCTTCGAGGTGGTCCGGCGCTTCGGCTTGGTCTCGGCGGCGTCCGGCGCCGTCTTGGCGGGAGCGCCGCCGCCGGCCTGGGCCTCCTTGATGACCTCGATCAGCTGGCTCTTGCGCATCCGCGCGGTGCCCCTGATGCCGAGGCCGGATGCGACCTGCTGGAGCTCGGCCAGCACCATGCCCTCGAGGCCGGTACCGCGGCGTCGCCTGGAGCCGGCACCGGTGGCAGGCGCGGAGGCGTCCGTGGCGGGCGCGGCAGCGGTCTCCTCGACACGTGCGCCCATCAGATCGGTGGTGTCGCTCACGAAGGGTCCTTCCCTGGAGCGGACGTCGGCCTGTCTGGCTCGGCGACCGGTTGTGCTGTCCGGCATTGGCCCTTGCTGTGTGGACCGTGCCGGGGCGGTGGTCCGCCAAAGCGGCGGAAGACATTGCTGGTGATGACGATTCCTGAGCCGTGGCACTGAGGTTCGGTGTCATCGGCTCGGTCACGCCGGTTCCGGAGCGTGCTCAGCACTGCTCAGCGCATAGCACCCAATGCAAGGCACGTAGCAGTTTGGGAGGCTCCCGGAAGAATGGGTGTCCCGGACAGGGACGCGAAGCACCTCGCCATGGTGGGGTCGGGTGCAGACTTGAGGTTAACACTACCGGATCCAACAAACATTCCCCCTCTCCAAATCCGGCAACCGTGCGTCGTCAATCGACCTCGACGGGTGCGAGGGGCAGCACGCACGCCCCCTGCGCATCGAGGTCCAGACGGTTGGCCGCCCAGCCCTGACCTGCGAGATCGGCCACCTTGTCGGCCGACGCGCGGTCCGCGAGCGCGAGGACGGTGGGGCCCGCGCCGGAGATCACGGCCGGGATGCCGTCGGCGCGCAGGCGCTCCACGAGAGCGGCGCTCTCGGGCATCGCCGGGGCGCGGTACTCCTGGTGCAGCCGGTCCTCGGTGGCGGGCAGCAGCAGCTCGGGGCGACGGGTCAGCGCCTCGACGAGCAGGGCGGCGCGGCCCGCGTTGGCGGCGGCGTCGACGTGCGGGACGGTGCGCGGCAGCAGACCGCGCGCGGTCTCGGTGAGGACGGGCTTTCCGGGGACGAAGACCACCGGAACGATGGAGTCCGCGGGGTCCATCCTGATGGCGCGCGCGGCGCCCGACTCCATCCAGGAGAGCGTGAATCCGCCGAGCAGACAGGCCGCGACGTTGTCGGGGTGTCCCTCGATCTCGGTCGCGAGCTCCAGGAGGGCGGTGTCGTCGAGCCTGCTGTCCCCGCCTATCGTCACCGCGCGGGCGGCGACGATGCCGGCGCAGATGGCGGCCGACGAGGAGCCGAGGCCCCGGCCGTGCGGGATGCGGTTGGCGCACACGATCTCCAGGCCGCGCGGCTGTCCGCCGAGCAGGTCGAAGGCGGTGCGCAGGGAACGTACGAGGAGATGCTTCTCGTCGCGCGGCAGCGTCTCGCTGCCCTCACCCGCGATGTCGATGTGCAGTCCTGAGTCGGCCACCCGGACGACCACGTCGTCGTAGAGCCCCAGTGACAGGCCGAAGGCGTCGAAACCCGGGCCGAGGTTGGCACTGGTGGCGGGGACGCGCACCCGGACGGCGGCGGCGCGGAACGCTGGACCGGCCATCGCTCGATGACTCTCCTTGAGCTGCGTGATGTACGAGATTTTCGAGGAACTGCGAGATGAACCACGACGGACGGGCACGTGGACCCGGGGTCCGCGATGACCGCGCGACACCGCGGCATATGCGGCGGGCGGGTTCGGTACAGCCTATCGAAGGAAGGTTCTGTGGCGACATAGGGCGCACAGGAGGCGCACGATGCGTGTCGTAAGCCCCTCGTGCACCCCCTGTCGGGTCGACATGGGGATGACCCCACGAACGGACGGTTCCCGTCGCCTTTCCGGCGGTTTCCCGTCCGCTCACGGCGAGTTCCCCCGTTCGCACGGCTCCCGCGGGCCCCGTACGGGACCGGTCGCGTCCGTACGGGACCGGTGGGCCCCGTACGGCTGCTGCGCGTCCGTACGGCGGGTGCGCCCCGGATGCCCCGCCCGGCGGAATCAGGCCGTTGTCGGCCCGACTTCACGCCGGCGGCCGGACCGGTGTGAAGCCGGGCCGGACGAAGCCCCGGCGCCTAGGCCAGACCGAGCCGCTCCGCCGCCGTCGCCGCGTCCACCGGGACCGTGACCGGCTGCGGAGCTCCCGCGACGGCCCAGTCGGGGTCCTTGAGACCGTTTCCGGTGACGGTGCAGACGATGCGCTGGCCCGGGTCGACCTTGCCCTGCTCGGCGGCCTTCAGCAGACCGGCGACGGACGCGGCGGACGCGGGCTCGACGAAGACACCCTCCTGCGCGGCCAACAGCCGGTAGGCGCGCAGGATCTCACGGTCCGTCACCTCGTCGATGAAGCCGCCCGACTCGTCCCGCGCGGCCAGCGCGAACTGCCAGGAGGCCGGGTTGCCGATCCGGATCGCGGTGGCGATGGTCGACGGGTCCTTGACGATCTCGCCGCGCACGATGGGCGCGGAGCCGGACGCCTGGAACCCCCACATGCGCGGGGTCTTCGCGGCCACGCCGTCGGCGGCGTACTCCGTGTACCCCTTCCAGTACGCGGTGATGTTGCCCGCGTTGCCCACCGGAAGGACATGGATGTCGGGCGCGTCGCCGAGCATGTCCACGATCTCGAAGGCAGCGGTCTTCTGGCCCTCGATACGCACCGGGTTCACCGAATTGACCAGCGCCACCGGGTAGTTGTCGGACAGCGAGCGCGCCAGCGTCAGGCAGTCGTCGAAGTTGCCGTCGACCTGGAGGATCTTGGCGCCGTGCACGAGGGCCTGGCCCATCTTGCCGAGCGCGATCTTGCCCCGCGGCACCAGGACGGCACACACCATCCCGGCCCGTACGGCGTAGGCGGCGGCGCTCGCCGAGGTGTTGCCGGTTGAGGCGCAGATGACGGCCTTCGCGCCCTCCTCCTTCGCCCGCGTGATGGCCATCGTCATCCCGCGGTCCTTGAAGGAGCCGGTCGGGTTGGCGCCCTCCACCTTGAGGTGGACCTCGCAGCCCGTGCGCTCGGAGAGCACCTGCGCGGGCACGAGCGGCGTACCGCCCTCGCGGAGCGACACGACCGGCGTGCTGTCGGACACCGGAAGCCGGTCCCGGTACTCCTCGATGATTCCGCGCCACTGGTGGGTCATTGCTCGTTACTCCCCTTCAACCCGCATGATGCTGGAGACGCCCCGCACGGTGTCGAGGCCGCGCAACGCCTCGACCGTCCCGGCGAGGGACGCGTCGGACGCTCGATGGGTGACGACGACGAGGGAGGCCTCGCCGTCCTTGCCCGACTGGCGCACGGTGTCGATGGACACCCCGTGCTCGGCGAAGACGGTGGCGACCTGGGCGAGGACACCTGGCTTGTCGGCCACGTCGAGGCTGATGTGGTACCGCGTGACGACCTCGCCCATGGGCGAGACGGGCAGCTGGGTGTACGCCGAGTCGCCGGGGCCCGTGGACCCGCCGAGCTTGTTGCGGCAGACGGCCACCAGGTCGCCGAGGACGGCGGACGCGGTGGGGGCGCCGCCGGCGCCCGGCCCGTAGAACATGAGCTGGCCGGCGGCCTCCGACTCGACGAACACGGCGTTGTACGCGCCGCGCACGGAGGCGAGCGGGTGGGTCAGCGGAATCATCGCGGGATGGACGCGCGCCGTCACCGAGCCCCCGTCGGCGGCCCGCTCGCACAGGGCGAGCAGCTTGATGGTGCAGCCCATGCCCTTCGCCGAGGCGAAGTCGGCGGCGGTGACCTCGGTCATGCCCTCGCGGTAGACGTCGTCGAGGCGCACCCGCGTGTGGAAGGCGATCCCGGCGAGGATGGCGGCCTTGGCGGCCGCGTCGAAGGCCTCGACGTCGGCGGTGGGGTCGGCCTCGGCGTACCCGAGCGCGGTGGCCTCGTCGAGGGCCTCCTGATAGCCCGCCCCCGTGGAGTCCATCTTGTCGAGGATGAAGTTGGTGGTGCCGTTGACGATGCCCATGACCCGGTTGATCTTGTCGCCGGCGAGGGACTCGCGCAGCGGACGGATCAGCGGGATGGCGCCGGCGACGGCGGCCTCGTAGTAGAGGTCCCTGCCGTGCTCCTCGGCCGCCGCGTGCAGGGCGGCCCCGTCCTGGGCGAGCAGCGCCTTGTTCGCGGAGACGACGGAGGCGCCGTGCTCGAACGCGGTGGTGATCAGCGAACGGGCGGGCTCGATGCCGCCGATGACCTCGACGACCACGTCGATGTCCCCGCGTTTGACGAGGGCGGTGGCGTCGGTGGTGACCAGGGCGGGGTCGATGCCCGCGCGCACCTTGGAGGGCCGGCGCACGGCCACGCCCGCGAGCTCGACGGGGGCGCCGATCCTGGCCGTGAGGTCGTCGGCGTGCGTCGTCATGATGCGAGCCACCTCTGAGCCGACAACCCCGCAGCCCAGCAGCGCCACCTTCAGCGGACGCGTACGCATCATCCGACCTCGTTTCCTCATACCGTCTTCGGTTGGACCAGTCTCACTCACCGGACGGGAGTTTCTACCCTTCGTCCGGATCGTGAGACGTCCATTTCATTTTTCTGAAAGGTGCCGACAGGAGATCTTGCGCCCGGTTCCGCACCGGACGGTCCGGGCTCCCGCCGTCGGGCCCCCGCGCCTCACCCGACGTCGAGACGCAGGAGGTCCTCCTCCGTCTCGCGGCGGACGATCACCCGGGCCGCGCCGTCCCTCACGGCGACGACCGGCGGGCGCAGCGCGTGGTTGTAGTTGCTGGCCATGGACCGGCAGTACGCGCCGGTGGCCGGCACCGCGATCAGGTCGCCCGGCGCCAGATCGGCCGGCAAGAACGCGTCCTTGACCACGATGTCCCCGCTCTCGCAGTGCTTGCCGACGACCCGCACGAGCATCGGCTCGGCCTCGGAGACGCGCGAGACGAGGGCGACGCTGTACTCGGCGTCGTAGAGCGCGGTGCGGATGTTGTCGGACATGCCGCCGTCCACCGAGACGTAGGTCCGCAGCCCGTCGAGCGGCTTGATCGTGCCCACCTCGTACAGCGTGAACGCGGTCGGGCCGACGATGGCGCGCCCCGGCTCCACGGAGATCCGCGGCGTACGCAGCTTCGCGGCCTCGCACTCACGCGTCACGATCTCGCTCAGCGCCTTGGCGATCTCGTGCGGCTCACGGGGGTCGTCGTCACTGGTGTACGCGATGCCGAGGCCGCCGCCGAGGTCGATCTCGGGCAGTTCGACCCCGTGCTCGTCCCGCACGGCGGCCAGCAGCGCGACCACCCGTCGGGCCGCCACCTCGAAGCCGGCCATGTCGAAGATCTGCGAGCCGATGTGCGAGTGGATCCCGACGAGTTCGAGCGCGTCGAGCGCGAGGGCCCGGCGTACGGCCTCGGCGGCCTGCCCGTCCGCGAGCGCGATCCCGAACTTCTGGTCCTCGTGCGCCGTGGCGATGAACTCGTGCGTGTGCGCCTCGACGCCCACCGTCACCCGGATCTGCACCCGCTGCCGCCTGCCGAGGGACTGCGCGATGTGGGCGACCCGCACGATCTCCTGGAAGGAGTCGAGCACGATCCGTCCGACCCCGGCCTCGACGGCCGTACGGATCTCGTCGGTGGACTTGTTGTTGCCGTGGAAGGCGATGCGGTCGGCGGGCATCCCGGCGGACAGGGCCGTCGCCAGCTCACCCCCGGAACACACGTCCAGGTTGAGCCCCTCCTCGTGCAGCCACCGCACGACGGCGCGCGAGAGGAAGGCCTTGCCCGCGTAGAAGACGTCGGCGTCGTGCCCGAACGCGGTGCGCCAGGCACGCGCCCGCTCGCGGAAGTCGCTCTCGTCGAGGAAGTACGCCGGAGTGCCGAACTCCTCGGCCAGTGCGGTGACTTCGAGCCCGCCGACGCGGACGGCACCGTTCTCGCCGCGGCTCACGGTGTGCGACCACACCTTGGGGTCGAGGGCGTTGAGGTCGGCGGGCGGTGCGCTGTAGTGGCCCTCGGTGAGGACGTCGGCGTGACGGGGCCCGGCGGGGTGCGCGGAACGGCTCATGTCTGTAGTGCTTTCTGCTTCGTCAAAGGTATTCGGGTGCGCTGATGCCGAGCAGGGACAGGCCACCGGCCAGCACCGCCCCGGCGGCTTCGGCGAGCGCGAGCCGGGCACGGTGGGCGGCCGAGGGTTTCTCGTCGCCGAGCGGCAGCACGGTGTACTGGAAACCGAGAACGGCGTCCGCGGTCACGACCAGATGCCGCGCCACCCGATCGGGCGCCCGGTCCCGCGCGGCGAGACGCAGGGCGTGCGGGTAGTCGGCCAGGGCGGCGAGGAGGTCGGTTTCGGCGGGGGTGGTGCCGAAGCGGGCGGGCGCGGGGGCCGGGGAGACACCTGTACCGGAGGTACCGGCGGGGACGCCGACCCGGCTCTGGCTCTGGCTCTGGCTGTTGTGCCCGTGACTGTGGCTGTGGCTGTAGCCGAGGGTGGCGGCGTTGCGGCGCAGGGCCCGGGTGCGGGCGTGGGCGTACCGGACGCGGAAGAGGGGGTTGCTCTCGCGCTGGAGAAGGTGGTCGGCGCTGATCCGGGGCCGGTCGTGCGCCGCGGGGTGGAGCAGCGCCCAGCGGGCGGCGTCGTGTCCGAGGAGGGCGGGGTCCTCGGGCGCGGGCACGGGCCGGAGGTTCACGGGCTCGGCGTGCCGGACCTCGGCGCGTCCGCCCTGGGTGGCGACGATCCGTACGAGGGCGTCGGCGACGATCTCGGCCCGGGTGTCATAGGGAACGCGCAGCTCGACGAGCTGTCCGGCGAGGGTGTCGCCGTACCCGTAGCGCGTCCCCTGTTCCAGGACCTGTTCGACGAGGCCGGCGGACGCGCCGGCGGCGAGGGTGATGTTGAGGAAACCGGGTCCGGTGACGGTCACCCCGGCGACACCGGGGTCACCCTCGATGTGCGGCCGCAATACCTCGGCGACGTCCCGGGCCGGCCGGCGCGCCTGCCCGGCCAGCCGCAACGCGACGTTCGACGCGTAGTCCCCGCACCCACCGGGCCCCGGCGGACCGACCGCCACGCTCGCGGGCACGGAGACGTCCAGCTCCCCCCCGTCGACAGCACGACGCACCGCGCACAGCACGGTACGAGAGAGCTCGACGGGAGTCACGGGACAAGCCTAGGGGAGGAGGGGGGTGGGAACGCGAGCCGGTTTGACGATGGTCCGGGATGTGGACGGGGGATGGGGGCGGGGTGGCTGCGCGGGGGGCGGGGGCGCCGGGGGCGCCGGTGCGGGCGTCGGCGGTGCGGGGAGGGGCGCGGCTCGGACGGACCGGGATCCCAGCCGGAGCCCGAACGGGTCCGAACGGGTCCGTCGCGACGGACCTGTTCGCGACGGCGAGGCGGGGTGGCCGG
This sequence comes from Streptomyces sp. f51, assembly GCF_037940415.1. Taxonomy (NCBI): domain Bacteria; kingdom Bacillati; phylum Actinomycetota; class Actinomycetes; order Kitasatosporales; family Streptomycetaceae; genus Streptomyces; species Streptomyces sp. f51. The sequence goes on along the minus strand of NZ_CP149798.1, from coordinate 5,104,640 downwards.
GGCGAGGCGGGATGGCCGGGGCGGGATGGCCGGGGCCTTCAGCGGACAAACGCGGCCACCCGACGCACGGAACCCCCCATGAACCTGAACCGGACCGGCATGCGGCGGCGGCTCCACAGCTCAGTGGTCGACGCGGAAGCGGTCGCCGCGGAACTCGATGGGGCGGCCCTCGGCGACAGGGAAGCCGATGAGGCGGAACTCGACGACGGGGAAGCCGATGAAGGGGAAGCCAATGACACGGCACTCGCTGAGGCGGGGGTCAATGACCGGTGCGCCCGGCCCGCTCGGTCTCCTCGACGGCACCGTCCGGCCCACCGCCACCCACCTCGCGCCGCTCGATCAACTGCCGTACGAGCCGGACAAGTTCGGAGGGCTCGAAGGGCTTGGCGAGAAAGGCGTCGACGCCGAGGTCGAGCCCGCTCTCGACCTCGTACTGCGTGCAGGCACTGACGATGGCGACGGGCAGATTCCGGGTCCGCGGGTCGGCGCGCAGCCGAGCGGCGGTACGGAGGCCGTCGAGCCGGGGCATCACGACGTCGAGGGTGACGACATCGGGCCGAACCTGGTGGACGACGTCCAGACACTCGGCACCGTCAGCCGCGGTCACGACCTCGAGACCCTCCAGCTCGAGGTTGACCCTGATCAGCTGCCGGATGACCTTGTTGTCGTCCACAACAAGCACCCGGCCGGACGCGCCTGACACAACTCGAGAGTAGGTCCGCGCCCACGCCCGCGTCCGGCTTTTCCCCACTTCCGCCCCGCCCGGCCCCCACCCCCCGCGCAGACCCGCACCTCACTCCCCCCACCCACCTCCGCAACACCACCCGCTCCATCCAAAACACGTGGCGATCACCCCTGAAAGAGCTGGTAGGGTTCTACCCGTCGCCGCACAAAGCGCCCGACACGCCCCCGTAGCTCAGGGGATAGAGCAACGGCCTCCGGAGCCGTGTGCGCAGGTTCGAATCCTGCCGGGGGCACTCGCCTAGGAACAGCAGAAATCAAGCGCTGACCAGGGCGGATGCCGACATGAGAGAGCGGGACCCAGTCTCACTGGGTCCCGCTCTTTGTCGTTGTTGCGCGCTGATCGCGATAGAGCTGCGATAGACCCGACTGCCCACTACCTTGAGATGGCTACGAGGCCAGGCAAGGCTTCAGGCGACGCAGGGCCAGCCCGCACGGATCACATCACTGGCGGCCCAAAAGGCTCGATCTTGGGGTTGGAGAAGACGCCATCGGGCCGCTTAGACCCTTCCTCGTGCTCCAAGCGGGCTGCCGCGGCCTCCGTGACCAGGAGGGCATACTTACCGGCTTCTTCCCTGAGTGGGACCAGCCCGTAGTCGGCATCCGCCTCTTCAGTCGATAGACCCAAACGATCCAGGGCTTGCTCAAATGTCGCGGCCGTGGGTAGGGTCACAGTGACGAGAAGTTTGCGATTACTCAGCATCTAAACCACCAGTCCAGGGCCTCATCGGCGCCGACGCAGCGTCTCCAGGACGCCACGCACATTGAGCAGCCCATATCCGTAATCGTTGCTGAAGACCGCCTCGTTACGGTCATCCGCAGTCCGCTTGATGATCCGCCGCAGCTCCTTCGGACTGACCCGCTCTGGCAACCACCTGGTTCGAAGCGCGGCCACCACGCCAGCGACAACCGGGCAGGCCGCAGATGTCCCTGAGTCAGGTGTCCCCGACCCGAACGCCTCCGAACCGAGGAAGTGCGTGAAGGAGCATACGTCCGGCTTCTCAACGTCCAGGCGCCCTGGGCCCTGTGATGAGTAACCCACCCGAGTTCCCTTGACATCTACACCGCCGATCGACAAGACCTGCGGATGCGAGTTTGCACCGACAATAGGACGACTCTCAAAACGACATCTGCCGTCGGGGTATTCCCTTCCACAGTTGCCTGCGGCGAAGACGAGATCCGCACCCGCGGCCTCCAGGCCTGCAACAGCCAAGTTAAAAGGGTGCGCAAGACTGTCTGAGTAGTTACCCGGGTGGCCAGGAGGGAAGTCGGTGTCGGGGTCGAAAACCCCCCAACTGTTGGTCACAACAAGGGTGCGCCTGTCGACTGGCAGACTAGTGAGCAGCCGGCGGAGATGAGCGTAGGCCGCGACAGCGTCGGACAGATACCCCTCCATGACGGTCCGCTCCCTGCGCCGCGATAGAAGCACGGACACGTCCAAAATGGTGGCGCCCGGAGCCGCGATGAGCGCATCGAAAGCACACATCGTGCCGTGGCCAACGGGGAACTCCCCTGGAAGATGAGGAACGCTCGGAGGACTCCAACTCTCAGCTGTGTCAATCGCAAAGTCTCCACGCGCTGTGGACAAGTGACCAGCATTGATACCCGTATCGACAACAGCAACAGGCACCGAGGTACCGGTCAGCCCCTCTCTTCCCAGCTCCTCAACAAGTAGCTGCCGAGCTACGTCCTCCCAGCTGCCATCGGGTGGGTCCCCGGGACGGACAGGAAGGGTTTGCACCGCCGCGTCGGAGAACACACCGATGATGTCCGGCCGTTGCATGGACAGTGACGCCAGACGCACTGCCAGTTCGTCATCTGCAATCTCGCCTCGCACAAGCACGCTTGCCTCGTCACGATTCAGCGAGAATGTGAGCGGCTGCCGAAGCGATAGAACACCTGGCTCCACAGGTACCGGTTTAGGCATCGCCACAGGGAGATAAGTGTGATCCACGACGACGCCGGGGAGATCACCGGCGACATCCGAAGGCGTTTGCTTGTCCGGTTCGTCGATGACTCCGGCAGTGATATCCGGAGCTACACGCATCTGAATTAGAACGCGCATTCGGCCACCAGCCTCAAAGGTAAGAGAACTAAGCGTCTCCAGGCTGCGGCTCCTCCAGCGGACGCGCCACCTGAGTGCATCAAAAGTGGATACGAGCCAGGACGCGGCAAATGCACGGAATTGTCCTTCCTCGCAGCAGCGACCTGCGGGGCGCCGGTAGCAGCACCGTGCCCCACGGAACACACTGGTCAACTGGACGGCGAATGAGTCGAGATGAGCAGGGCAACCGGGCGTGCCCTGAACCCAGCGCCCCATATCCGACATGGTCAGCTCACTCGTCCGGCCAATCGAGTTCCATCTCGATCTTCCTGTTCATGGCCTGTTCCTGGCCGTAGATACACCCTTCGTAGACACGGTGGATGACCTCCGGCGAGTTGCCGACCCTCCGGGCGACCTCGGCCACGGGCACACCGGCGTTCAGCCATGTCGTGATGCAGGTGTGCCGCAGGTCGTACGGCCGTCCCCCGTGGGTGGACGTCTGAAGGTCCGGTGGGAGGGCGTACGCGCGAGCATCCCGCCACACGCGCCAATAGGTGCTGCTGCCCACCAGACCTCCCCGTTCGTTCGTGAAGAGCCGTCCGTCCTTGGCCGTGCCGAACTCCTTCAGGTGGGCGCGGAGCATGGCAACGAGCGGCGGGGGTATCGGGACTGGCCGGTCTTCCTTGGCGTCCCTCGACTTCAGCCCGCGCTTGTCGTGGCGTTCTCCGCTGTCTGTCCATTGCTTGCCCGACACGGGGTGCGTGTCGTGAAGCGTCAGAACGCCCCACCCCTTCTCCGGAAGGAAGCAATCAGCCTTGCTGAGGCCTACAGCCTCGCTCGGACGAAGCCCCGCGAAGTACATGACCGCGTAGAAGCCCACCAGACGCCGACCCTTCTTGCGATCCCATGTCCCGACGTACGAGACCGAGGCGAGGAGTTGAGCAGCCTGCGTCTTGTTCACCAGAACGCGGGGGTCCACACGGTCCGATGAAGCACTCTTCACCCTCTTGATAGCGGTGAGTGGATTCTCCGTCAGAAGCTTGCGCTCGATGGCGTATTCAACTGCGGTGTTAAGCGCGCGCCGACGACGACGGGAGGTCTCCCCCGCCGCGGGGGTGCCGTCCAGTTTGAAGGAGATCCGATACTGAACATCGCGAAGGATCTTCGGGTCTTCCAACGAAGAGACGAGAAGCGATTTCCTTGAGATCCACCCGTAAGCGTCTTCAAGTTCCTCCGGCGGGTCAAGTTCGGCGTTCTTGGGAATGACCGCCCACCGGAAGGCGAGACGCAGCTCTTCCGGCGACGGAATTTTCTGTTCCTGCTCAACCAGAGCCAGCGTCACCGCGGCGAGCCCATCGGCGATGCCCTCACGGGTCTTGGCTGCGGCGGTCGGCCAGCGCATCGCCATGTACTCGCGACAGAACGCGAACCAGGGTAGTTCCTCACGGGCTTGCTCTGCACTGGCCTCGGCCCGTACCTCGGATTCAGGCAGACCGTCCGTGATGCGGAATGCCTCGCCACGACGCATTGCCTGCCACAGTTCAGATCTGCGGCTCTCTGCGAGCGCCACCGTGGCAAAGGTTGCACTACTTACCTTCCCTCCGACTTTCCAACGGAGTTGGTAGGGACGGGTCTTGCTCTGCGCCTTGGACACCTTCCACAGGCGGACATCGAGCGAAAACCCCTCCGGGGCCGAGCGGTTGTTCTGCTCGGCCCCACTGCCGGTGCCCTTCGTCACGCGCTCTCCTCCAGCGTCTGGAGCCACCGGCTCAGTTCGGACCGGCGGATGCGCACTGCGCCGTTCGGGAGCTTGATGGACTTCGGGCCCTTCTTGTACTGCCGCCAGCGGTAGAACGTCGCTCGCGGTACGCCTATCTCTTCGATCACTTCCGGGATGGTCAGCATCTCGTCGCGGGGCTTGGCCACGACTCCTCCTGGGGCGAGAGGGCAAGGGAAGGTGGGAACCAGCCGAGAGCCGCCACAGAAACCACGAAATACACAGAAACCCTGGATCGCGGGTCTGACCTGCGGCGATGCCGCACGGTGCAGGTCGTCACAGAAATCGCGGAAAGCTCCACAGAAATAGGCGGCCGGACCGGTACGGCCGGTGCCCGGTTATTTCTGTGGCTTCTCGGTTCGTTTCTGCGGCAGCGCACCGCAAGCCCCTGACGCGGCTGTCTGCGCTGGTCAGGGGCTTGCCGGGGTATTTCTGTGATTCTGTGGTTTCTGTGGCGGGGGTCAGGCGGTCGGGTCGGTCAGGCGGGGGTGGACCAGGTAGCGGGGGGAGGGTGGCCGGCCGCGTCCTCCGGTGCGGTGGGCAGCTTGGGCGCGCACGTATCCGTGGTCTTCCAGCAGGGCCAACACGGGGTCCAAGTCGTTGGCGGTGCGGAACTCGGAGCGGGAGAGCTTCACCATCAGGTCCCGCTTGCTGACCTCGCGCCACCCGTGGGTGCGCAGCGCTTCCAGCACGGTGCGGGCCCGTTCGGCGATGCGGTCGGCGCCCATCGAGTCGAACGCGGCGAGGCTGTGGCTGATGAAGTACTCGGCCAGCGCGATCGCGGCGCGCACGGTCGCTTCCGCCACGGGCACCGTGTGCCCCTTGGTCAGGTGTTCGGCGAGGTGGAGCAGGGCGGCCATGCGAGCGGTGGCGCCGACCAGCTTGCCGCCCCAGTCGCCGATCTGCCCCATGATGCCGCCGCGGGCTTCCAGCATCGGTTCCACTCGCGCCTGAAAGGCGGTGAGGGTGGCGACGGCCTCGGGAGTGAGCTGGATGAGGGCGGGGTCGGTCCACTCGGCAAGGAACAGTGTCAGGTCCAGGACGTGGCGCCGGTAGGTCTCCATCACCTGCTCGGGGATGGGGTCGGGCTCAATCTTGCGGCGGCCGACCAGCGACTCGGGAACCGAGTAGAGGAACCTGCCGAGCAGGCCGCGGCCCTTGAACCCGTCTTGCCGTCCGATGTCGTCCAAGACCTGCGGCTGGACGCACAAGCCCATGGTGAGGGCGGGGTGTTCGATGTATTCCTCGCGGGTCTGCCGGTCGACCTTGAGGCGGTCGCCGGCGTGGCCTTTGAGGAAGACGCCCATGTTGGGCTTGCCGGAGTAGCGTCCGGCGATGATGTCGAAGATGTCGCCCTCGGCGGACATGACGGCGATCCGGCCGCCCTGCTCCGCCATACGCGAGGTGACCGTCTCGGCCGTGGTGTCGTCGGCGAGCAACTGCGGTTTGGCCGGCACGGTCACGCTGTCCGCAGTCTGCGCCAGGGCGATCGCGGTGGCCACCAGTTGATCCCGCTCGTCCGTGCTCGCGGATGCTGCCTTGGCGGTGGCCTTGTCGGCCGCCTCCTTGGCGAGGCGCACGGTCATCTCGGCTTCCACGATGGCCGGTTGGGTCAGCGTGCGGAGTTGCTGTTCTGCCTCGTACAGCGGGTCCGTGAGCAGGCCGAACACGGCGGACTTGCGGTTGGCGGGCGGCAGCGAGACGACGACGTAGAGGTTGGTGGGCTCGCGCCAGTGCCCGCGCACCTGCACCTGCGACCGGCCGCCGGCCGCCGTGGCGAGCACGGACAGAGCGACACATCCGGCGAGGTCGACAGGGGTCTGTGTCTCCTCGGCGACTGCGGCCACGAACTCCCGCAGCCAGCCCGGCAGCGCGCCGACGGGGAAGGCGGTGAGCTTGCGCGGTCCGGCGAGTGGAACAGGGTCCTCCCACACGGGCACGGGCGGCTCTTCCAGGGTGGACAGTCCGGCCCACAGGTCGGGGCTGTCCACAGGCTGTGTGGTCATGAGGCCGCCCTCCCTTCGAGGGGGCTCAACAGCGGGCGACGGCCGTCGCCCCTCTGCGGGTCAGGACCAACGGCAGTGCGGACGCCTTCGGCGACGCCCTTTCGGTCGCCCACGGTCGCCCGCGATGGGCGCTGTACGGCGTTCTGCTGCCTTTTGAGATGAGTTCGGGACTTAACGGTCACGCCGCGCTCCTCTCGGCCGTCTGGAGACCGTTGGCGACCGCGCGGCGCGCGTAGCCCTCGGGCACACCGACGGAGACGGCCGCCGCGGCGATCTGCCAGCCGATAGCGTCCAGCCCGCACGGTCCGGGGCACTGCGCGTGCTGAGCTCCCAGGAACCGGGCGACACCGAACGCCTGTGAGGCGGCCCCGGATTCGGCGCGGGCGCGCACGAGGGCGAGGCCGCGTTCGAGGCCGGTGCGGATGTACTGCTCGGTGTGGCGGCAGCCGGTGGCCACCGTCCGATCCCACGTGGCGCCCGCAGGGAGGGAAGAGACCACCTCCCCGCGGGCGGGGGTGGTCTCTTCCCTCACGACCAAGGCGAGGACGGCAGGCGGCAGGGCGGCCATGATGCCGGTGCCAGGTCCGAGCCAACGGGCGTAGGACATGCTGGACTTTATGTCCACGCCCGCCCGCACTGCGTTGTGCGACGGCATGACGCCCTGGTACAGCCAGTGCTCACCGCGCGTCGTGACCACCGTGCGCGTGACCGGCAGCGTCTCGCGCGCCCACGCGACGGCCGTCGCGTTGTCGAGGTCGACCACAGTCAGCCCCGCACCTCCGGGGTGGTAGCCGGCGCACACGGCTTGACGCCATGCTGCTGCCCACAGAGGGGAGTTGATGACACTCAGGTCGGTGGTGGCTGCGGCCCACGCGTGGCAGACACCGGGGCACTGGCAGAGCCCCGCGCTCTTCATGTTCGGTCGGCCGCCGCAAGCATTCTTGGCGCACGCGCGGCAGTTCCCGAACGGGCCCTTCCCCTTCCGCAGAGGCAGCACCGGCACGCCGACCGCTGCCAACTCCAGCGCGGTACACAGGTGGTCATCGTCCAGGCGGTTCACGGCCCGTGGCCGCGGGGTCTTGCGGTCAGGTGTCATGCTGGAGGTCTCCTGTTTCTGTCGAAGGACGGAGAACCGGGGCGGTCGCGGTCTTTGGCGAGAGGCGACCGCCCCAGCCACATCTAGGCGATGTCCAGGGCGAGCTGAGCCAGTGCGGGACCCGCGGCTTCAGCCACGGTCGCGGCGAGCAGCGCGCGGTAGGCGAGTGCGGCTTGGTGGATGACGACGCCGTTGCCGAGGATCTTGAGCTGGTCGGAGCGGGAAAGTTCCAGGTCCGTGCCGGTGACCCAGCCGGGATCGGCGCCCATCATCCATTCCACGAACGCCGGGGACAGTCGGCGGTTGCCCTTGGTGCCCGCCTCGGTCGGCTCGGGCGCGGAACGTCCCAGCACTGCCTCCCAACGCCGGATGGCAGGCCCGTAGTCGGTGCCGTTGGTGGCCACCCACCGCCCGTCCAGGCGGACGGCCTGGCCGGGCAGGTAGTAGTTCCCGGCCGTGTCGCGCTGGTTGGGCCCTCCGTGCGGTCCGTCGGACGCCTTGGGAGTGGGCAGTAGGTTGACCACCACCTCGTTCAGCGGACGGGAGTTGGTGCCCAGCAGGTTGGAGGCGCCGGACTTCCAGTCGCGTGCCGCCGGTGTGGGCAGCAGGGTCACGGCGGTGCGCAGGTTCATCCCGCCCTGCCGCTTGGCAGAGGTTCCGGGGCCGCCGGTCCCGTCGGCCGCGGCCGGTGTCGGGAGCAGGGTCAGCTGGCCGTCGGGGGCAGCAAGAAGACCACTTCGTCCTCCAGCGTGGGCCCGTGCCCGCCCGCCTTGCGCTTGTCCGGGTGCTGGGGTCCCCCATTGCGTCCCAACTGTGAGGTGGGGGTCTTCAGTAGCGGGATACGCGACGGCGAACCAGCGGTCACGCCGGTGACAGGCGCCGACTTCGGGATCTCCAGCGCGTAGGCACATCCACCGCGCGTCGTACCCGAGCGCGGCCAGGTCGGCGGCGACGACGTCGAGTCCCCTACTGCGGATGGCGGCGACGTTCTCCAGGAAGACGAGGCGGGGTCGAAGGTGGCGAACGGCGTCGGCGATGGTTTTCCACAGTCCGGAGCGGTCACCGGCGATCCCTCCCCGAGGTCCGGCGTTGGAGATGTCCTGGCAGGGAAACCCGGCGGTCAGCGCCCGAGGGCGCGGCACAGAGGCGGCCAGCTCCGCGAAGTCGACCGCGGTGATGTCACCCAGGTTGCGCGCGCCGGGCATGCGCGCGGCCAGCAGCCGGGACGCGGCCGGGTCCTTCTCACCGACCAGGACCGTAGGCAGGCCGGTAACGGCTTGCACGGCCTGGTCCAGCGCACCGGACCCGGTGCAAAAGCTGATGTTGCCGCCCTCCGATGAAACGGTGGGGTGATGGGTCATGCTGGATGCCTCCAACAGGTCTGTTGCGGACTGGTTGGCAAGGGCGGCCCCGGATTCTTTGGCAAGAGGCGGGGGCCGCCCTTGGCACAGCTACTGGCTCTTGGCCCAAAGGACGTACTGCTGACGGACGTAGGCACGCGGGTCACAGAGCACCGGCTCGTCGTCCAGGTCCATGAGCTCTCGGGCAGCCTGTATGGCAAGGTCCGCGGCAGCGGTGGGGATGTCGTCGCCGTCGCTCTCGTCGTGCAGAGCAATGCGGTCGAGCAGGGCGGCCTTGCGCAGCCAGAACTCACGAGCAGGAAAGGCGCCGGACACCACTTCGCGGGCCGTCCGTGCGGTCCATCCGACCTCACGGACCATGCTCGGGGCAGTGTCGTACGCGGCTTCCGCCGTGGGCCAGTCCGCCGTATCGGCCGGCGCGTCTGCGGTGGGCAGATCGGCCCTGATGTAGAGGCGGTTCCGGTGGCCGTCACGCGTGGGGTAGACGGTCGCAGTGCCGGTCGTGAACGTGCCGTCGAGTGCGGCGACGACACGTTCGGTGTCCTGCGGGGCGCAGATGATGCGGATCTCGAACACGGGTGTCCTCTCCGGGGGTTCAGCCGTGGAAGTGGTTGCGCTTGATGACGGCCTTGCGGATGTTGACCGTGCTGCCGCGCCCGCCGCTGATGGAGCGGATCGGGGTGCGCCAGGCGAGGACCGCGAGCGCGATCCACATGACGGTGCCGGTGCCGAGTCCGGCGGCGGCGTTGACGACCTCGCCCACGCCGTAGCCGACGCCGGCGGCGAGGGCGCCGCCCCCGAGCCCGGCACCCATGAAGCGCTGGGCGATGGGGTCGAGGAGCGGGAGCGGGGTCAGGTCGCGCGGTTCGGGGCGGGCCATCGGGGCGGGGGCGAGGTGCTTGGGCATGGGGACCAGGCGGCCGTAGGCGTCGGGCACCCACACCACCGGGCCCCGTTCGGCGGCCAGTTCCACAGCCGCGGGGGTGGGCGCGTACAGGGTCAGGGAGGCCGGGTCGTACACCGGGGCGGCCGGGAAGTCCGGCCGCAGGGCTGGGGCGTGTTCGTTCACGGCGGGTCTCCTTCAGTTACCGAGGGCGGACAGGGCGTCGGCGGACGCTTGCACGACGTCGTGGATGGGTCCGTAGGCGCCGGTCCCGGCGACGAAGAACCCGAACAGGAACAGGACCAGGGCGGAGCCGCCGCCGGCGGACCGGGTTTTGACGGCGAGGGCGGACGCGGCGCCGAACAGCAGCACGGCGGAGATGTTCAGGATCATCGGGAGCCCTCCGGGCTGTCGGGGTTGGTGAACCGGGCGCGCATGTCGGCGAGCGCGCGGCGCAGGTCGGCGAGGCTGACCGGATCGGTGCGGAACCGGTCCGGGAGGTCGGCGGTCAGGAAGTCGCTCGTCTCGTCGTGGCAGACGATGACGGGCGACCGGCGGTGCGCAGGGTGGTGGGTCATGGCTGCTCTCCCGGGGTCAGTCGGCGGTGCCGGCGCGGTAGATGCGGGCCCACAGGTTGTAGAGGTGGCGACCGACGCGTATGCGCTTGCCGTGGCCCTGGCAGCGGCGGCACTGCTTGCCGCGCTTGAGGCGTCCTTTGCGGTCGGTCTTGAGCGCGTGGCCCATGCCGCGGCACTTGCGGCAGTCGCCGTACGGGCTCGCCGCACACAGACTCCAGTAACCGAGAGTGACGGCGAGCAGGCAGGCTCCAGCAAGGAGGAGGAGGGTCATGGGGTGCCCTTCCAGGCGGGTTTCCGGGTGTTCTCGCAGGTCGGGTGCTAGGTGCGAGGTTGCTGATCAGAGCCGGTTTGGGGTGCTAGCGGGGCTGCTAGGTCTAGCAACGGCGGGTGCTAGACCTAGCAGCGGTGCGCGTCAGTCTCCGGACCACTTTCCGTCACGCTGGGTGATGGCGGTGGTGATGTCGGCGCGGGCGATGCCGCGGCGGGTGGTGCCCTTGCCCTTGTCGGTGGTGCCCCAGACGTCCTGCGCGCTGATGCCGTGCGGGCGCAGGTTCGTGGTCACCGTCTCCGGCTTCCACCCGCCGTAGATCTCCGGCCGCAGCGCGGCGAGACGGGCGGCGACCTTCTCGTTCCACACCTTGTCCTCGTCGACTGCGACGACCCTGAGGATGTCGGCGAGCAGGTCGAACGCGGCCTCACCGCTCTCGGGACTTTCACCGATGGCGTGCCCGGTGATGTTCCCGTACGCCTCGCGCATCTTCCGGGCCCGCACGACAACCTGTTCGGCGCCGAGCGCGTCGACGAACGCGGACGCGACGATGCGCGGGTCGTCGCCCTCGCCGGCCATCCAGCAGATGCCGCGGTCGGTACGGGAGAACATCGTCGCCCGGTAACCCGCCTTGTACATCGACGTGCCGAGCACCATGTCGTTGGCGGGCTGACCCATCACCTTCAGGCAGAACCGCAGGACCGCGTTTGCCGAGATGCCGGTGGGCAGCGACTTCGCGTCCGGGCGCTGGGTGCCGAACAGGGTCACCATGCCCAGCGCCGGACCGCGCTTGCCCAGGTCGGTCGCGATCTCCTCGATCTCCGCCCCGTACTTCTCGTGCTCGAACGGGACCTGGCACTCGTCGAACCCGGCCACGATCGGGTGCAGCCCGAGCGACTTGTCGTTCGCCAGCTCGGGGGTGACCTTCGATTCCGGGCAGCGAGAGCGCGGCAGGGACTTGATGACCTTCGCCCTGCGGCGCAGCTCCGCCCGCAGCTCGCGCAGCGATTCGAGGACGTACAGGATGTCTTCGTCCTCGTCGCCTGCCCGGTAGCGGTGGCAGACCGGCTCCAGGGCACCGAAGTCGCCGGTGCCCTTGAAGTCGAACGCGTACAGGGCCGCCCGCGGGTCCAGCGCGGCGATGAGCAGGAACAGCCGCATCAGGAACGTCTTTCCCATCCGCGGGATGGACCCGACGACCACGCTCGCGAACATGAGCGTGACGGCGACGTCGCCCATGCGCTGGTCGTTGCCGAACACGACCGGCCTGAACAGATCGACGCTGCCCGACTTCAGCAGCGGCCAGGCGGGCTTGGTGGTCTCGTTCATGGGCTTGTCGCCCACCCACAGGATCAGCCGGCCCTCGTGCTCGGTCGGGTCGGCCGACGGCCACACACAGCCGACCTTGCGGCGCAGCCCGGACGCGAGCGGCTTGCGGGCCTCCATGATGTCCTCCGGGGTCACACCCCACGGGAGGTCGAGGTCGGCGCGGTAGCCGGGACCGTCGCGGGTGATCTCGGAGGTGAAGCGCATCCCGTTCATGTCGCCGCCCTTCTTGATGGCGGCCGACAGCTTCGCGTTGCCGATGTTGTCCAAAGCGCGCAGCACGATCGGACCGGTCAGCTTCTGAATCTCCGTCTTCAGCACCGCGGGCCCGATCACGGGGTGGTCCTGCGGGGAGCCCCAGAAACCGGCGACCAGCACCGCGGCCGATGCCAGCACGCCTAACCAGGCGGGGGCCAGCACGTACAGGGTCAGCGCGAACGCGGCACCGAAGACCAGCGCCACCGTGCTGACGAGCACGCGCAGGCGGACCCGTCCGTCGCGCTGCCGGGACAGTTTCAGGTACTCCGCGGTGTTCTCCCCCCGTACCTCGTACTCGCGCAGCGGCGCACCCTCCGCGTCCCACACCCACCGGTTGCTGTCCCGCACGAAACGGGCCGCACCGCGCGGCGCGTGGAGCGTGAGCTGGAGGGCGTACCAGGGGGTGCGGATGCCGTGGAACGCCGTGGCGTAGAAGGCATTGCCGGCCGCGCGCTCCGCGGTGGCCACGAAGCCAGGCTTCGAGGTGAGCCACGTCGGCAGGATCGGCCGACGCTTGTAGGTCGTGATCCCGGGAGAGGGAAGGTCGGGACGGTCGACCGGACGGGCGATCGAGTCGGCCGACTCCTCGTCGTCCGGGTCGTCCGACCCGGTGGGGCGGGAGTCGGGCAGCGGGTCGGCCGTCGGGGCGGCCGACCCGTCACAGGCGGATCGGGCCTTGTCGAGGTCGACCACGTCCGCGCCGGTGCCGGTGGTCATCTCGGCTTCGAGCCGGTTGAACAGTTCGTTGTCGTCGGGCTGGTTCACTGAAGGTTCCTTCCGGATACGGAGGGGTGAGCGGGGTCCGGCCGACGCTGTGGAAGGTGGGCGGACGGACCCCGCGAGCAGACGGTGAGCAGTGACGTCAGAGCTGGATGCGAGTGGCCTCGAAGTGCGCCACCGCGCCGCGCAAGCCCTGCATGGTGAGCTGGTCGGTGGCCTCGAAGTAGGCGTCCGCCTTCTCGTAGCCGTCCGGGCCGGTGACGATCCCGGACACCGGGCGCCACAGACGGCCGACCAAAACCAGCGCGGACCAGTGGAACGCGACGGTGTGCACCGGGGTCGGGGTCGGGTTGGCCATGGCGGAACTCCTCGCATTCGGTGGGGTGTTCAGGCGGCGCACGGTGCTGTGGCTGGGTAGGCGCAGGTCACGCACATGCCGAGCGAGGTCGGGATGACGTATCCGGCGTCCGTGGCGCAGGCGGGGCAGGTGCGGCGCGCTCGCATCGCCTTGGCGAGCGCAGCCCGCTTACCGGCCGTCATCGGCCGAACAGGCTTGGCGCGGTCGAGGCGGTAGAGGTAGGCGACCAGCGGGCCACGCCGGTAACGCGGGCGCATGAGCTGCGCCGCGATCGGCTGACCGCCCGGACGGAGCCCGCGGGCGCGCAGTTGGCGACGTGTGGCGAGCCCGTTGGGGGCGTAACGCCACGGGTAGGTAGGGATGCCGTACTGGGCGCCGGTGGGGTCGTAGCACTTGCCGAACGACCCGGCCATCACGGAACGGCGTGCAGCGCCGGGGCTTGGGCACGCTCGGCTTTCAGCGCGTCCCGCAGCCGGCGGGCATTCGCCGCGGAGCAGCGCACTTCCGCGCGGATGGCCTCCGCGTTCAGACCGGCTTCGCTCCACTGTGCAGTGGCCGCGCGAGCCTCGATGAGCAGGCCCTCGAAAGAGCGTTGCGGCTTCCCTGCGACCCTGGCGGAGGTGCGGCGTGCCGTCCGCGCCTTGGGCACGGGCGGGACTGCCTGTGGCTTGCTCGCCGGAGACGATGCGGGGATGCCCTGCTCGGTGGCGGGGGCGAGGTCGCCCATGCGCAGCATCACGCGCTCACGACGTGGGGTCTTCGAGCGCCAGCGCCATCCGTGCTGCTCGCGCAGGTCCGCGCGGGCCAACTGCCGTTCCTTCTCCAGCACCAGGGCCGTGCTGTAGGAGGTGACCTCCCACAGCGTCATACGGCGCCAAAGTGCGAACGTGGAGGGGAAGGCGAGCAGCCAGCGCGAGAAGCGGATCTTCTCCATGCGGCGGCCGGTGGCGGCGCCGATGCGGACGGCGTAGATGTGCGCGCCGATCTCGGAGAACACCACCCACAGCAGCGGCATCGTGCCGTGCGCGATCTTCGCGGACAGGGAGTGTCCAGCCGCGATGTTCAGCCCGCACGTGATGAGCGTGAGCGCCCAGGGCACGAAGCGCACCCAGGCGAGCGCCATGTCCATCCGGATCAACAGCAGGTTGGCGACGGTGAACACTGGGATGGACACGTCGATACCCACAGGCAGCATCCACGGCGAGCGGAAACCCCAACTCGCCGCGGCAGCGGACACCGCGTCGAACGAGGAGATCAGACCGAGCGCGCCGACCGCAGCGGCGGCGAGGGCACCGACGCCGGCGAGTCCCTGCTCCGGGCGCGTCAATGGCGGCACCCTGGGTGCGGGCGCCTCGGGTACGGGGGTCGGGGTGGTCATGCTGCGGCCTCCGGTTTGCCGAGCGTTCCGGGGCGGCCGGCGCGGCGACCGTTGACCGTCGGTTGCTGCGGGATGAGATCGAGGGCCGTGAGCCAGTCGGCGCCGGAATGCTTGGCCGCGTACATCTGCTCATCCGCCAGCCGCAGCAGCGTGGACAGGTCCGCGCCGCCGGTGACCGGGTCGTAGGCGACCGCGCCGATTGCGGCGCCCGCAGCGAGCCGGTGCCCGTCGACCGTGACCGGCTCCACGAGGGCCCGGTGCAGCTCAGTGAGCGTCCAGCACAGATCCGTGTGGCTCAGCACGCGGGCGACTGCGGCGAACTCATCGCCACCCAGACGCCCCACGGTGCCGAGGTTGACGGCCGCCCACTCGGCCAGGCGCCGGCCGGTGGTCGCGATGACCACGTCGCCTGCCGCGTGCCCGTGGGTGTCGTTGATCTCCTTGAACCGGTTGAGGTCGATGACGTAGATCGCGCCGCGGCCGCCCGCCAGCACCTTCGCAGCGCGCTCCTCGAACGCTTCTCGCGTCCACAGGCCCGTCAGCGGGTCACGGCGTGCGGTCTCGATCCGCCGGCGCAGCCGCAGGGAATGCAGCGACCATCCGGCCGCCATCGGCAGACCGACAGCGGCGGCTAACAGGGCCTCGCTCATGCCGCCACCCCCTTGCCCGCCGTGCGACGGCGAGCGGGGCGGGACAGCGGGACGATGTCGAACAGGTCCAGGTTCTCCTCGATCACCTGCGCCGCGATGCGGACCAGGTCGTCGGGAAGGTTCGGGTTGTCGGCGAGGATGTCGCGCGCAGCGTCCTCGCGGGCGGCGCGTTCTTCATCCGTCTCGCCCTCGACCCCGAGCCACAGTTCAATCGGGGTGCCGAGCGCGAGTTCCGCGAAGTCCTGGGCGGAGATGGCCTGTTGGCGGCCGATGTACGTACGCATGGCAGTTCTCCTGACGTCGAAGGGATGCCGGGGCGGTCGCGGTCTTTGGCGAGAGGCGACCGCCCACGGGTAGCGGGGACAGAGATCAGCAGCGGAAAGCAGCGCGGAAAAGAGAGATCACGTCGTCCGTACGGTCGCCGACCCTGCCGGAGTCGAGCTCCTCGGCACGGGCCTCGTAACGGGCCGCCGCGTCCTCATGGCCAGCAGCACGCTGCTTGGCAGCGGCGATCCGGTTCGCGTCGGCGGCCTTCTTCAGGCGACTCATGAACGGTCCTCTCAGATGATGAGGCGGAAACGCTGTCGCGGTTCCCCTCTGCGCCGCTCGTACGAGACGAGCAGCGGAGGCAACCGGCCCACAGCCGTTGAGCTGCGGAAAGGTGAGGTGGTGCGTTGTCTCCTTCGGGAACACGAGCTCCCGTTTCAGGCGTACGGAGACGTGAGGCCTATTGGCCTCAGCCCTCCGGTTGACCAGGGGTCCGGGTCCCTCGGCCCGCTCTGCCCCGGGCCCCTTGTCTTGCGCTCGCCCGGTTCGTTGAAGCGATCCGAACGAGAGGAACATGTATTACCTGTTCCTCATCTTGCAGAGAGGAGTTCGCCCCGTCAAGCCCTTCGGCTGTTGGAGTGCTGCGAGCTCCTCGCGCTCGATGTACCTACAGACTGGCGCCGGAGGCGGCGACGATCGACTTCGCGGATGTACGACTTGAGTCGCGCTTGGCTACTGTGAAGTCGTACCAAGTCGTCCCGGCATGGCGGAGGTTGGACATGGCGAACGAGCGACTGCGCGGCGCGATAGTGGACTTAGGCCTGACGCTCGATGAGGTCGCCGAACGGCTCGGGGTCGCGTCCAAGACGGTCGAACGATGGATCAACGAACCCGAGCGCAAGCCATATCGCCGCTTCCAGTTCGCAACAGCATCCCTGTTGAGGTGCGAGGTGTCGTACCTGTGGCCGGACGAGCGCACGTCAGCCGAGGTCGCGGCCGCCGGCAACGCGGAGTTGGTCAGGCTCTATCCACACAGGTCCGTCGTGATGCAAACCCTCTGGACGAACCTCTACTCCAAGGCGATCCGCCAGTTCGACCTGTTGGTGTACTCCGGGTTCTGGCTCACGGAAGACGCGTCGTTCCACCGCATCGTGAAAGAGAAGTCAGCCGACGGGGTACCTATCCGCTTCATCCTGGGAGAGCCCACGTCGTCGGCCGTAGCGGTGCGCGGCGAGGACGAAGGGATCGGCGCGGCGATGGCAGGCAAGATCCGGAACGCCCTCATCAACTACGGCCCTCTCTTCGGCCTCCCCGGGGTGGAGTTCCGGTTGCACGGTACGACCCTCTACAACTCCATCTACCGGGCCGATGACGAGATGCTGGCGAACGGACACCTCTACGGAGTCGGCGCCTACATGTCGCCCGTGCTACACCTACGGCGCGTGCCCGGCGGTGAACTCTTCGACGCCTACGCAGAGAGTGTTGAGAAGGTCTGGGAATCTGCCCGCTCAATCTCTTCACCTGCCGATTGGGAAGGCACTGCCTGATGAGCCGTATCGACTACTTCCGCGACCCGAACGCGCCTCAGGCCAACTCGGTCGTGCCCTCGGTCACTGCGATCGTCCGAGACGACGCGGGACGGTTGCTGCTCATCCACAAGACGGACAACGATCTGTGGGCACTGCCCGGCGGTGGCCACGACATCGGCGAGCGCATCGGCGACACCGTCGTCCGTGAGGTCGCGGAAGAGACCGGCATTGACGTTGACGTAGACAGCATCGTGGGGCTCTACACAGACCCTGAACACGTGCTGGCGTACGACGACGGAGAGGTCCGGCAACAGTTCTCCATCTGCTTCCGAGCCCACCCCACCGGCGGTTCGCTGCGTACGAGCAGCGAGTCAAAAGAGGTCCGTTGGGTTAACCCAACGGACCTTGACGGACTGGACATCCACCCGTCGATGATGCTGCGCATCCGCCACGGTCTCGACGACTCGCGACGAGAGCCCTACATCGGCTGACTGTCGGCAGAGACTTGCGCCAACCGGCCCTCGACACGCCTCGCCGCTGCGTGAATCTCGGGTGCCGCGCGCTGGATGAACCGCCCGACGATCGTGTCCGGGCCGTACCGCCGCACGATCTCGTCCAGCCGCGCGGTCGGCGTGGTCTGCGTCCCGTCGGGCGTCGTCGTCATATCGCAGAACAGCAGGGCGTCGACCAGGTCCGGGCGCTCTAGCTCGAACTCCCCCTCTAGCTCCTGCCTCAGTCCACGCTCCTCGGCTTCCAACAGAGCGCAGGAATGGTGAGCCACGAGACGAACGACCCGCTCATCTGCCTTCTCCTGGTCGCGGAGGAACCGCGCGCCGTCCAGCGGGTGAAAGCCGGTCGTGGCGATGGCCGGCGCGTACCCGATGTCATGGAGCACCGCGGCAGCTTCCAGCAACTCGGCATCGTCACCCATGATCGAGCCCAGGGAGCGAGCG
Source organism: Streptomyces sp. f51 (assembly GCF_037940415.1). Taxonomy (NCBI): domain Bacteria; kingdom Bacillati; phylum Actinomycetota; class Actinomycetes; order Kitasatosporales; family Streptomycetaceae; genus Streptomyces; species Streptomyces sp. f51. Next base: position 5,086,447 of record NZ_CP149798.1, on the reverse strand, counting down.
CGCTTGGCGACCCCGAGCGAATGCGCCCACCGGCGCGGGAGCGGATCGGACAGCAGCGATTCGGAGAGCGAGTACGCCCACTCAGTCAGTCCCATGGCGGCCAAGACTACGGCCGGACCGTAGGGGTTGGGAGACCACGCACGGTTCGCCCCTTGCCATGGACTGTGGCGAGCAAGCCGTTCCCCTCCATCTGAGCAAGGACCCGACGCACAGCAGTACGGGACGCCCCGAACCGCTCGCAGAGCTTCGCTTCAGACGGGTACGAATCGCCAGCTGAGAGTGCGTCTTCTGACATCAGATCAGTCATCCGTTCGGCGAGCGACCGATGATCGCCAGCCCGAGCCACACGCCACCCAATCCCAGGAGCAGACTCCACCACGCCTTCGGCCTCCAGCACCTTGAGAGCGCGGCGGATCGTGTTGCGGGACACTCCATACGAGCGCATAAGCGCTGCCTCCGATGGCAACTTGGCCGCGTCATCGCTCAACTCGATCTGCTGACGCAACGATTCGGAGACCTGCAAGTACGTACCTCGCGGACTCGCTTGCGGCACAGGCCGCCTCCTTCCTAGACCACCCAGACCGTACCCCGAGGTTCTACAGAGCAATAGCTCAGTTCGCCTCTGCCACTTCGATCAGTCTCTCGGCTAGCTGTCTCATGGGGGCCCACTCCTCGCCTAGAGCTGCCCCACCAGCTTCTGCCTTACTCAGAGCATCTTCAATCCGGCTCTGAACGTAAGGCTTATTGACAAGCTCACCTTGATAATCCGAGATAGCCTCGTTGTACCCCCTCCATCGAACCGGGACGAGATACCCGTCGACCCCACGAAGACATTCAGTTCCGAAGTAGAACTCGACCGAGCACGCTCGTGCGTTTATATCGCTCTCGCCGTCTCCTGATGGGCCGAGGGTCGGATAAGATCGACCGTATTCGAGATCTGGCAGACGGCAATAACGGTAGTGTTTAGGAAGGGGCACACTCGCCAACTGCCTCTCTGCCTGTCGGCCAGCACTGTCGTTGTCCAGAAGCCCAATCACACGGTTCATTACTCCAGCAGCGGCAAAGCTGCGTAGATTGGCGACAACACGGTCCGTCCCTCCTGCGGCCTTCATGGCTTCAAGGTCCCAGAAATTGAAATACCCTGCCACATCGGGCCGCACGAGCCTGAGAGCCCGGGCAAGCACACGCGAGTCGAACTTTCCTTCCGTGATCACAATTATCGGACCTGTGTTCACCGTGGATTCCCTCAGCTCTTCGAGGGCACGCGTGGACACTTGATCAGTGCTGCGGAAATAGTCTGCGGCAAGGAGATCGGAAAGGTCGAGCCGAAGTGTCTTCGTGAGATCTTGATCGTTCAGGAGAGCGCTGAGAAGGATTCGAGGATCTTCATCGTCTTCGAAGAACAGTTCTAGACGGTCGAGACAAAGGCTCTCCAGCCTACTCAGTCCCGCCTCACGCTCTGGCCCCCACCAACCGCAGCTCTTTCGGTGCGCATCCAGCCCGATCGTGACCACGCCTTCGCAGGAAACATCGAAGCGCGTTGGTTCACCTCCCGGCGAGGAGTCATACAGGGCGTCTTCGCCGCCCCAGTCACGAAGCTCTTGAAGTTCTGACGCCATCGCCCGCCGGCTTCCTTCCGGGCTGAAGCCCATAAGCTTCAGACGAGATAGGACGGTCGCGACGGTTGCGCTGTAGCCGAAGAGATTGTGTATATCCTCGTCTGTTTCGTCGATTCCTTCGTCGGTCTCGTCGTCGCCATCGTCAATATCCGTGACGGCAGCGTCGACCGCCCCAGCAGCGTTGGCATCGTCAATCTGACGAGCCCACGTCTCGTCCAGATACTTGTCATCTTCCTGGAAGACCGTCATAAGCCGAGACGGCAGCTCGTTCTTCCCCCACATGATCTGCTGGTCTTCGAGCCGCAGTCGCCATCGGTCGCTCATTGCTCCCCCTCGGTCTGATGCACCGCCGCAGGCGTGGGTGACGCTGTCAAGACAGGCGTCCTCCTCACGGCTCCAACGCGCCGGAACCGACACGCTCCCTGGACAGCGCGCCCGGCGACACCCCAGCGCACAGACATCCTGTCAACCACCAGGCCAACAACCCAGCGAAGAGGTTACGGCAGCAGAACACGGGACGCCCCAGACTCGCGTCAACCAGTCTCCTCGTACGACCTCCATCCATCGGGGCACCTCGGTATCGTTTCACATCGGTCGATTTCATCAGCACAGGGCAACGACGGCTTATCACCAGTGACAGAACTCGGGGGAAGCAAATGGAACTCACACCAGAGCCGTACAACCACATCAATGCAGAGTTGAACATTCTGGAAGAGTACGGCAGTTACGAAAATGCCGTACAAGCCATGAACGCCAGGCACCAGAATCACAGGCCAGATGAATTCGAGTTCTCGCCTATTCTTTCCGACGACGCCGAATCGCTCAACCCTGAGCGCCCCGCCCCTGTAACTTGGGAAGAATATGAGCCATGGGTTATGGCTGAATGGCGCCGCCTTCTGGACTCGTCACCCGCCGAGCTTGAGGTTCAGCGTTTCCTTGAACAGCACCCATCACTCCTCCCGGGGGCCGGAGATGACGTGGGGCGGGGCCACCATGGTTCATGCTGGGGTGCTGTAATTACTCAGCCCTCACTAAAGGGGGTCAGCCATGAACGCGTACCCGACTTCATGTGGGTCAGAAGCGACACTGCGACCGTCTACGCCCTATGTATCGAGATAGAGGCCCCCAGCAAGCCGTGGTTTACACTTGACGGGCAATCCACCGCCTACCTGACCCAAGCCCTCGACCAGATCCTGGAATGGAAAGTCTGGTTCTCAATCCCCGAAAATATGTTGGCGTTTCGTCATGCCTACATACCCGTAGATCTCGGATACCACAGAATCGAAATGCAGTTCATTCTAATCTATGGACGTGACGCCGAGTTCAGGGCAGGCGAAAGTCGCCACAGAGATCCGGGCTTCCTGAGGAGGAAGCGAGACTTGATCCCTCGGGCTTCAGAATACCTCTACACCTTTGATCAACTCAGACCAGAACGAGATGCGGCCAACTCGATCACGATCACGGGCCGGCGAGGGGAATTCAAGGTAGTAGCAGTTCCGCCCACTCTAACAACTGGTAGCAGCACAGAGAACGTTGCCGCAGAGATCGCAGACATATCTGCGGTATTGAACGCTACCCCCTTGATGAGCGATGAAAGGAAATTCTACTTGGCGGAGAGGTGGAACTACTGGCGCCGGAGCGCCGAACCGCGAATGAATCGCGGTGGCTTTACATCGCATGGAGATTTCTTCGGAGAGTAGCGACCACCCTCAAGACGGTCTGCATTCGTGAACTGACCCATAGTGATCTTTGAGGTGATCCGAACGGGGTTTGTCGCAATGCGGCCAGTCTGCCCACGAGCGACGCCCGAGCATGACGTTGCCTATGCCATCGTCCTTCAATCGATGAAACCGCCCCCACACGAACAAACCCCACATAGTCTGATTGGCATGGACAAGAGGTGGGATGCAGGGGCCACACCGTGGCTGCGCCGGCATCAGACGGAAGCGACATCTGGCGCCCAGGCTAGGCCGGTGCAGTGCATGTTCTGCGGCGGGCAGACCCTCAAACGCTCTATGTCAGATACCCCCAAGGACCCGGGTCGTCTGGAGCTGTACTGCGACAACCAGCTCTGCGACGCCCGGGAGATGGTCCTTCTGGTGAAGCGCGATGGCTCCGATGCAATATTCCGGGCTGACGTGAAGGCGCTGCACCTCATCGACGACGGGACGCTGGACGTACACGCCATGTTCCCGCCGGAGATCAAGTCGTACGACATGGTCGACCTCTTCAACGACCGAGGAAACGAGGTCGGCCGCAGGATGCGCAAGCCTGCTCCACCAGGGGATTGATCGACTCACTCCGCCGCCGGCGCGCTCGGGGCCGCGATCCATGAGACCTCGCAGAGGCGCGCGCTGTGCACGGTACGTGATAGAGATGGGTACCGAAGCCTCGATCTTGCCGAGAAACCGCAGGCCAGGGCCTCTGTTTCAGATGTTGCTGGCATGCCCTCCGGAGCCGTGTGCGCAGGTTCGAATCCTGCCGGGGGCACCCCTCATGAGGTGCCCAAAGACCCCGTCACCAGCGGAAACGCTGAGGCCGGGGTCTTCGCGTATGTGCAGGCGGATGCAGCCCGAAGCGGCTCCATGTCAGGACCTGTGGACGAGGCGTGGACGGGATCTTGGAACGTTGCCGCAGGTGAGCCCAGGAAATGCCGAGGTCCCGTAGCGACACCTGCCGGCTCGGCCCGGACGATCGTTACGCCGCAAGACACCCTCGCTCCAGCGGAACCGCCTGGCACCACGCCCTCACTCACGGGATCAGGTCTGGCGTCAAGCGTGGCGATGACGAGCAACGCCGTGCGCCTGCCCGAGAGCCCACGCTGGACATCCAGCCGCGCTAGGCCCAGCCGCACCGCCCACGTCACCCGTCCACAAAATATAGGCCAGGCGCATTTCCTGACGGGTTTTTAATTTTCGTGTGACCCGGCTAACGTGGCGGATAACACAAAAAGCTCCGGCCCGGCGGCTGGGAGCTCTGGACAAGCGTGCCGCCGGGCCGGACCCGTATGCGGACCGTAGGCCCGCAGAGACGAGGTTAGTGCCTTGAGCACGACCACCCTGCCCGACAGTAAGCGGCTGCGTGCGGCCCTCAAGGGCGAGAAGCCCCCGATCCGCTTCGAGCGGATCGGCTTCCTCTCCCAGGCCGGTGAGCTGCGGAAGATCGTGTGGTCCGAGCCCACGAAGTCGCTCGCCGAGAACTGGACCTTCGACAACCTGCTCAAGCGCGAGGACTATGACCTCGATGACGACGGCCGCCCTGGTCAGCGCGGCCTCTACGAAGAACAGGTCAAGAAGATCGCCGACGGCATTCGGACCACCTCGCGCCCCTACCTGGGGACGCTGGTGGTCGGCATGGAGCCGGACGAGGAATTCATGGAGATCGAGGTCATCCAGGAGGTCATGCCCGGGGTGTCCCTGGCCAGGATCACCGTTCGCGAGGGCGCCCCGGTCGTCTGGTCCGTCGACGGGCAGCACAGGGAGTACGCCCTCGATCGGGTCTGGAAGCTGGTGAAGGACGCAGAGGAGGGCGATGGCCTGGTGGTCCGCCGGTACCTGGAGCAGTCCGCCACGGAGATCACGCTACTCCTGGAGGGCGATCCCGATATCCTCGCCACCCTGTTCGTGAAGATGGGCTCGACCAAACCCATCGACCCATCACTGATCGCCGTCATGGACAAGGAGAACGCGACCAACCGCCTTGGCCAGTACGTCATCAAAAACGCACGGCTGTGCGCCGGCCGGGTCGGCTACCTCCCCGACTCCGCGCACAAGAGGCGTGACCCGAACTTCGCTGGCCTCTACAAGGCCGCAGGGGTGCGCTCGGCAGCATCCGCCATCGCTGGCGTCGGTGTCCGCGACCGTACCCCGAAGGCCCGCGAGACGCACCTCGCGGCGGTCATCCGCAAGCGAGTGACCGCCACCGGGCTGACCGGCAACGAGGCCCTCACCGCAGTCGGTGCCGAGGTCGTGGAACTCCTTGACCTCGCGTTTGAGCGCATCCCCGGCTGGCGCGAGCTGTCCAAGAACACCCTGACCGTCCCGGAGTTCCGCAAGCGGTATCTCCACTCTGCAACAGCTGGCCTCCACGTCATCGCGAACGTCATCGCGGCGGCCCGCGTCGCCGATGTTGACCCGCACAAGGTGGTGGACGCCCTCGCCGAGCTCCCATGGCAGCGCGACGCCCTCCGAACCATTCCCGAGAACAAGGAGTCCGGCACCGAGGAGTACGCCGTGCACGTCTTCTTCGAAGGCACACTCGCCAAGACCGTCTATGACGAGCGGGCGCTGTGCTACCGAGCCGGCGCCTCCGGTGCGACCCGCTCGAACTACGAGCTGGCGATCAAGACTGTCCTGCGACACCTCGCCACGGAGCACCCCGACCTCAAGTCGCTCGACAGCGACGCCACCTTCACCGAACTCGGCCTTATCACCCGGCGCAGCGTCGGGCGGCCGAGGAAAACAGCCGCAACACTGGCTGCCACAAAGTAGGAACCGCTCTCTCCGAGGCCCGCACGGTGTGTCCGTGCGGGCCTCGGTACTGCTGTTGGTCTGGGACTACTCGTATTCACGCAAGAGGTCCTCGATACGCCGGTTAGCGACGTCCTGCCGTCCGTCGAGGCACTTCGCGTAGCGGGTCAGCAGGACCTCGACGCTGTTGCCGGCGCGCTCGGCCACCTCGGTCGGGTCGACCCCCGCGTTGAGCCACGTCGACAGCGCCGAGTGCCGCAGGTCGTATGGACGGCTCGCGAGCGGCGAGGCCGCGGCGGACGGAGGGAGCGCGATAAGACGAGCCTCCTGCCACACGCGGTAGTACGTCGAGGACGGAACGACCGAGCCCTTCTCGCTGAAGAAGAGCCGTCCGTCGTCTGCCGTGCCGAAGGTGGCCAGGTGGTCGCGGAGTGCGGAGACGAGGTGAGGCGGAATCGGCACCCGTCGGACGTCCTCAACCGGCCGGTTCTTCAGGCCGCGGTCGTCATGGGTCTCCCCCGAATCGGTCCACTGCTTGCCGACCGACGGACGAGTCCGGTGAAGCAGCGCCGATCCCCATCCCTGCTCAGGGAGGCTCAAGTCCGTCTCGACGAGGCCGATCGCTTCAGCCGGCCTGAGGCCGCCGAAGTACATCGCAGCGAAGAGACCCACCAGGCGCCGACCGCGGGCCCGCCGGTAGCCGCCCACGTAGGAGACGGCCGCCAGGAGATTCCGAGCTTGCTCGGGGTTCGCGACAACGCGAGGGTCGACCTGGTTGGAGACCTTCGGCTTCTGCCAGCGGACAGCCGTGATCGGGTTCTCGCGCAGCTCCCCCAGGTCGACCGCGTAGTTCGCAGCGTTGACGAGAGTCCGCCGCTTACGCCGCACGGTTTCGGCTGCCGCGGCCGTACCGTCGAGCTTGAGCTTCAGCGAGTCCAGCACCGCACGGGCCGTAGCCGGTTCAGCGAGATCGGCCAGCGGTCGCGATGCCTTCGACACCCAGTGAAGGACGTTCCGCACGTCGTCCGAGACGTCTCGGTCATCAGGCCCCGGCAGGACGAAGGCCCAGTTGCGAAGCGCCTGGCGGATGGCCTGATCGGACGGCCGTCCAGCCCGCTCACCGAGGAGCTCCACGGTCACGCTGGTGAGCGATTCGTTGATGCCGTTGCGCGTATTGGGGGCGGCGTGGGGCCACTTCATGGCGAGGTACCGGAGGGCGAAGTCGTACCAGGACACAGCCGACTTCTTCGGTTCCATCGAGTCCGGAAGCCCGGATGCCCTCTCGAACTCTTCGCCGTCGCGCATCGCGCGCATCAGCTTCGAGCGGTAGTGATCGGCGAGTGCCTTCGTGCGGAACGAGTCGGAGAAGACGTTACCCGCCACAGACCACCGCACGCCGTACGAGGGCGTTTTCGTATCCCGCTTCCGTACAGCCCAGACCTTCACGTCGAGAGACTTCACGCCGCGGCCTCCAGCTCTCGCAGCCACGTGGAGAAGTCACTCCGCCACACCCGGAGCTCCCCGTTGGGCAGCTTGAACGCGGCCGGCCCGTGCCCCAGCTCACGCCAGCGGTAGAACGTCCGGCGAGAGACTCCACCCAGCTCGTTCAGGACCTGGCGCACGGTCATCAGCTCGTCGCGCTGCGAGTTCACGTCGGTTCTCCTTCCGTTCCGAGGGCGGGTCCAAGGGATGCGGCGAGCCAGGCTTCGGCGGAGGACAGACCGATTCCGGCAAAGACCCAGTGCGAAAGAACGAGGGTCGTGTCCGGCTCGTCCTCGGTGATCACTGCGACTTGGGCGCGGCGCCAATCGGCGCGGGCGGTGCGGAGGGCGCCGAGGGTGGTCGAGTAGCGGCGAGACTTGGTGGAGAAGTGGCCGCGGAAGCCGAGCATGTGAGCCCAGGCCCGAAGCCGGAGCTCTGCTAACTCCTTGCGAGCCCCGAGCGTCCAGGCCGTTCGGATCAGCTGGCGGGCGTGGTCGCTGATGTCGAGCTGGGCGAGTTCGGCGAGGAACTTCAGCGGGCGGTCGAGAGCTCCCGTCGCGGTCTCGGCACCCTTGGTTGCGTACTTCGCGATGTACGAGGCCACGGCCCGCTCGGTCAGCTCCTGGCCGCCGTCGAAGTCGGCGGAACGGATCGCACGCACGTCGATCTGCTTGCCGAAGGCGAACGCGTGCGGGCGCCCGTCGACGACGGGGCCGTCGACTCGGGAGTGAGCCGCAGCGGCGCCGATCGCGTCCGTGAGCAGCTCGGCGGTAGCCCAGTCCGGAGGCAAGGTGTCGCCGCCCTCGGGGCCGTCGATGCGGATGACGGCGTGGAAGTGGATCGCGCCGCGTTTCTGGTACTCGGCGACCTTGGCGAAGGAGACCCTGGCGAAGTCCGCGAAGTCCCGCTGGGTGAGGCCAGCCCGCTTGGCTATCTCTCGGCGGAGGTAGATGGAGAAGCGCCGCCAGAGCATTCCGGCGTGCGCGTTCCAGAGGACGGCGCCCTCGTAGTCGTACATCGCCGGGTCCAGGGGTGTGCCGAGCGATTCGTCGTCGACGTCGTGCAGGAGTCCGCAGCGGCAGGCTCGGACGGTGCCGCGTCGGTCTGTGGGCCGGTTGTGGACAGGGCCGAAACCGGGGGCGGTGAAGGTGGCGAACACCTTCGGATGGCGGGTGACGGTATCGGGGGTGCCCTTGCCGCCCCGCAGTCCGGCGGTGATCAGGTGGAAGGTGTCACGGCGGTAGGTCTCCGCGCAGGCCGGGCAGCGGGTCGCCCGGCGGTTGTTGCAGCGTACGAGGAGGTTGCCTGCCGGGAGCGAGGCCGAGTCGAGGCGGTGGAGAACACGGCCGATCGCACCGGTTCGGGTATCGACCGCGTGCTCGACGCGGTGGCCGTCTAAGCGCACAGGCTGTGTACAACCGCCGATTCCGCGGAGTTGTTTGACGAGGGTGGGCATGCCACCCAGGGAGACGAGCGCGCCCAGTTCTTTGACTGGGGGTGGGACGCGTCCGGTAGTAATGGGAACTGTCCTTTCGGTTTCGGTCGGGAGGTCCACGCCTGCCGGGGCGGCGGGATGCTTGGCGGTATCGAGGCCGCCCCGGCAGGCTGGTCAGCGCTTGTGGGCGCTGTTGAGCAGGGAGCGCAGCACCAAGGCCGCGATGGAGACGGAGACGGCCGTGATGGCGACCGTGGCCAGGAGCGCGGTCAGCACGACGCCGACGACGAGGACTGCGGCAACGGTGCTCACCCCGCGTCCGACAAGGGGCGAGAGCGGGCGGCCGACGGACGCCATGGGGGCGTGAGCAGACGAGCAGGTCACCGGGGCGTGGTGGTGCTCGGCCGGCATGACCGATGTATGTGCGATCGGTACCGGAGCCGCGTCGGGCATCTTCGGTCGGAGCAGCATGGGGTTTTCCCTTCAGCGATGGGTTCCGTCGACGACGCCGACCCCGGAGCGGGTGCCGGATTCGATGGCGGGGGCGAGGAAGGTCTGAGAGAGCAGGAAACCGAACAGGGCGATCACGACGGCCACCCACATCCGGACGCCGAGGAACTTGATCGCGGCCCAGGCGATGACGCCGAGGACGAAGACGAGAGGCAGGTTGAGGGTCAAGGCGGTCTCCTCAACGGCCGGAGCAGCGGTGGGTGCGGGCCGCCAGCTCGGCGGCGGCACGGCTGTCGTAGTCGGTCGAGAAGCCGCAGCGCGGTGCCGTGCAGGCGGCAGCGTGCTTCTCGCGGCCCCGGCCGTCGTAGTACGTGGCGACCTGGACGGGGCCGATGCGGACGACCCGGCGGAAGCGGGGGTTGGCGGGCATCAGGGGAGCTCCTTGGGGTTCTCGTGGTTCTCGCCGGTGAAGTCGGCGACGTGGTCGAGCAGCCACCGCCGGATCTCCGCGCCCTCGATGTCGTCGGCGACGAGGATCACGGGTTCGGCGATGAGCAGTGCTTCAGTGAGGCGGTTCTGACGAGTCAGCTCGGCGGCCCGGTTGAGGGCGCGGAGCGTGGACGGGCGCATGGGCGGAAGGTCTCCTGGGGTCAGGTGAGTTGGGCGGCGATGGCTTCGGCGAGCGGGCCCGGCACACCGAGGCGGGCTCGCAGGGTTTCGGTGTCGATGGGTGCGCCGGTTCGGGTTCGGTGCTCGACGGCCACCTTTCGGGCGTGGTCGAGGAGCGCGGTCGGGAGCCGACCTGTCGGTGGAACGGCAAGCGCGGGACGCGAAGCAGGGGCAGCGGGCCGGGACACGGGCGCGGACGCAGGGAGTGATCCCTGTTGCGCCGCTACGTTCGTCAGCTCGTCGTTCTGTTCACGCGGGTCCGGGGCCAGATCGGCGGGTCCGTGCGCAAGCAGCGTTCCGCCGAGGAAGGCGACCGCCGGCCAACCGGCCACGACGATTCGGAGCGAGGCGGGAACGTGGTGGAGGTCCAGGAGCCCGGCCGTCGCGATGTTGGCGCCGAGACTGGCGGTGAGCGCGACCAGGAACCAGCACCACCCGGCCGCTTTGGACTCCCCCGACCTCAGCCGCCTCCAGGCCGCCACCAACAGCAGATCGACGCTGATCGGATAGGCCCACGCCTTCCAGCCGTCCTGTCCCGCCGCGACGGCCAGATCATGAAGGTGTGCGAAGGACAGCGCGGCAGCGATCACCGCTTGAACCAGTACGGCGTCCACGCGGACCGGAAGGGCACGCGGTACGGAGCGCTCGGCCACGCTGATCACGTCCTCTCGTTCGGTTTCGGGCATGGCGGGGGTAGGGACTTGGCGCGAGACGGTCGCGCCGGCCGGTGGGTTGGTGGGTCAGCCGGTCGCCGGGTGTGGCTTGGTCAGACTGGTCGGGGTGTCCGCGGGCAAAGCCGGGATGTGCGGCCGGAACGGCTTCAGAGCCGTTACGTCGGGGGCGAGTTCGGCAGTCTCGCGGCAGATGGCCGCAGCGTCGCCGAGGGACAGATACGGGGTGCGCATGCGTCCCCAGCCGCCGGACGTATCGCCGGACACAGCCAGGCCCGGACGTTCAGCGGGAATGGTGGCAGCGACGCCCACCGCTTCGGGGGCGATGTCGCCGAGGGCCATCTTGGCCGAGGCCTCGTCGTTGACGCGGTGACAGACGCGTCCGGTGAGTTGAGCGCGGAGCATGGTCGCGCCCTTACCCAGCTCCGCACCGAAACGCTGGCCGCAGATCTCCAGGTAGATACCCGCGGCCCGCCCGAGCTGGGCAAGCCGGATCAGCTGGGTCACCATCTCGTCGCGCCGTTCCTCGTCCTTGCGACTTGCCACGAGGAAGAGCTCGGCCACCTCGTCGACGAACAGCACGATGGGCGGCGGCCGTTCGCCGTCCGGCAGGCCCCACACGTCAGAGGTGATCTCCTCGTCGGGCGTGCCGGACGCGATGCCCTGGCGTGCCTTGATCAGGTCGTAGCGGTCCTCCATTTCCCTCACGAGGACGGGCAGCAGCTCGGCGGCTTCATCGGAGTCGGTGGCCAACGCCGACAGCCGCGGAGCGAAGGGCGCCAGCTCGACGCCTCGCTTGCAGTCGATGCCGACCAGGGCGACCGGTTGACCGGCCAGCCCTGTCAGCAGATTGCGGAGGAACATCGACTTCCCCGACAGGGTGGCGCCGAGGACGAGTTCATGAGGAACGGCCCGATAGTCACGGACGAACACGGTCGCGTCCTCCCGCAGAGCCACCGGCACGGCGAGGAGGTCGTGCCCCGCGCTGCGAGGCATCTTCACTTTGCGCAGCAGATCGAACCCGACCAACCGCAGCTCGACCACGCCCGGCTTGATCTCGCGAACGTGGACCGCGTGAACGCCCCAGGCGTGACGCAGCCGCTCACACGAGGCAGCCACGTCCGCCGGCTCCTGGCCGGGGGCGAGCCGAAGCCGGACCCGCAGCCCTGTGGAGGTGGGACGAATCAGCCCTCGGCGCGGCGGCACCGGCCGAACCTCACGGCGGGTGGTGGCCCGCACCGCCAGGGCCCGCAGACGGGACGGCTGGACCGTCAGCCCGCACGCGTCCATGGTCGAGCTGTACGAGCCGACCAGCCGGGCCACCGACGCGGGCAGCCCGACCGTGGCCCAGTAGACCGACGGATGCGCCTTCCTGGCGTAGACCGCCCCGCCTAATAAAGCGAGGGGTCCACCCAGTTCGGCCATCGTCATGAGCTCGGACACGAGATCAGTTCTCCTGTCCGACGGGGAAGGCTCCCGGAACCACCGCGGCCGCCCGGTAGGCGATGCCGTGGCGGGCCTGCCCGCTGAAGACGCTCTCCCACGGACGGGCGACGAGGCCGGGCAGGGAGACCGGGGCGCCGACGGCCAGACCGTCCGTGATCCCGCTCTCCGGGACGGTCACCGCGATGAGCGACGACTCCCCCTCGTCGATGTAGACGACGCCGACCTTCATCAGCGCCTCCCCACTGACCGCGTCCTTGGCGATCTCGCCCGTCTGCCGGTCCTTAACCTTCGGCTCAGGGGCCTCGGTCAGCAGGATGGTGGCGGACGAGGTCTCAACTCGGATTGCACGCACAGAGCTTCTCCTTCGTAGACACCCACCAGACGACCTGACAGGTTGACTTAGCAAGTTCGAAGTTAAGGAAGCCAGGTTGACTTGTCAAGTGGCTTCAGTGGCCTACCGCCGAAGTCGCCGAGCATCAAATGCCCTGCCTTTTGGGCTAGTTGGACTCAGCCGAGCCGGTACGTGTCTTCAAGTTCCTGCCGATCAGCAGGAAGGAGAACGTCCGTGACCTGCAAAGCCTGCCCAGCGACGTCGCATGCGACGACCAACACGCTGAGCACCGGCTCCCCTTGAGGCATCGCCAAGAGGTCAGCCTCTTCCCGGCTGGGCAGCCGGGCCGAGACGCGCTCGGTTACGTGGTCGAAGCGCACCTTCTTGCGCGCTTCCAGGTGAGCACGCTGCCCTTCACGCAGTGGAGACGGGACGGAAAGCTCGGTCCCTTCGACCAGGCCGGCCGAGAAGTAGGACGAGGAGAGCTCAACCGGCTCACCGTCCCGCTCCACCAGAAGCCGCCGAACCAGGACACTTGTTTGCTTGGGCACGCCGAGGAGGGACGCGACCCTCGACGGCACGGGGACTTGATCAACTTGGACGAAGCGACCCTCGACCGAGGATTCGTCGCGCTCCAGCGCGTCACGTCCCCGCCGATCCTTCTGCTCTACGACTTCCGGCCGCCCGCGAACGATGGTGCCGAACCCCTGCCGGGACTCAAGCCAGCCATCCCGCTTCAGTAGCTCCAGCGCGCGAACGACGGTGGGCCGGGACATCCCGAAGGCCTGGACCAGCTGATTTTCACTCGGAACCCGACTCCCCGGCGGATACGTACCGTCCTCGATACGCCTCTGGAGCGTCTGCGCCAGCCGCACATACTTGGGTGCAGCCACCTCGTACGCCATAGCCCCGCCTAGTGAGAATCCGCCAAGTCAACCTGTCAACCAGCCTACTCACGTAAGTGGGCACTGAACACCCGCAGACACGCAGGCGCCACAGGCCAGGATCAACTTCACGGCTTCCAGGCGTCGTCGATTTGAAACCACACGACGGTCCCACCGAAGCGGCTGGGGCCGGCCGCCCAGGAGTCTGCCAGCGCGTTCACCAGGCAGAGCCCACGGCCGTGCGCGTCATTGGCGCTGGGACTGCGAAGCCGGACATCCGCCGGGAAGCCCGGGTTGTGGACGTCGACCCGCAAGGACTCCCCCAGGCGCGACCACTCGACCCGAACCCGCCACGGTTCTTCGGATTCCCCGTACAGGATCGCGTTCGTCACCAGCTCGGAGAGCATCAGCACGCAGTCGTCGATCGGACAGGCCAGGTTGTACGGGGCGGTGAACTTCCGGAACCACCGCCTGGCCCGCGCCACGGACTCGGGCACGGGATAGAGGGTCATACCCCCGATCGGCTTCGGTCCGGCAACCGCGGCTTCGGACTCTTCACTCGCATCCGCCATGAGCGCCACTACTCCCTACCGGTGCCGTCACAGTCGAGACAGCGCCGCTTGGACGTGGCACGGACGCGAGCATCAGCAGCGGAGAGCGCCAGGGAGGAGCGGGAGCCGACATGCTTCCACCCTCGCCCCCGGCATCCACGGCAGACCGCTCCCGGCGAACCCTGCCGTAACTCGCCGCACTCCTGACTCACGCCCGTGCCCCCTTCCGGTCAAGTGGCCTTAGCCACTTACTGGATAGTGGCATTAGCCACTCGACGCCACAAGCGGTTCGCAGAGAGATGGCCGACTTTCTAGCTGATCGGGTAGCCCTGCTCGAACGCCCAACGCTCAGGCGGGTACGTGGCCTCGGCGAACTCAAGAGGTCGATCCTGCATGTCGTACACCACGTGGTGGACGATCAGGACAGCTGCACCGGGCTCAAGTTCGAGATCAGCAGCCTCATCCTCGGTCGCGAGTCGGGCGCACATCCGGTCTTCGGCATAGCTGCCCTGGCGACCCGTGGCGCTCTCGACATACATGAGCGTCCCCTCCTGGATCCGGTCAGGATCACAGAGCTTGGGTGCCCGCTCGCCTACATCGGTACCGAACCACGAAGTGGAGATGGTGATGGGACCCGACTCGTTCTTGGTCACGCGGCGGCGGTGAACAGCTCGGCTTCCAGCCGTCAGACTCAGCGCCTCGGCCACGTAGTCGGGAGCCTCCAGCCAGCCGGCGGAGGTGATGACCGCGTACTCGCCCGGCGTGTAGATCTTGCCGGTCTGTTTGGCGCGGCCGTAGAGCTCCCGAGCACGCCGATTGACCGCAAGGCCCCGCACGTAGGTCCCCGAGCCCTGACGCTTTTCCACCAGGCCTTGATTGCTCAGGGCCTCCAGCGACCGAGCGGCCGTCGGGCGGGAAACGCTCCAGTCCGCGGCCAGTTGGCGTTCCGACGGGACCTCGTCGCCAGGCCTCAAGTCGCCTCGAAGGATCTGATCGCGGATGTGGTGCGCGATCTGGAGGTACTTGGGCTGGGTCTCTTCGATCTGCGGCATCGGAGCCCCTCCCTAAGTGGCTATGACCAGTAGCCACTATAGGGTGAGTGGCCAGCAGGCAACCCCGTACGCTGCGAGGGTGACCCGGTTGATCGTGGCAGCAGGAGGAGGGGGCGACGCAGTCGCCGCCGCAATGCTCGACGCAGCCCTCTACGGGGGTGACGACAGCCCGGCAGTGATCCTCACGTACGCGTGGGACCGTCTCCTGATCGACCCGGTGCCGGGCCCCCGAGGGCCGGAGAACTTCACGGGACTACGTCCCCTCACGCAAAGCGTCTGGACAGTCCCGGCCGACGCTAAGCCCATCGCTCCCGCAGGCTCGACGCTCCCTCGCCTGGCAGCCGAGCTCCCCCACACCTTCGCCCTGATCGACCCCATGCACGGCGTCGAGGGCATCACCCGCCAGCTCGAAGAGCTCATCGAGCACCTGGCCCCCGAGTCCGTCGACCTCCTGGACGTGGGCGGCGACATCCTCGCCAAGGGCGACGAACCCACCCTGCGTAGCCCGCTGGGCGACGCCCTCACGCTGGCCGCGTGCTGCCAAGCCAACGCGCCTGTGCGGCTCCTGGTCGCCGGTCCTGGCTTGGACGGAGAGCTCCCAGCCGGGCTTCTTGCTGGCCGAATGGGTCCGCCAACGCTGACGCTCACGACTGAGCACGTCGAACCGATCAGTTCGGTCCTGGAGTGGCACCCGTCCGAGGCGACGGCACTGTTGGCGGCCACAGCCCGCGGGGTACGCGGCCTCTGCGAAGTCAGAGACGCCGGCCTGCCAGTCCCGCTCACCGAGAATGGTCCCGCCATCCACGAAGCGGACCTGGACGACGTCCTCAACCGCAACGAGCTCGCACGCGCCATCCTCGCAACGGAGACCCTCGCCGAGGCAGAGCAGTACAGCCGCGAGGTCTGCGGGTACTCAGAGATCGACTATGAGCGCAACAAGGCCAGTTGGCTCGGCAGCCAGCCGGAACAGAAGTTCGATCCGGAAGCCGCCCTCCACCAGCTCGACCAGTTCGAGGCCCAGGCCCGCGCCCGCGGCATCACCCACACGACGTTCCGCAGAATCACCGAGGCCCTCGGCCTCAACGGCAAACAGCGCCAAGACCTCAGAGCCCTCTTGCTCAGCAGTCGCCCTGAGCAGTACGAAGCGCCACTGTGGCGCATCACGTGAGAGACGATCACAGACTTCCGGCCGCCGCCGACCTGCCCGGTCCCCGCTCGACACTCACCCGAACCAACTGGGGCGCGCTCCAACATGGTTACGGGCAGGCCGCGAATGCACCCGAGATCCTGGTTGCGCTACTGGATGAGGATCAAGGCGTGAGGACCAGGGCGCTGGAGAACCTGCACTGCATCCTGCACCACCAGGGCACGATGTATGAGGCGACGGTCCCCACAGCCCAGTACGTAGCTGCGATCCTGCCCGATCCTCGGACAGTGCTTTCGGTCGACAAGACGCGCCGATCGTTTCCCGGATGCATACGCGCCGAGCTGTTGGGCTGGCTCGGATCAGTCGCCGACGCGGTGACCGATGCAGTTGATGAAATGGGCCAACGGCTCGGGTTTCCTCTCGCCGACCATCCTCCTGCCGTGGCCATGCGTGAAATCCGACCACTGCTGTTCTCAGCAGCTTTCCCCTAAGTTGACGACACCGACCGCGCCGTGCGCGAAGGGGCAATCGCAGCATGCATCCCGCTCGTCGACGACGTCCGGTTGCTGCACCACCGAGCCTCATTGGTGCCCCTGGTCCGCCAGGTGCTCGGAACCAGCGAGCTCTGGCAACACCGTGAACGGGCCATCGACGCCCTCGACGCATGGGGCGAAAGCTCCGCAGGCCTTGAAGGCCAACGGAACCCCTTCCTGTTCTGCGACACCGACCCGTCCCCGGACAACACCCCATGGCCTTCAACCGCGAGCGACGCCGAAGGATGGACGAAGCTCCACCGTTCTGACACAACCGATCCATGATCACCAGACTCTGTCGGCCGTTGAGTAACAACCTTCTTTACGGGTTCAAGGCGGCTCGCTCCGCTCCCCGCACGCGGCCCGGCCCCCGGCCGGGCCTGCGCTCCTGTCTCCGCCCCGCTCCAGCCCAGCCAGCGTCCGTGCCGCGCTCATGGCGATGTGCCGCCTAATGCCAGAGAAGAGGTATGCCGTGGCTGGGGCGGTCGGCTCCACGACTTTAGGCAGCCAGCCACAAGTCTGGCCCCTCCGCAGGAGGAATCACTTGTGAATCACTTGGATGTCGATTACGCATTGGTTGTGCGAACAAGGCCCACCTTCGTTAGCCCAACGCTTGCATGACGAACATCGAACACCCTCGTAGAGCTCCAAGACGGCATCGCCGAAAGAACGAGCTTCTGCGTTACTCAGCTCAAGAGCCCTCGGGTCGCCGTGGGCAACTGGGTTCCTCATACCCCTCACTGAATCAATCTTCCGCAGAGTTGGCGCCAAGTGCGTACTGCTCAACGAGGTGGAAACTGACCCCCACAGGTCATGGAGGGTAAATACGCGTTCGCGGTTGTACGGGATAGGGAGCCTCAGGCGTGCGCAGAGTTCACGGCACACATATTCCAATAGGGGGCCAGCTTTGCCAGCAACAGAGTCCGGTTCCCCGTGCTCCAAAAGGAGCTTCAGGTCTTTGGTCAGCGCATCGACGCCGGGCGACTGAAGTTCAGGACCCTCGTCTGGATCCCATCGACGAATCTGGTGCTCAATAAACACATGACGAGCAGAATTAAAGAGGCTACGCAAACGCTCGAGCCAGAAGCGATCGTGCACCGTGAAGATTAGCTGCCACTCGGAAAGTTCCTCGAGGAGGTGCTCCACGAATGCATGCCGAACTGTTGAATCGACACTTTGCAGCACATCATCCAGGATCAGGACCTTGGCTTGACCACGCTCGGCTGCCCTTCGCGCCACAGCCACGAAGAATAGCAGGGCCAGCAGATCCCGATACGCCTCCGAGAATAGTTGCTGCGGGAAGCAGTTGCGTCCACCCTTTAGCCTGACAACCACATCAAGCGAGAGAGGGCCAGACTCCCCGAGAACGATGTCGATTCGCTCAACCGGGTGCTCATGACAGATTCTACGAAATGCCGCGGTTACCTCCAATCCGACATCCTGCAGGGCGGATTTGAGAAGAAGCGTCTGCTTCCGGTGCAATACGGGATTCAGTGAGTTATCTGAATTCTCGATAAATTGCTTCGCCTTTCCAAGCTGGGCGAACACCGATCCCAACTGTTGCACCAATTGGCAGAGTTCGACGTCAACATGCTGCCATCCTCCTTCTTCCGCGAAAGCCGCGGCATTCTTCCCCCTGTAGATCTTTTCTCGAATCGCGTTATTGAATCCACTATTGTTGGCCAAATCGACAGGATCGACACCGAGGAGGCCGGCTAGGCGCCCCGCATAGGCCGTGCGCTTAATGCGCAATTCAGTAACTTCGGTCTGAAGCAGCCGAGCTTTCTCGCTCGGCCGAACTGCAAGACTGTCAGAGTCTGCCGGAAAGTAATCCAGCAGGACAGTGCCTCGGCTAAGCGCTTCTGTATCCAAGAAATTGGAAAGATCAGTCCGCTTGATCGTGATCGGTGCCAGTCTAAACCCAGGGCGGACATTTCGAGGTTCTGCAATCACCTTCTTATGGGAGTCAACAACCGCGCTTCGCTCTACCCATGAATCATCTGTTAGATCAACGCGGGCTCGACTTTCACCTGTGGCGCTGAACGAGCGCAGCGATGGAGCCACAGGCGAGTCATAGTGCGCGGACCGGCCAATACGCCCCTGTAGAGCAAATTCAATCGCATCAACGATCGTCGATTTACCTGTCCCGTTCTCTCCAAAAATGAGCACAGAAGACGGGCTGTTCTTCTTGCCGAAAGTAAGCTTCAGCTTTCCAGGCGCCCCACGAAGGCCCGAAAGCTGTACAGATCTCAGCCTCACTTCAGCATCGGAGCGATCATAGTCGACTTCACCACTAGCCTCGATCGCTTCCCGCTCTTGACGCCCGGCCGCCGCCGCCAGAATATCGGCTGCCGACTCATTACTATCAGGAAGCTCTCCCTTCGGAAGTAGGACGGGATTCTTCTCAATAGCTACCTTCCGAACTTCTTTCAGCTTCTCGGAAACGGTCCCTTCATTCCATCCTTCTCCAAATAGCGCCGCCCAGTCTGGGGCTTCGACAATCCGAGCGTTTTCGCGCCTAACTTCCTCACGGAGAGCATGCGGTACCCGTATTCCATCTGCGCAGAATGCCGCGAATGACAGAGCCGCCTTCCGCAGATCCGGAGGCAAGTTTTTCTTGGCGCGTGCTATATAAGCCCCCGCCCTTGTAAGTCTTATCAGACTTTGATGCAGCAGCGACGGATCATATCTTTCGGCGGCATCGAGAGCAAGTCGCTGCGAGTGCAGAAAAAGCAATTGCACTTGCTCATGAAGAGGCATTCTCCTCTCGCGCACAGCGGCATCGATTTTTTCATCGGATGCACTTCCCCATTCTCTTTCGATTGCCATCGAAAAAGGGGAAACATTTTCTCGCGCTTCCACGATAGATTCGATGATTCTCGCTGCACGCGCGAGAGGTTCTTCATCGGATTTCTGTTCCATCGTCTGCACTCCCAATCATCCCTCTGTTGCCCTAAGTATGACGGAGGGTCAATGTCAGTAGGCATCCATTCGCGACATCCGCAGCTACGTCCCCTCCGCAACGGTCGCCGAAGGAGCGGAAGTTCTCCCTGAGCACTTTGAGCTGCTTGAACCCGTGAGGTACACGGGACCTGTGAAGCCGTGTCTACGGAGCGCTACAACCGTAAAGAGGCCCGGCCTGAGACCGGGCCCCGGCCTTGCTTTGCTGAGATGGTTGAGCGCTGGCGCGACCCGTAGTTGCCTTCACGGACCGGCCGTCGTGGCCTGCTCTGGTCGACGCTAGGGCAGCGTGGCTGAGGCTGGTTGGGGTGCAGCGAGGCATACGCGTGCGTGGTCGGTCAGCGCACCCGCCGTCGTGGCTGACTGTCTTCGGCTGAGGTTCAGGCGGCGCGCATCGAGGGTGCCGGCCGTCAGTCGCGCGCGGCAAAGCTGGGCCGTCTCTGGGCCGTCCGACGTTGCTCAACAGCGGCCAATGACGACCAACGTCGACCACCAGGCGCACGAGCCCACCGCCCCTGAGCTGGGAAGTGCCAGGTCCCCAAGATCTCCGGCAAGACCCAGGGCAAGAAGAAGTAGGCCATCTCGACTCAGCCTCCTGCCTTTAGCGTTCGTGCAGGCAGGAAGCTCAGTGTCATGCGCGGACCTCAACACACCTGATACACCGGTCGGGACGCTACGATTTCGCGTCTTTGTCCAGTCCCTCAGCCTCCGGCCAATCGCGGAGCATAGGGCAATCCACTGCCCGGCTGCGCGTAATACCAGTGCCTTGGCGTCCGCTCACCCGACTGATTAGAAGTCGTCATCCTCGACCCTAACGCGTGCACCTGCCTGTTGCGCCTTCTGCTCCATAGCCCCTTGTGCGCCCTCTGACGTAATAAGCGTGACGCTCAGGCTAATGAGCTGGTGGTTAGTGCCGGGTGCATCGAGGACCTTGCTCAGTTCCTTGAGTAGTTGCCAGACCTGCTCACGAGCATCTGGAGCGGTGATGCTGCGGTTGGTGAGTTCGATGATGTACCGCTTGAAGGAGGTGAGATCCGAGCTGCTCGGAGCGGCACCTCCAATGCTGGCCTCGCCGGCCTGTCCCGTCGCGGCCCGGTACTCCTGGTCGTCCACGCCAAATAGCCGTCCGGGCTCTCCGCCGCTGACTGGCCCGCCTGGCTGCTTAGGGATCGAGATCGTTGCAGTGCTCTTGGACACACCACCGGCGGCGGGCACGGTCTCCGCCTCCTTGACCGCCCGCCGAAGATTCTGGCTGATGGAGCCGATCGAGATATGTTCCGGGGAGGCGACGGCAAGCTTGTCACCGTCGGAGTCTGCCAATTCCCAGCCGTTGCGGAGCAGGGCGAAGATTGCCTGGCGTATTTCGTCGGTCGCGGTAACCAGGGGGAACAAGGGATTCTTGTAGAAGGATTGGACGACCTCGCGTGGTGTCAGGGTGCGCTCGAAGGTTTCGAGCAGAGCTGCGAGATAGTCCGCCGAGAGGCCCGCCATATTCGTTGCGCGACCAGCCTCGACGAGCGCCGCCCATACCTGGTCCCCGCGCAGGGATGACTTGCTGTCGTCGTCGAACCGCTTGAACTCCACATGCAACCCGTCCGAGGCGCGGACGAGGTATGCGAAGTGCTGGAAGGCCTTCTCGATGTCCTTCTTGAGCTTGTCCTCGGCCTCGGTCACCTTGGTGGTGGCCTCGCGGAACTCGTCGGTGTCCTCGGGGTTGATCTGCTTGAGGACACTGCGCCAGGCGAGGACCTCCCTTGCTCGCTTGCGCGCCACGTCCCGCCGCTGTGTGTTCACGCAGGCCACGACGCAGCTGGCGGCATTGTCCACGCGCAGCGCGTCGGGTCCGAGCCCTAGGAGAGCGGTAATCTCGGCGCGGCTGAGGGTGTCCTTGCCGTTGAGCAGGGTCCACCGGCGCGGGTCGAGCACGACGAGGCGGGTGACAGCCGAGTCCACCCCGTCAAACGTGCGCGGGAGGTCGATGTCCCCGGTGGCAGTCGGCGCATCAATGAAGCGGATCTCATCGAAGGTACCGCGCCGAGCAAGTCTGTGCGTCTGCTCCCACACCAGCTTTTCGCACGAGGGTGGGTCCACCAGCGCGAGGGAGGCGGTGAAGTACATCCGGAGCGTCTGCCTGATGGACAGGTAGTAGCGCCCGGGTGCGTTGGTCGGCTGGGTGATCTCAAGTGCGCCGAGGCCGTCCTCGCCAGTGAGGGCGTTAAAGATCTCCTCAGCGTCGGTGTAGGGGGTACCGGGGGCCGGAGTCGGCTCGAGGATGGCCGCAAGCATCTCGGTCTTTGTCGCTCCTCGGCCGCCGCGAGGGCGGGCGACCATCGAGTAGCAGAACAGGGCGCTGGCCATCCGCACGCCTGCGTGGTCCTGGCGGGCAGTGACACCGGCGGTGCGCAGCCGCTGATCGATGGCGACCGCGCGTCCTGCGGACCCGTCGGTGCTGGTGATGTCAGTGGTTGCGACGGAGCGATAGCCCTGGATAGCCCGGTCATTGCCCATGAAGAGGCCGGAGGACAGCAACTGCTCGAGGGCGGTTGTGAGGGGGATGTCGCCGACGCCGATGAGGGCTGGCGCCCAGCGCCCGGCTTGGTGTTCGGTGACCCAGTGCAGCGCGGTCCGGGCGAAGATTGCGACCGTGGAGCGGACGCGCTGGAAGTTCTGAACCTGCGACCACTCCTCTCGCACCAGTCGCATGAGCTCGGGATGGAAGGGGTAGCTTGCCTCGACTCGCTCAGCGAAGCCGGTCAACGCGCGATTCGGGCCGAGCTTGTCGAACACCTTGTCTCGCCAACCGATATCGCTCGCCATGTCGTACTGTTTGGCAACGCGCGACGCCGCAGCGCCCACCTCGGCCGGCTCGAACAGGCGGCGCTGGATAATCGAGGCGAAGTCGTGGGACTCAGTCACCGCGACCCTGCCGTCCGGGCCGTTACGTACGAGCCGGTCAGAGACATAACTCCGAAAATCATCGGCGAGCGGCGGATAACCGCGCTCGTCCAGCTCGCTGCGTATCATGACCACGACACATACGACGCGGGGAACGTCGTCACAGGCGTCCATGAGGGCGTTGAGGAACGCCTTCTCGTTGGGCATGCGATCGACGTTGGTCACGTCGGCGAGCTGCAGCACGTAGTCCATGAGCTCGTCGAGCAGAATGAGTACCGGCCGTCCCGCGTCGCTGAGCGCTTGCTGCAGCGTCCCTTTGTTTGGTCCTCCCTCGACGTAGCGCTGGTAGCGGTCCATGTCGCCACCGGTCAGCGACCAGAGGAACCGCTCGAACAGGTTCGTGGCCGGGCCGAATGTCTCGCTGGGCCTGCCGGGGCTGAAGTAGTCGGCCGTGAGGACGACGGCCTGGGCGCCGGTGAGGTCTACGTCGCGGCCGCGCAGCCCCGCTTCAATGCGGACCTTCCGGCCCAGCTCGGTAGCGAAGAACTCCTGCGGTGAGTTGGCCATGTGGTAGAGCCCGACAAGGGCATGGCTCTTGCCTCCACCCATGCCTTGGTCCAGGTGGAACAGGGCCGTGGTCTCGGCGTTGGTGCCTAGCCGGCGAGCAACGCGACTGAAGAAGCCCACGAGATTCGGGGTGGGCTGGGTGATGTCGCCGTAGTAGTCGACCTTGCGGTAGGGCACGTCAACGGTCTGGTAGACGGCCTTGTGCAGGCTCATCTGCAGTTCGCCCACTGAGCCGTCGGACGCGGTGACCTCGGGCCGGAGCGTGAGGACATCGGCCCAGTGCGAAGCGGTGCCGGTCGACATGCTCAGGACTCCTTGGTGGTAAACGGCAGCATGGGCTGGTCGTCGCGCTCAGTTGCGGCGAGTGCGGTGGTGACTCGATGCGCAAGGTTGGCGATGGTGCCTGCGTTGCGCTGAACGGCGGTGAGAGCCTTGGCGACGGTGTCGCTTGGAGGCAGCTGCGCAAGGATCTCCCCGACGACGGCCCACAGGTGTGTGTCAGTGGGCTGCCGCTCAGATTCAGCGACGACAGCAGCAACACCTTCGGTGGCGCCCTGGTCCCAGGCGGCGGCCATAGCCCGGACCACCTCGAACGTCGAGGACTTTTCGCTAACAGCGCTCGGGGCGTCGAGCCGCAGCTTGTAGCCGCTCTTACTCTCGGTGAGTAGCGCGCCGCGCAGATCCTCCAGATGTAGGTTGTCCGCTTGCGCGAGAAAGCGAGCCTCTCCCTTGGGAACGTCCGAGCGTGCGAACAGTCGCTGCCAGAAGACGGCGAAGCGAGTCGGGGCGTCGAACGTCTCAAGCGGCAGCTCGTCCAGCTTGAGCGCCGTGGCATCGCGGACAGCGGCCCGCGCCAGCGTGAGGTAACGGTCGAGTTCGGCCTGGGTGCCGTCGGGCTTGAGAATTTTGGCGTAGCGACCGTAGACCTCCATCGCTGGCCCGTATGCAGCCATGAGCTGGTCAGTGAGGGCCAGGCCGTCACGGTCCCATTCCCGCACAGCGGTCTTGACCCGCTCGACGGCTTCACGATCAACCTGAGTGGCGGTGGCGACCGGTCGGTTCGCGGAGGCAACACGGCAGCCGATCGCGACTGTGACCTTGATGCTCGCCACACCAGTCGAGGCTGTCTCCGTTCTCGACGGCCAGGAACTGGTGACGACAAAGCCGGCATCATGCAGGGCGCCGAGTAGCCGTCGCCAGGCGTCAGGGTCGGAGTGCCCAAACACGACGACGAGGTGACCGTCCGCGCGCAGCACGCGCCGTGCCTCGCCGAACGCACGGCTCAGCATCTGCTCATAGAAGTCGCGGGTCCGGTGCTCACCGGGAGCGTTGCCGCGCTTGACAATGATCTCGTCACTCTTGTCCTGCAGCCCCGGAACAGCGAAGAGATCTGGAAAGACATCGAAGAGGCAACGCTTCAGCCAGACGTGAAACAGATCTGACGCGTCTGCATAGTCGATCATGTTGTAGTACGGCGGGTCGGTCACGACCGCATCTACCGAAGCATCACGGTAGGGGAGGGCTATCGCGGAGGCGCGGCGGAAGCGGCCCGGACGTCCTGCAGCACTTCCCTCGATGACCTTCTTGAGCGCCTGTAGACCGCTGTCAGTGACGCCCGCCCAGGTGCCCGGACCGTTCCCCGGCCCCGCCTCGAGGTAGTCGAACTGAAAGGACACCTTGCTCTCATCCGCGAAGATGTGGTCGACCTGGACCCATGTCCCCTTGCGCGAGGCATTACCACCGAAGGCGCGTAGCTTCGCGCCCCGAGTGGAGTACCGGAGTCGTCGCTGCATGGTGGCTGCGGCGTAGGCCGTGAGCGCGTCCGCGTAGTCGGTGGTGAGTTGCGCAGCCAAAAGGTCGGTACGAATCCCACGAATGGCGCGGACCGTCTCCGCGAAGAGAAGGGCCTGCCTATCGTTCATGAGGGCGCCGTAAGTGCGGTAGCCGTACCCACTGGCCCGGATTGCGTCTTGATTACCAGGCGGGATCGCCTCATCCGGAACAGCAGTGAAGGGGCCAAAGCCGTCGAGTCGGGCAAGGTCAACGGACTTCGCGGCTGCCATCTCGCCAGCCTTCGGGGCGCGGAATGTCTTACCGATTCCCTCGTTCTCCTCACCGACCGCGAGGAGTTCGTCCTCATACTCGCCAGCGAAACCCTTCGCTTTGACGGTGTCGAGCGTATGAACGTGTCCGCAGGACGGAAACGGGCAGCGAGCGCTCTTGCCCCTGCGGCCCGCCGCCGCCGAGAACGTCGGGCGCTGGGCGGGGTCTCCGTCCACGACCTGAGGACGCCACCGGTCACCGTCAATGACGAGTTCAAGCGACTGCCCGTAGTCCCCGTCACGACCCGAGGGATACTGCAGTCGCATCCCGCCGATAAGGGGGAAGCGCCGGCGGCACTGGTCACAGGGGATGCTGACGGCCCACAGGTACGCCCATGGCACCTTGCCACGGCTATTGGCCGGGTAGTAGGGACCGACAGCCTTGGCCACACGCTTGTTCACTTCAGCGAGTACAGCGCGGACGTCCCGCAGAAGCCGCGGCTCATCGTCGCTGAAAAGTCTGCCTTCCGGCTCGGCTCCACTTGCGAAGGGGACAACGGCCTCAGCCGACCAATCGCGCAACGGATAATCGGCCAAGAGGCGCCCGCCCAGTGTTGCAACGGGGCTGAGGTCCGTCCCAACAGCGGTCACACCGAGTCGTGCTGCCTCGAGGGGGATGATGCCCCGGCCGCTGAACATATCGAGTACGACGGGGCGACCGGTGGGGTACTCCTCCTCGATGGCTTCGCGAAGACGACCCAGCGCAACGCTGCTGCCCGCCTCTACGGCCAGTCGGACGTCTGCGTGAAGGTCATCGCGGTCAGGTAGCAGCGTTGTAAGTACGGCGGCACGGGCTTGCGCAATAGGGCGAGAAGCGAACCAGGTGAAGAGCGCCTTCTCGCTCCGGCCGGATCCCGCCGGGGTACCGACGGCGGCATCGACCGAGGAGCACGGGTACCAGTGGTCGATCAGGCGGCTGCGAACGTCGCTGACGTCCGCGTTGGCCGTTGCGTCAGTCGACGGCGCCTGGGTGGTGGTGGTCACCGTTGCTCTCCCATCAGCCGACGAAGGTCGGCAACCTTGATCTGAAACCGCTCGATGCGCCGTGGCCCGGTGGCTAGCAATCCAGCCGGGTCCTGGGCGCGGACGAGGACTGTCGGCGATATGGCGCAATCGGCAACGACGTAGAGCCAGTAGTCCTGGCCACGCTGCTGCGCCTGAGCCCACTCGTGCTGCTCCAGCCACACCGGCTCCAAGCCTGCGTGGAAGCCCTTGACCTCAACGAGGCGTTGTTCTCGGGTCGTGCGGTGCCGGGCGAGCAGGTCGTAGCCGACGCCGGCGGTCTGACGGTCGTCCACGTCGAAACCAAGCCGGTCCAGCTCGGCCAGAACGGTGGCCACCGCGACCGCCTCGCTGTCCGGGTCGTAGCCGAGCTGATCGGCACGGGCCTCACCGATGACGTGTGCCCAACCAACCAAGCGGGGAGCGCTCTGCCCGACCTTGTCGATGTCATCAAGCTGCGCGAGACGGTGACGCTTGAGCTCCTCGAAGCGAGACATCCGCTCACGCCGTTCGATGGCGGGCAGATCCTCGAGCTCATCCATGTAGCGGTACTCGACCTGGTCAAGCTGCTGGCGCGCCTTGTCGACCCACGCCTCCCGCTCAGCCCGCGCGCGGACGACCTCGCGCGTGAGCGCAGCACGGGCTTCCAGTTCGCTGTCGTGCCTCAGCGCCGGCGACAGGGGCGGCGCGACATGGCTGGCACCGATTGGCCGGAGCAACATGAGGGACTCCCAAGCGCTCTCGAATGCTCCAGCGCCGGAGTACCGGATTAGGACCGGGGACTTTCGCCGCTGCCGGCGGACGCCGTCGTGTACCTCGACCTCGGCGTCGTAGACCAGGACGGTGTAGTTCGTCAGCGACGCGGGGTCGCTGAGCACCGTGCCCCGGATGAGCTCGCTCTCGCCGGCACGCAGCGCAAGGTCGGTCAGTTCAGCGAACGACTCTTCGGTAGGCCCAAGCACGATGACGTCGTCCAGTCCCTGAGAGCCGTCATTGATCGCCTGCCGAACGGAAGAACCGTCAGCAGCGACCAGCGCCTCGTGCTCACCGCCGAGGGTTGGCGGCAGCAGCCGGGCCGAGTTGACACGGCGGATGCCCTTGGCCGGCCCCGGGCCGAGGCGCCACTGCTCGGCAAGGGCGAGCTGGTCGACGAAGCCGTCAACTATGACGGGGTTGATCGCCTCGAGGCGATCGCTACGGAACCGATCGAGCGCGGCCTCGGTGTTAGCGGGCGTGTGGAGCCGGTCCTCGTCGCTGACCAACTCTTGCGCCTTGGACAACAACTCGGCTGTATCGGGAACCGTGACGGCCTGACCGGCTTGAGCGTCGATGAGCGCGCGGGTGTAGTCGAAGCCAGCACGGGCGGCGGTCGCGTCGAGCAGATCGAAGATCCGTCCGTCGAGCGCCTTGCCGGCGGCCTCCAGGTTGCCGAGCATGACCTCCTGGACCCGACCCTCACGGGTATCTGGCGCAACGAGGTGGTAGATGTGCACCGGCTTGGTCTGGCCGATACGGTGCAATCGGCCCATGCGCTGTTCGAGGCGGACAAGGGACCACGGAATGTCCCAGTTGATCATGACGTGCGCGGACTGCAGGTCGATGCCCTCGCCGCCGGCGTCGGTGGAGACGAGGACCTGGAACTCACCGGCGAGAAACCGCTGCTGGAGCTGGTCGCGCTCATGGTGCCTGACTGCACCCTCGAGGGTCTCGACGCTATACCCGTCGTGGCTGAACTGACTGGCGAGCCAGCGGGCAGTGTCGGCGAACTCGGTAAAGATGAGCAGCTGGCCTTGCCCCGGTGCGATGCCGTGGTGGGTGAGAAGCTTCTGGGTGCGGAGCCACTTCGTGGACGGGCCAGCGGTCGTGGCCAGTCGAATGATAGCGATGACCCCGTCAATCGCCGTGAGCTCTTCGCTCTTGCTGCGGCTGCGAGCATTAACGACTATGCCCTCGGCACGCTCCCATGCCTCGTCGTCCTCGACGGCAAGGTTCACTGAACCGTCCCCCTGAGTGAACTCGTCAGGTATGGGGCCGTCGACTCGGCCGGACGCTGGGCCCTTGAGGGCCTCGTGCCGCCGCGCGATCGTGGCGGCAGCGGCCACCATTGCAGAAGCGGCTCGCTTACCGTAGATCGAGCGGGCCAGGGTTGCGTTCTCGCCGTAGTAAGTGTCGACGTAGTCCATCACCGCTGTGTAGGCCGCGAGCTCGGGGCCGCTGAGGTCGACCGACACAGTCTCGGCGTACCGAGGCGGGAAGAGATCATTCCCCTCGAAGTCCTTCAGCTCCTCCTTCATCCTCCGCAAAAAGGACAATGTCGAGGGCCTCAGCGCATTGTCGTACTCGGTCTGTCGCGGGTCCCAGGGGTACAGCGTGGGGTCGAGGAGGCTGAGCAGGCCACGGAAGTAGTGCTCCTTGCCCCGGTGCGGCGTTGCGGTCAGCAGCAGAAAGTGGTGGGTGCGGCTCGCCACATCCCTTGCGGCGCCGAGGTACTGAGAAGTAGGCGTCAGTCGGTGCGCCTCATCGAAGACCGTGAGCGACCACGATGCCCGGGCCCCGGAGATCTTGCGCCGAACGTCCGTGTTGTACGTGTACAGGTCCACACTCACAACCCACACACTGACGCGCGGGTCGAGGTCACGAGGGTCCCTGGCCACGTCAGGAGTGACCGTCGCCGCCTCAATCGCGAAGTAGCGACGCAAGTCCCGCTTCCACTTCTCCACGAGGTGCGCGGGTACGATGATCACCGTTCTGCCAGGTATCAAACCTCGCCGCGTACCCTCGGCGATGTACATGCCTGTCATGATCGTCTTGCCGGTGCCCGGTTCATCGGCGAGCAGGAATCGCAGGCGTGGCTGGGCCAGCATGTGGCTGAATACGGCCTCGTCCTGGTGCGCATACGGCCGCAGCGGGCGCGTGGCAAGGACAGCAGAACGGATACGGGGGACGGCGTACTGCATCCACCGGCCCCACAGCGCGGCCAGCGCTCGGGCAGGATCGCCATCGGCATCATTGACAGGAACGACAGCCGCATGCAATTCAGCAAAGCTCAGCGCAACGTCGGTGAGTGTGCCGTCGCTGCGGCGCACGACGAGGTCGACGCCATCGCCAGCATCGGTAGCCGCGACGACGGTAGCCATCCCTCCGTCGATGAAGAGTTGGCTACCAGGGGACGGTAGATCGTCCGAGTCCTTCCCGCTCATATCTAACCCCGCTCACGGCTGACAGTGCCCACCGGACCACGCCCACTAGAAGTCCTTCGCGGCGCCCAGTACCCCCCGGACACCACCGAGAATCGTGCAGAACTGTACGTGTTTCTAAGAGAGTTGGTTACCAAAGACCCTTGGGGCGCCGCACCCGCGCACGTCGCTGACGTGGCCCCTCCGGAGATAAAGCATGACTGGTTAACGGTCGTGTGGATCATCATGCATACCGCGAAGGTGATGTGGAGATTGCGTGATCAAAGCGTGATCCATGTCAGGCATCACCGCGAACGCGGCCAGCGTCCGCGAGCATGCGTCAGCACCACAATCGCGGTGCCATCGACCGCGCCTGCGGGTCTCTGGGCGTCTGCTGCTGCCGCCCCCGCCTCCGGCCAAACGCCAGAGAGGCGCAACGGAGCGGGACGGTGGCGGAATACTCCGGCTAACGCGTGCGCTGGCTACCTCACGCGTCGGCACGCCAGTGCGGACTACCCGTTGAACTCCCACCACATGGGGGGCAGATCGGCGAGTGGGCCTGGCGGCTTAAGCGCTTTGCCTTTGATTGCAGGCTTGGCCTGCACGATGCGATGCCGGGGGCGCTGTGCCTCCTGAGCGGCTATCCTCTGCTCCAGCCACTTGGCGCGCTGCTCAGCAACCTGGTCACTTTGCCGCTGCACCCGTTCCCGAGCCCGCTGGTGTCGGGACTTGGGACGTGACTGCCGCTGAGCCGGAGGTGCCGCGGCATCCTGCACCTTCTCGTGACATCGCCGACACAGGAAACCCTGAGGATACGGCGTTGCTCGGGCCGTGTTCGGGCAGTCCGGCTGGCTGCATAAGGCGCTGTTCAAGCTGTCCCCCCTGGACGCACTGGGCGTCTACGCTACTCTCTGTACCCAGGAAGCACCACCAGGGTGACACCTCCAGTCATCATCGAGGCCCAGAATCTCCTTGGAGCGCGAGAACACTTCGAGCGCCCGCTTCCTATGCATGGGGAGATCCGGTCTCGTGTGGCCGCGGAAAGGTATTCATCCGCCTCCGCCGTCAGCTCGACGTACTCGCTGAAGACTTGTAGGTACAGGATGGCGAGTTGGCCAACCTGACGATGAATGAGGTAGTGGCGATTCGGAGACAGAGCGCCAGGCGTTGGTCGATCGTCGATTTTCACAGTCTGGGTGCTCAGTCGGCAATCGGGAGGGTCCCCGGGCCTGTGGACTATGTGTGGACTTGGATACCCCGGTTGCCTCACGCAAGGCCGTGACCTGCCGCTTTGTCGGCGAAGCAAGCCCCCTCCGGAGCCGTGTGTCCTTGCCCGGGTGTGTTCTGGGGCGGTAGTCGAGGAGGCTGTCATCGGCGCGAGCGTTGGGGCTGGGGTTTTGGCTCTTTGCCGGTGCGTGGCGGCTGACTTGTGTCGCTGGGGGCCTCGTCAGTGTTTCTTGTGCGGTTGTGGGGGCGGCTTGGAGGGGTTCCGGGGCTTTCGGCACGGGCGTTGTTGGGCGGGCGGCAGGGGTCTTGTGGCGTGGGGTTCAGCGCAGGGGTTTTTCCAGGAGCGTGAAGGACTTGGGGGTGCCTGTTGGTTGGGGTTTTGAGTTCTTGTGGCCCGTTGTCCTGTAGCCCGCCGCGATGTAGTACTCGGTCAGGCGGGTGTTGGTCGCCAGGCAGTCGAGGCGGGCCAGGCGGCGGCCCGTCTCCGCCACTCGGTGTTCGGCTGCCCGGAGGAGGCGGCGGCCCGTTCCCGTCGGGGCGTGGGTGTGGTCGGTCATCAGGCGGTGTATGTATCCGGCCATCGGGGGCTGTGGGCCCCAGGCGTCCGGGTCCGACCACCACAGTTCCCAGGCGCCCACTGTGCGGCCGTCGAGCTGCGCGACCCACACCTCTCCGTCCTTCATGATCCGGCGGAAGTGGTCCTCGTCCAGTTCACCGGGCTGCCATTGGCCCGTGGTGCCACGGGAGTTCATCCAGCGGGCGGCGTCGTCGCGCAGGCGCACCAGGGTGGAGAGGTCTTGGGCTGTGGCCGGGCGGAACCTGAGATCGCTCATTGGTCGATCCTCACATTCCCGCGCCTTGCCGCGCGGGTCCCGCGGTCACCGTCTTGGAGGAGCCCCGTCTACCGACGGCGCCGTAAACCTGCCGCAGGTCCCTGCGCGAGCGCGTGCGCCGGCGGGCGGTGGGCATCCTCGGTCAAGGTGACGTGGTGACGCGCGGAGAGACGAGGCGGGATGCGGTCCTGGCTGCGACAAGGGCTCTTTCAAGGACCTCAGTCCCGGGCCCACTTGGAAGCACTCAAGAGGCTCCAGCCCGAGCCGAAGGACATGTACGCCCACGACTACCTCTACGACTGTCTGAGCGTCCTGGACTCCAAGGCACAGGTGCTGCTGGCCTACGACGGCTTCCTGGTCGCCGCCGCCTCCGTCGTGCTGACCGTCCTTCCCGGAGGTGCCGGGTCAACGGCGCTTCTGGTCGCGGCACTTGTCGCGAGCGGTCTGTCCGGGGCGCTGAGCCTGATGGTCGTGTCCGTGCACTGGACCGACACCTACGACCTGGAGCACCCCGGCGACATCTTCCCCCGGCTGCTGGAAGTCCGTAATCAACGCACGCTCAGCTACCGGGTCT
Source organism: Streptomyces sp. f51 (assembly GCF_037940415.1). NCBI lineage: Bacteria > Bacillati > Actinomycetota > Actinomycetes > Kitasatosporales > Streptomycetaceae > Streptomyces > Streptomyces sp. f51. Next base: position 5,054,371 of record NZ_CP149798.1, on the reverse strand, counting down.
CCTGGGCGATCGCCCAGGTCGCCTCGCTTCTCCTGGTGTGCGGTGTCCTCGTTCATCTGCCGGGGTGGTGAGGGAGCGGGCGTGAGGACCAAGGCTTCACGCCGCGGTCCTCAGGCCGACGCCCGCTTGCGCGGTGCCGCCTTCTTCGCGGCCGTCTTCTTCGTCGCGGTCTTCTTCGCCGTGGTCTTCTTGGCCGCCGTACGGGAGGACGCCGTGCCGCCGGACCGTTTCGCGGCGGTCGTGCCCGAGGCCGGCTCCGACTCCGGCGCCGACTTGGCCGTCGACTTCCTCGCCGTCGTCTTCCTGGCCGCCGTCCTCTTCGCCGCGGACGTCGACTTCTTGCCGCCGACCTCCTTGGGCGCCGAACGGGTCGACCCGCGGGCCGTGGACTTGCCGGACGTCAGCGGGGTGACGTCGGCCTCCTCCCCCGCGTCCTCGCCCCGCGACTCCTTGGCCGCGCGCACGCTCTTCTCCAGCGCCGCCATCAGGTCGAGCACCTTGCCGCCCGCCTTCTCCCCCGAGGGGGACGCGGGTGCCTCGTGGCCCTCGGCCTTCGCGGTGACCATTTCCTCCACGGCCTCGCGGTAGTCGTCGTGCAGGTCGGCGAGGTCGACCTCGCCGAGGGTGTCCATCAGGGCGTCGGCCAGGTCGAGTTCCTTGTCCCGGACCGTGATGGCGGCGTCCGGGGCGACCTCGTCGGTGGCGCGGATCTCGTCCGGCCAGAGCAGGCCGTGCATGGCGATGACGTCGTCGACGACGCGCAGCATGCCGAGCCGCTCCCGGCCGCGCAGCGCGAACTTCGCCACGGCGACCTTCTGGCTGCGTTTGAGTGCCTCGCGCAGCAGGACGTACGGCTTGGCGGCCGGGACGCCGTTCGCGGCCAGGTAGTACGCCGTGTCCATCTGGAGGGGGTCGATGCGGTCGGCCGGGACGAAGGCCACGATCTCGATCGTCCGCGTGGTCGGGATGGGCAGCGAGGCGAGGTCCTCGTCCGTGATCGGGATGAGGGTGCCGTCGGCGTCCTCGTACGCCTTGCCGATCTCCGCGGTCGAGACCTCGCTGTCCTCCAGCTCGCAGACCTTGCGGTAGCGGATGCGGCCGCCGTCGTCGAGGTGGATCTGGCGGAAGGAGATCGCGTGGCTCTCGGTGGCGTTCACGACCTTGATGGGGATGCTCACCAGGCCGAAGGAGATGGCGCCGTTCCATATGGATCGCACGTGCAGCATCCTTCCGATCACGTTGAGCGAGGTTTGTGCTGTTTTCGTGGGATTGTCATCGTATGACGCCGATCACGGAGGTGGAGGGCAGAAGGCTCGCGCTCACCAATCTCGACAAGGTCCTCCACCCGGCCACCGGCTTCACCAAGGGCGAGGTGCTGCACTACTACGCCACGGTGGCGGACGTGCTCCTGCCGCATCTGCGGGACCGGCCGGTCTCCTTCCTGCGCTATCCGGACGGGCCGGACGGCCAGGTCTTCTTCACCAAGAACGTTCCGCCCGGTACGCCCGCCTGGGTCACCACCGCCGAGGTCCCGCGCACCGAGGGGCCCGCGCGCATGGTTCTCGTCCAGGACCTGCCCTCGCTCGTGTGGGCGGCGAACCTCGTGACGGAGTTCCACACGCCCCAGTGGACGATCGGCACGCCCGGGATCGCCGACCGGATCATGTTCGACCTCGACCCGGGGGCGCCGGCGACGGTCGTGGAGTGCTGCGAGGTGGCGCTGTGGCTGCGTGAGCGGCTGGCCGCGGACGGTGTCGAGGCGTACGCGAAGTCGTCCGGGTCGAAGGGGCTGCATCTGCTGGCGGCCGTCGCGCCGACTCCGTCCGCCGACGTCAGCGCGTACGCGAAGGAGCTGGCCGTGGAGGCGGAGAAGGCGCTGCCCCGGCAGGTCGTGCACCGGATGACGCGGAGCCTGCGGCCGGGAAAGGTGTTCGTGGACTGGAGCCAGAACGCGGGCCGCAAGACGACCGCCACCCCCTACACGCTACGGGCCAGGGCGGAGCCGGCCGTGTCGGCACCCGTGACCTGGGAGGAGGTCGAGGGATGCGGGTCTCCCGCCCAACTGGCCTTCCAAGCGGCGGACATCGCACCCCGGGTGCGGGACTTCGGCGATCTCCTGGCCCCGCTTTTCGACCCGGAGCGCGCCGGACGGCTTCCCTGAGTCGCCGGACGGCTGCCCGGAGCCCAGAGCATGCCCGGCGGCCGCCCGGCAGCGCCGAGCGCCCCGCACGGCCCCCCGAGCCATGCCCCCTGGGCACTCGTCCCGGCTCAGAGCCTCAGCCAGGTGCGCCGGTCCCGGGCCAGCGCGTGCAGGGCCTCCACGTCCGCCGGTTTGAGCACCCCGCCGAGCCGGGCCAGGCCCGCCAGGTCGGTGTCCCGCAGGACGCGGACCTCGCGCGCGGACGCCGGCGCGTCCAGGCGGGCGGGTCCGGCCACGGCGAGGACGGCGCGGACCTCGGCGGTCAGGGCGTGGGACGCGCGGTCGGCGTCGGCGCGGACCCGGCGCAGCAGCGGGCGTGCTTCGCGGCGGCCGACGGTGACCATCGGGCCGTCGACGCGGACGCGCTGCTTGTGGGCGTACAGGGCGTGCACGGCGAAGAGGCCGGCGGGGCCGATCAGCAGATGGTGGATGCGGTCGCCGCCGGGGAGCGGGAGCGAGTGCAGGGTGTGCCAGCCGCCTCCCTCCAGCCGGTCGAGGGCCGCGCCGACGGTCTGTTCCGCGGCGAGCGCGCGGCGTCGCAGGTCGGGGCGCAACCGGTGCGCGGGGCCGGGGTCCCGGTCGAGGTCGACCACCAGGGCCTCGCCGGGCCGGTTCGGCGCGAGGTCGTCGTCCGGGTGGAGGGCCAGGCGGGCCAGTTCGGCCGGGGTGGGGACGGGCGGCGGTCCGACCGTCACCGGGCCGGTCAGGAACGGGCCCAGGACGAGGAGCACGTCCTCGCGCCGGTCCTCGCTGAGCAGGTTGACCCTGGCCGTGTCACGGTCGTACCAGGCGACGCTCCTGCCGTCGGTCCCGCAGACGTACAGGCGCTCCTGTCCGTGCCGCCGGGCCGGTACGACGCGCAGTCCGTTCATGCACCATCACCCCATGACCATGGGAACAGGCGGGGTGCTCCGTGGGCAAGAACCCGGTTACCTTTGGCAGGAGTTGGGGCGGTTGGGTGGGAGGCGCTGTTGCGAACTCGCAGAAGATATCCGGATGTTCCGGTCCCGGAGAGCCCGTGGAGTGAGATCGTGCCCGGTCTGTGGATGGGCGGGCACGAGTTCGCCGGACGTTCGGGGCATCCGCAATCGGCCGTCGTACGCGATGAGTTCGACCTCGTCCTGACGCTGCTGCGGCAGCCGGGGCACGGCCCCGACGCGGGGGTCGAGCATCATGTGTGGCCGATCCCGGACGGGCCGCTCGACGGTACGCAGCTGACCGGGGTCATGCGGCTCGCGCGGGCCGCGGACGACGCGCTGGAGGACGGGCGCAGGGTGCTCGTCCGCTGCTATCACGGGTACAACCGCTCGGGGCTGGTCGTCGCCCACGCGCTCGTGCTGGCGGGGCACACCACCGACGACGCGATACGGCTGATCAGGGCCCGGCGCTCGCCCTGGGCGCTGCACAACGAGCTGTTCGTGGAGTATCTGCGGGCCGGGCTGTCCACGGCCCGGCTCCTGGAAGAGCTCGCGGAATAGGAGGCCCGGGAGCGCAACCCCGGAACCCCGGGGACCCGGAGAGCGGGACCCGGGGACTCGCGCGGCGAGGAGCGGTTCGGGCGGAGCGAGGGCCGGGTGCCGTGGCCGTCCGTGCGGGCGCAGGGGATCTCTGCGTGAATGGGGGGACGGGTCGGCCGGTCGGCCCGGTCGTGCGCGGCCGTCCGGTGCGCGCCCGGCCCCGGCCGTCATCCCGCGACGACAACCTTTCCCTCGCCGGTCCCGTACGGTGGCGGCGCTCCGGCGCGCTCGTACGGGGCGGCCCGGACACGGGAGCGCAGTGATCCGCAGCCGCCTCGCGCGAGGGCCCGCCGGAACCCGCCGCACCGACGGAAACGGGCGTGCCGGCAGCACCGGCCGCACCGACGGAACCGGCCGTACGGACACGACCGGCCGCACTGACGGGACCAGCCCTACGGACTCAACCGGCCCAGCCGACGGAACCAGCCGTACGGACACAACCGGCCCCGCCGACGGAACCAGCCGTACCAACACAACCGGCCGGATTGACGGAACCGCCGGCAGGACCGCCCGCACCGACGGACCCGGCCGAACCGGCACGACTGCCGGCACCGACGGAACCGAGCGGTCACCCCGCACCGGCCACCCCGCCCACCTCGCCACCGCCGGCGCCGGCGCCGGCGCCCGCGCCCGCACCCGCACCCGCACCCGCACCCGCACCCGCGCCACCACTCTCGCCGCCCTCCTCGTCACCGTCCTGGCCGGCTGCGGTGACTCCGGCGCGTTGCACTCCGCCGGCGCGACCCCCGCCGCGGTCGGCCCGACCCGGCTGTGGCCTCGGCTGCCGCCCGCCTCGACGCCCGCGGTCGACTACGGCGAGGCGGACACCGAGACCGTCAAGGGGGTCACCGCGCCCGGCGACGACATCCGCGCCCTGGACCCGGTCGCGGTCGTACGCGCCGAGGTCGCGGCCCATCCGGACGAGTACAGCGGCCCGCACGCGGCGTACGCGGAGACGGCGCGGCAGCTCAAGGACTGCGGACGGCCGGGCGCGCGGGGCCGGACGTGCCCGGTCCTGCGGGCGTACTACCGCGATCTGACCGGCGACGGGAAGGCCGACATGGTGCTCGGCATCCGTTTTCCCGCCCACCAGCTGGCCGTACGCGTGTACACGTTCCTGGATCACCGGCTGGTGCAGGTCATGGGGACGGCGGACAGCGTGGTCAGCGTGGAGCTGGCGGGCCGCGATGTGATCATCCGCTCGCCCTCGACCCTGCCGGGATACGAGTTCCGTACGGTCTGGTCCTGGGACCCGCACCAGAACGCGATGCTGGCGACCCGTGACGAGATCCTGCGGGTCGGACCGCCGACGCGCGCGGGCTCGCCCACCCCCGGACGGTCCCCCTCCGCCCGCCGGGCGTCCGCCACGCCCGCCTCCCCCACCGGATCCCCCTCCGCGGTCCCCCCGGCGGCCGACACCGTGTTCCCTCCGTCCGCGGGCGCGTCATGAGGCGGCCGCTGCGTCTGCCGCACTGGACCGCCACCCTCACCTGGAAGGCGGCGGCGTTCATCGCGGTGATGTGCTGCTGTCTCGTGGCCCTCCTCGGCGCCCTGGTGCACGTCTCGGTGACCGAGCAGACGGTCGGCGAGGCACGCGACCGCGCGCTCGGCCGGCTCGCCGACGTCACCGCGGCCTACGAGGCGGGCGACCGGCTGCCGCCGGACGCGGGCGTCGACCCTCCCGGGCTGCCCCCGCGGCTGCGGGAGCTGGCGGCGGACGGCAAGCGGGGCACGATGGTCGGCGAGCACGACGCGCATCCCACGATGTGGGCGGCCGGGCCCGCCGGCGGAGGTCGGGCGCTGGCCGTCCAGTTCGACTATGCCCAGGGCGCGCACGCCATCGACGCCCTGGACCGGGCGATCGTGTGGTCCTCGGCCCTGGCGATCGGCGTGACCCTGCTGGTCGGCGTGTTCGCGGTGACCCGGGTGACGCGCCGGCTGCACGCGACGGCGCGGGTGGCACGGCGGATCAGCGCGGGCGACCTGGACGCGCGCGTCAACGACCCGCGGGCCCAGGACCCGTCGCGGCCGCAGGACGAGGTGGCCGCGGTCGCGGGCGCGCTCGACACGATGGCGTCCTCGCTCCAGGGCAAGCTGCTGAGCGAGCAGCGTTTCACGGCGGACGTGGCGCACGAGCTGCGTACGCCGCTGACCGGGCTGCACGCGGCGGCCGAACTGCTCCCGCCCGGGCGGCCCACGGAGCTGGTGCGCGACCGGGTGGCCACGCTGCGCATGCTCACCGAGGACCTTCTGGAGATCTCCCGGCTGGACGCCCGTACCGAGCGTCTGGAGCTGGACTCGGAGCCGCTGGTGCCCCTGGCCGAACGGGTGGTGCGCGCGTCGGGGACCGACACCGAGGTCCGGGTGGTGCGGGGTGTGCGGGTCGAGACCGACCGGCGGCGGCTGGAGCGGGTGCTCGGGAACCTGGTGGCGAACGCCCACAAGCACGGCAGGGGGCCGGTGGTGCTGACCCTGGACGGCCCGGTCGTCACCGTACGGGACCACGGGGACGGGTATCCCGGCTATCTCCTGGAGCACGGTCCGCAGCGCTTCCGTACCGAGGGCGGTGCGAAGGGCCACGGGCTCGGCCTGACGATCGCGCTCGGCCAGGCGGAGGTCCTGGGTGCGCGGCTGGAGTTCGCCGACGCGCCGGACGGCGGTGCGGTGGCCACGCTGACGCTCCCTCAGGACGGCCGGAGGGAGCCGGGCGTCTCCGATGGCGGAGCGTGAACTGCGGTCCCCGGCTCGCGATCCTAATGTGGCGGTAAGTCAGCTTCACCCCCTTCCTGGAGGAGCCCTCCATGTCCCTGCGGTCCACGTACACCCGAATCGGTATGGCCCTCGCCGCCGGCAGCCTCGTCGCCCTCGCCGGTGCCACCCCCGCCCTCGCCGACGGCGACGGCGGCAACGGAAGCGGTGACAACCACCAGTCGAGCAACGGCACCGGCGGCCACCAGTGGAACAACGGGGGCGGCGGAGGCGGTGACGGCCGGGAGCAGGGCACCGGCAGCGGCGGCCACTCGTGGAACAACGGGGGCGGCGGCGGGGGCAACCAGAACTGGACCAACGGCGGCGACGGCGGTGGCGGTGGCGGCAACGGCCACTCGTGGAACAACGGCGGCGGCGGAGGGGGCGGCACGGGGCGCGAACCGTCCAACGGGAACGGGAACGGCCGAGGTGACGGGAACGGCCGAGGTGACGGGAACGGGCGGGGCGACGGGAACGGGCGGGGCGACGGGAACGGGCGGGGCGACGGCTTCGGTCAGAGCAACCAGAACAACCCGCGCCTGTACCAGGGCCGGATCACCGCCCGCGGCGGCCTGGCCCTGCGCAGCTCCCCGACCCGCGGCAGCCAGCTCATCCGGGTCGCGCGGCAGGGGGAGATCGTCTCCATCTTCTGCAAGACCCCGGGCGAGAACGTCGGCGGCAACCCGCTGTGGTACCTCCTCACCGACGGCACCTGGGCCTGGGGCGCCGCCCGCTACATCGACAACATCGGTCCGTCGCCCCGCTGGTGCTGAGGCCCGTTTCGTCGCCGCACAGCGGGACATCACGTCGCCCGCTTGCTACGTTCCGGACATGATCCTGCCCGGAATGTCCGGAACGGCCGTGGCGGTGGACCCGGCCCCTCCCGCTGAACGCCTGCCCCGACGCCGTGGCATCGAGCTCGCCCTCATCGTCGTCGCCGTCCTGCTCTGCGTGTACGGCTACTGCGCCGTGGGTCTCGCCAGGCACGGCACCGTTCCGCCCGGCGCCGCCGGTTACGGCGCCGGGCTCGGCGTGCTCGCGCTGCTCGCCCATGTCGCCGTGCGCCTGCGGGCCCCGTACGCCGATCCGCTGCTGCTGCCCATCGCCGTGCTCCTCAACGGCCTGGGCCTGGTGCTGATCTACCGGCTCGACCTGGAGACCCCGCACGACCGGGCGGCGCCGATCCAGCTCATCTGGTCGACGCTGGGCGTGGCGTTCTTCATCGTCGTGGTCTTCTGTCTGCGCGACCACCGGGTCCTCCAGCGCTACACCTACGTCTCGGTGGTCGGCGCCCTCGCCCTGCTCGTCCTGCCGATCTTCTTCCCTGCGGTGAACGGCGCCCGCATCTGGATCAGGATCGCCGGATTCTCCATCCAGCCGGGCGAGTTCGCGAAGGTCCTGCTCGCCGTCTTCTTCGCCGGCTACCTCGCCGCCAACCGCAACGCGCTCGCCTACAGCGGCCGGCAGATCTGGCGGTTCCGGCGGCTCCAGCTGCCCACCGGCCGCGTCCTCGGCCCGATCGTGGCGATCTGGCTGCTCAGCGTCCTGGTCCTGGTCCTGGAGCGGGACCTCGGAACCTCGCTGCTCTTCTTCGGCCTGTTCGTGATCCTGCTCTACGTCGCCACCGGCCGCACCGGATGGATCGCGGTCGGGCTGCTGCTCGCCTGCCTCGGCGCGGTCGCGGTCGGGCGTCTGGAACCGCATGTGCACAGCCGGGTCCAGGACTGGCTGGATCCCTTCGCTTCGATCACCGCGGGCCAGGGACCCAACCAACTCGCCCAGTCGCTCTTCGCGTTCGCCGCCGGCGGGATGCTCGGCACCGGCCTCGGGCTCGGCCATTCGGTCCTGATCGGCTTCGCCGCCAAGTCCGACTTCATCCTGGCCACCGCGGGCGAGGAACTGGGACTGGCCGGACTGCTCGCCGTCTTCGTCCTCTACGCCCTCCTCGTCGAGCGCGGCTACCGCGCGGGCCTCGCGCTGCGCGACCCGTTCGGGCGGCTGCTCGCGGTCGGCCTCGCCTCGATCGTGGCGCTCCAGGTCTTCGTCATCGCGGGGGGCGTGACCGGGCTGATCCCGCTGACCGGCATGGCGATGCCGTTCCTCGCCCAGGGCGGCTCCTCGGTCGTCACCAACTGGATCATCGTGGCCCTGCTCATCCGGATCAGCGACTGCGCCCGCGGTCAGTACGACGGGACACCGGCACCGTGACCAAGTACATCCGCCGGGCCGTCGGGCTGTGCGCCGTGCTGTTCGTGGCACTCCTGGTCAACGCCGCCCGCGTCCAGGTCGTCCAGGCGCCGTCGTACGACAGCAATCCCGGCAACCGCCGCCCGGCGATCGCCCGTTATGGGCAGCCGCGCGGGGACATCGTGGTCGACGGCCGGACGATCACCGGCTCCCGGGACACGGGCGGGCAGTTCCGCTACGAACGGACGTACCTGGACGGCCCGTTGTACGCGTCCGTCACCGGCTTCGCCTCGCAGCTGTACGGGTCCACCCTGCTGGAGGGCACCGAGGACGGCGTCCTGTCCGGCACCGACCCGATGCTCACGCCGCTGCCGCTGCTCAACGGCCTCACCCGGGCCCGGGGCGCCGGCGGCAGGGTCGTCACCACGCTCGACCCGGCGGCGCAGCGGGCCGCCTTCGAGGGGCTCGGTTCGCGCCGGGGGGCGGTCGCCGCGATCGAACCGTCCACCGGCCGGATCCTGGCGCTGGTCTCCACCCCGTCCTACGATCCCGGGCGGCTGTCCGGGACGGGGGCGGCCGCGTCCGGGGCCTGGGCGCGGCTGAACGGCCAGGACGACAAGCCGATGCTCAACCGGGCGATCCGGCAGACGTATCCGCCGGGGTCGACGTTCAAGGTGCTGACCGCGGCCGCGGCGCTGGACTCGGGGGTCGTGGACGACGTCGACGCGCCGACCAGGTCGCCGAACCCGTACCGGCTTCCCGGCACCACGACGAGGCTCACGAACGAGATCGAGGGCTGCGAGGACGCCTCCCTGCGGTACGCCTTCACCTGGTCCTGCAACACGGTCTTCGCGAAGCTCGGCGTGGACGTGGGGCTCGACGGCATGACGAGGACGGCGGCGGGCTTCGGCTTCAACGACCGCAAGCTGCGCATCCCCTTCTCGGTCGTGCCCAGCAACTTCGATCTGCGGCTCGACCGGGCGCAGTTGGCTCTGTCGTCCATCGGGCAGTTCGACACCCGGGCGACTCCCCTCCAGATGGCGATGATCGCGGCGGCCGTCGCGGGCGACGGTTCGGTCAGGACGCCGTATCTGGTGGACCGGACGACCACGCGCGGCGGCGCGACGCTGACGACGACCGGTCCGCGGATCCTGCATCAGGCGATGAGCGCGTCGACGGCGCAGCGCATGCGTGAGCTGATGACGGACGTGGTGGAGAGGGGCACCGGGACCAGCGCCGCCATTCCCGGTGCCACCGTCGGCGCGAAGACCGGCACCGCCCAGCACGGCATCGGCAACTCCGGCACCCCGTACGCCTGGTTCATCTCCTGGGCCCGCGCCGACGACGCCACGCAGCCCGCGGTGGCCGTCGCGGTGGTCGTCGAGGACGCGGCGGCGGACCGGGCGGACGTCACCGGCGGAGGCTTCGCGGGCCCGATCGCCCGGGCGGTGATGGAGGCGGTCCTGGGGTCGTGAGGGGGCGCTTCCGCGCGGGGGGCGTGGACCGCCCGAGCGGCCGGGACGGGGCGCCTCCACGCCGGGGAGCGCGGGCGGCCCCGAGCGGCCCCGAGCGGCCGGGGCGGGACGTCCCGGTTCAACCGCGGTGCTCGGGTCGCGGGGACGGGATCACCCGGGGGTTTCGCGGCCCTCCTCCAGTGTGGTTTCTATTTCCGTGACTCGTTGGCGTTCCTCCGTCGCGAAGCGTTCCGCGTCCAGTTGTTCGGCCAGGGCCTCGTCCTGGGTCATCAGCTGGTCCAGGTTGGTGTTGCCCATGTCGAAGACGCCCATGTCGACGTAGGCGCGTTGGAGGCGTTCGCCCCACAGGCCTATGTCCTTGACGCAGGGGACGATGCGGCTGAAGAGCAACTGGCGGAACAGGTGCAGGAATTCGGAGTTCTCGCTGAACTCCTCGGCCTCAGCCTTCGGGATGCCGAAGTTCTCCAGGACCTCGACCCCGCGGAGCCTGTCCCGCATCAAGTAGCAGCCGTCGATGACGAATTCCTCGCGTTCGCGGAGTTCGGCGTCGGAGAGCTGCCGGTAGTAGTCGCGCAGGGCCATCCGGCCGAAGGCGACGTGGCGGGCCTCGTCCTGCATCACGTAGGACAGGATCTGTTTCGGCAGGGGCTTGTCGGTGGTGTCCCTGATCAGCCCGAACGCGGCCAGGGCCAGGCCCTCGATCAGGACCTGCATGCCCAGGTAGGGCATGTCCCAGCGCGAGTCGCGGAGGGTGTCGCCGAGCAAGGACTGAAGGCTGTCGTTGATCGGGTAGAGCATCCCGATCTTCTCGTGCAGGAAACGGGAGTAGACCTCGGCGTGCCGGGCCTCGTCCATGGTCTGGGTGGCCGAGTAGAACTTGGCGTCGAGGTCCGGGACCGACTCCACGATCCGTGCCGCGCAGACCATCGCTCCCTGCTCGCCGTGCAGGAACTGGCTGAACTGCCAGGCGGTGTAGTGCTTGCGGAGTTCACCCTTGTCGCGGCCGGTCATCTTCGCCCAGTACGGGGTGCCGTACAGGGTCATCGCCTCGTCGGGCGTGCCGAGCGGGTCCTCGGGGTCGACCTCCAGGCTCCAGTCGATGCGTTTCTGTCCGTCCCACTGTTTGTCCTTGCCCTTCTGGTAGAGGGCGAGCAGCCGGTCACGGCCGTCGTCGTACTCCCAGTTGAAACGGGCCGCTCCCGAGGCCGGTATCTGCCAGTGGGGATCTCCCGAATCCGCGGCGTAGAGCTCATGCGTCGGCATACTTCGCAGGCTCACACGGAGTAGACGCGTCGTCAACAAGTCCGGCACAGGGGATTGACGAGCTTACTGACAGGCAGTCTCATAAGTTGTGACCGCCGGTAACTTCTGAAGTGATCCCGTACGACGAGGTGGGAACAGCCATGACGACGGTGCCCGAGGCCGATGTGCTCCGTGACGCGCTCGGTCTGCTCAAGGACCGGGAGCAGGTGGCCGAGCGCCTCCTCGACTCCTCCGCCAAGCACTCCTTCGACCCCGACAAGGAGCTCGACTGGGACGCGCCCTTCGAGGAGGGCAAGTGGTTCTGGCCGCCCGAGCTGGTGTCGCTGTACGACACGCCGCTGTGGCGGAAGATGGGCGAGGAGCAGCGGATCGCGCTGTCGCAGCACGAGGCGGCCGCGCTGGCCTCGCTGGGCATCTGGTTCGAGATCATCCTGATGCAGCTGCTGGTGCGGCACATCTACGACAAGGCGGCGACGAGTGCGCATGTGCGGTACGCGCTGACCGAGATCGAGGACGAGTGCCGGCACTCGAAGATGTTCGCGCGGCTGATCACGCGCGGGGGGACGCCGCACTACCCGGTGAGCCGGGCGCATCTGAACCTCGGGCGGGTGTTCAAGACGGTCTCGACCACTCCGGGGTCGTTCACCGCGACCCTGCTCGGTGAGGAGATCCTCGACTGGATGCAGCGGCTGACGTTCCCGGACGAGCGGGTGCAGACCCTCGTCCGGGGGGTCACGCGGATCCATGTGGTGGAGGAGGCCCGGCATGTCCGGTACGCGCGGGAGGAGTTGCGGCGGCAGATGCTGACCGCTCCGCGGTGGTCGCAGGAGTTCACGCGGGTCACCTCGGGTGAGTTCGCGCGCGTGTTCTCGGTGGCGTTCGTCAATCCCGAGGTCTATACGAACATCGGGCTCGACCGGCGCGAGGCCGTGGCGCAGGTGAAGGCCAGCGGGCACCGGCGGGACGTGATGCAGACCGGGGCCAGGAAGCTGACGGACTTCCTGGACGAGATCGGGGTGTTGCGGGGGGCCGGGCGGCGGCTCTGGAAGTCGTCGGGGTTGCTGGCTTGAGGCGCCTGCCCCGGGTGCCGGTTCGCTCGGGGCGTCGAGGGGGGCCGTCGGCGCTCGGTGCTGTCGGCGCCGGGGTGCTGTCGGAGCCGGGTGCTGCCGGCGCCCAGGTGCTGTCGGTGCCGAGGTGCTGTCGGAGCCGGGTGCTGCCGGCGCCCAGGTGCTGTCGGCGCCGAGGTGCTGTCGGAGCCGGGTGCTGCCGGCGCCCAGGTGCTGTCGGCGCCGAGGTGCTGTCGGCGCCCGGGTGCCGGGTGGGGCGGGGCCGTGCCGGTACATCCGCCCGCATCCGAACGGATCCCAGCGGGGTGCGGAGGTGCGGGCGAGTTCCGATCCGTCCGGCCTGCGGGCATTTGATGTACCGGCACGTCCCCTCGCGTCGTACGGCGGCTGCGGGTGGGTGCGTGGCCGGGGCCGCGGCGGATGGACCTCGCCGGTTCGGCGGCTGCGGGGCCGCAGCCGATGGACCTCGCCGGTTCGAGGGCTGCGGGTGGGTGCGTGGCCGGGGCCGCGGCGGATCGACGGCTGCGGTGCCGCGGCGGATGGCCCTCGCCGGTTCGGTGGTTGCGGGTGGGTGCGCGGGCGGCGGGGGTCGGGCAGGGCTTGGCCGCCGTACGGGAGGGTCGGGGCGGGGGCGGTTACGCTCGCGGTATGACCTCGCAGGCTTCCACCCCCGCCTACCGTCGGCTCAGTGTCGAGGAGCGGCGCAGCCAGTTGCTGGAAGCGGCGCTGTCGCTGTTCGCCCAGCGGGTGCCCGAGGACGTCTCGCTGGACGACGTGGCGGAGAGCGCCGGGGTGTCGCGGCCGCTCGTGTACCGGTACTTCCCGGGCGGCAAGCAGCAGTTGTACGAGGCCGCCCTGCGGTCCGCCGCCGAGGAGCTGGAGCAGTGCTTCGCGGAGCCGGCACAGGGGCCGCTGTCCGAGCGGCTCTCCCGGGCCCTCGACCGGTACCTCGCGTTCGTGGACCAGCACGACGCCGGATTCAGCGCCCTGCTCCACGGCGGGAGCGTCATCGAGACCTCGCGGACCACGGCCATAGTCGACGGGGTCAGGCGGGCGGCGGCGGAGCACATCCTCGTTCACCTCGCGGTGAAGGATCCCGGGCCCCGGCTGCGGATGACCGTGCGGATGTGGATCACCGCCGTGGAGGCCGCCTCGCTGATCTGGCTCGACGAGGACAAGGAACCGCCGCTGGACGAGTTGCGGGACTGGCTCGTCGAGCAGTTCGTGGCGGCGCTCGTGGCGAGCGCGGGGCGCGACGAGCAGGCCGCGGCGGTGGTGCGGGCCGCGCTCGCGATGGAGAGCCCCGACGGCATCG